>CAMTOV010000013.1 GCA_947074235.1 uncultured Bacteroides sp. | reverse complement strand
AATAGCTTCCTGTCCAAAAGCATCAATCCCTGCTATTTGTAAAATACAAAATAGCAGGGCTATAACATAGTAGTTGTATCGTAAAATATATTTTATCATTTATTCTTTAACATGTCAAACATTTCCATGATATGCTCCAATTCTTCTTCATTGTTGAAAGGAATACTAATTTTCCCTTTTCCCTTATCAGAACAACTTAGCTGCACTTTTGTATGGAAATAATCAGAAAGATGTTTTTTTAATAAGTTAAACTCTTCAGGAAGTTTAGTGCGTTTAGGAGCAATCTTTTTATCTCCACTTTTCACCGCTTCTCCACTATTTAAGAGTTTTACCATTTCTTCTACTTTGCGCACAGAGTATCCTTGAGCAACAATTTCTTCAAACAATTTGACTTGTAACTTAGGATCGGCCAATGTAATGAGAGCACGTGCATGTCCCATATCAATTTGCTTGTTCTGCAAAGCCATTTGGATTGGAGCAGGAAGTTTCAAAAGGCGAAGATAGTTGGCTATCGTAGTACGTTTCTTACCTACCCTCTCGCTTAATCGTTCTTGAGTTAGTTCATATTGCTCTATAAGATGCTGATAAGCCAATGCAATCTCTACAGCGTTCAAATCTTCGCGTTGGATATTTTCAACTAGTGCCATCTCCATCACGTTTTCATCGTCGGCCGTACGAATATAGGCAGGAACTGTCTTTAACCCTGCTTTGAGCGAAGCTCTATACCTTCTTTCACCCGCAATAATCTGATATTCATTATCAGTTAGCTTGCGAAGAGTGATAGGTTGAATAATACCTATTTCAGCAATCGAATCTGATAGTTCCTGCAAGGCAACTTCATCAAACTCTCTGCGTGGCTGATTAGGGTTAACAGATATCTTAGACAATTCTATTTCGTTGATTGATGAAGAACCTTCAGTCTTCACTTCATCCATAGAAAGTAAAGCATCCAACCCACGTCCAAGTGCATTTCTTCTTTGCTTTGTCATATCGTTATCTATTTTATTTTTCGTTTCTATTTATAATCTCTTTAGCTAGAGCCAAGTGATTTTTAGCTCCGGTAGAATCGGCATCATAAAGAATAGTAGGAATACCATAACTAGGAGCTTCGCTCAACTTCACATTGCGCTGAATCACTGTTTTGAACACCAATTCTTGGAAGTGTCTTTTCACCTCATCATATATCTGATTGGCCTGTCTTAAGCGCGAATCATACATTGTTAATAAGAAGCCCTCAACCTCTAAGCCTGGATTGAGTTTAGATTTGATGATTTTGATTGTATTCAACAATTTGCTAATACCTTCAAGTGCAAAATATTCGGCTTGAACAGGGATAATAACTGAATCGGCAGCAGTCAATGAGTTGATAGTTATTAAACCCAGAGATGGAGAGCAGTCAATTAGGATATAATCATATTCTTCCTTCAATGGGGCAAGCACCTCTTTAAGAATCTTTTCACGATTGGGAAGATTGAGCATTTCGATTTCGGCACCCACCAAATTGATATGTGATGAAATAACCTTGAGTGTATCTATTTCTGTATCAAGTATAGCATCTTGCACATTAGCTCTATCAACAATACATTCGTAAATAGTACATTCAGATTGTTTGATATTAACGCCCAAACCTGAAGAGGCATTTGCTTGAGGATCAGCATCAACTACCAGTACTTTTTTTTCGAGAGTGGCTAGCGATGCTGCCAAATTAATTGTCGTAGTAGTTTTACCAACCCCGCCTTTTTGATTTGCCAAAGCAATAATTTTTCCCATATTATTCGAGTTCTTTGTAACTATGTGCGAAATAAATGATAAAACATTAGCATACCTACTAAAAAATAGAAACTTTTCGTTTTCTGTTGATAAGTCAGTTGTTTTGTTAATAACTGAACTACAATATCCCCTTTTCAGGGTGTGCAAATATAACTAATAATTTGTTTCACGGACAAAAAACAGACCGGGTTATTTAATAATCAATAACTTATTTAATAGTTGACCAGTATTGTTTCACGGATGAAGAACCACATTATACATATATATTATATGCCATATCAAATCATCTAAAGCTGAAAATTGCGCACTTAGTCATCAATCATCTCGGTTTTTTGTTACTTTTGTCATAAACAAAAAAGTATCAATATGGAATTAAAGCGACCTTTAATATTAATATCCAACGATGATGGGTATTTGGCAAAAGGTATCAATGAGTTGATTGATTATCTCAGACCGCTGGGAGAGATTGTTGTTGTGGCTCCAGATAGTGCCCGCTCGGGTAGTGGATGCGCTATTACCGTTACACAACCTGTGCACTATGACCTAGTGCGCAAAGATGTTGGACTTTCTATTTATAAATGTAGTGGCACTCCTACCGATTGTGTAAAACTTTCGCTTTTTACTATATTAAATGGCAGAAAACCAGATATTATCGTTAGCGGCATCAATCATGGTGACAACTCGGCCACCAATGTGCACAACTCTGGAACTATGGGAGTAGTGATTGAGGGGTGTTTAAACGATATACCGTCTGTGGGTTTTTCAATTTGTAGCCACAATCCTGATGTAGATTTTATTCATACCAAGCCTTTTATTTTCAAAATTGTAGATGAGATATTGAAGAAAGGCTTACCCATGCAAACCTGTTTAAATGTAAACTTCCCAAATGATGAAATAAAAGGCATCAAGGTATGCACCCAAGCTAGAGGATACTGGACACAGGAATGGGAATCATGTCCTAGAAAAGGGGATGAAAATTACTTTTGGCTGACAGGCACTTTTATTGATGCCGATTCTAATGATGAAAAGACAGATAGATGGGCTTTACATCACAATTATGCAGCTATAACACCTATACAAATCGACTTAACGGGTTATAAATTTATGAACGAACTTAACAGTTGGTTTAAATAAGCAGAAGATGAGGTATTATTTAATAGCAGGAGAAGCTTCGGGCGACTTGCATGCATCGCACTTGATGGCAGCACTAAAAGAAAAGGATCCGAACGCAGAATTCAGATTTCTAGGCGGCGATATGATGGCTACAATAGGCGGCAACCCTGTAAAACATTACAGAGAACTAGCCTATATGGGTTTTATACCCGTGTTGTTACATTTACGCACCATATTTGCCAACATGAAACGTTGCAAAGAAGACATTATTTCTTGGCATCCCGATGTAGTGATTTTAGTAGATTATCCTGGATTTAACCTTGAAATAGCTAAATATATTCATAGCAATACTCAAATTCCTATTTATTATTATATCTCACCTAAAATATGGGCATGGAAAGAATATAGGATTAAGAACATAAAACGAGATGTTGATGAACTATTTTCTATTTTGCCGTTTGAAGTAGATTTTTTCGAAAAGAAACACAACTATCCTATCCACTATGTGGGCAACCCTACAGTAGATGAAATAGCAGAGTTTGAAAAGTGCAATAAGGTTAGCTTGAATGATTTCATTAAAACAAATCAGTTGGATGATAAACCAATAATAGCCATTCTTGCCGGAAGCAGAAAGCAAGAAATTAAAGACAATCTGCCCAAGATGCTGCAAGCTGCTTCAGCATTTCCTAATTATCAATTGGTAATAGCCGGAGCACCATCAATACCTCTAGACTATTATAACGAATGCTTGAAAGGTGTATCGGCAAAGATTATATTCAATCAAACTTATTTGCTATTAAAATATGCTAGCGCAGCTCTTGTTACTTCGGGCACAGCAACTCTCGAAACGGCTATGTTTAACACTCCTCAGGTAGTTTGTTATTATTTAAGCTTCGGCAAATTCATGTCTTTTCTACGAAAGCATGTATTGAAGGTTCCATATATATCATTAGTGAATTTAATAGCCAACAAAGAGGTAGTAAAAGAGCTGGTAGCCGATGGCATGACGGTGAATAATATGCGAAATGAGCTTGATTTGATATTAAATAATGAATCGCATCGCAACAAAATGCTGTGTGGCTATAAAGATATGCAACATAGGCTTGGCGAACCAGGTGCGCCCAAAAGAGCGGCTTCTCAAATCATAGAATTGCTAAATAGTAAGAAATAAAACACAATTATTTTTTAAATATTTATTAAGTCGGTGCAGTATTTGCCCGACTTTTTCATTTTTATAAGAAAGTACAACATAAACCATTATAATAATATGAAAAGATTTAACCTATTTCTTGTATCCATGCTGGCAATATTGGCTTTCACAACACAATCTTGTGATAATAAAGATGGCTACTCCATTGGCGATATTGGCATGAGCTGGGCAACAGTACGTGTAATAAGCGGCAATACCTACTATCTTGATTCCGATAGATTTGGTACACTTTGGTTATCGGCTGATGCAGCACGTTGGTATAAACCGGTAGATGGCGAAAGAGTTATCTCATACTTCAACCCTTTGGCCGATAATTATAACAACTACGACATGGCCATAAAGCTAGAAGCTATCTACCCTATTCTAACTAAAAACATTGCAGAGATTACTCCCGAAAATGAAGAAGAGTTTGGCAATGACCCTATCATTATCTACAAAGGAAACTTATGGATAGACAACGGTTATATGAATATCATTTTCCGTCAAGACATGCCTCTTGTTGATAAGCATTTCATTAACTTAGTGCAAGGCGAATCAATAGATGGAGATATGAAAGATTATGTCTACCTAGCTTTGCGCTACAATACCTATAATGACCTATCAGGCTATTGGCAAAACGGCGCGGTGTCGTTCAATCTAGACTCCATTGACCTAACCGGCAAGAAAGGAATTATCTTGCGAATGAATTCGAAGGAAAATGGCGAAATAGAACTTGAAATGAATCTAAACCAAACCAATCAAGCATCTATGGCAGATTTCAGTCGTAGCACGCCACAAGAAACAATGATTAAATAGCATTAATTAGCTATTTATAGACTAACTATTAAATGATTCATATTACCTTGTATTTTGTATTGTTTTTGCATATAAACTAATACAAAATACAAGGTAATTTGCTTTAGTTATATTCCTTGTTTAATAGCTTGCGAATCAGCCAAAACCATACACTCGCTTATTTATATATTCGAATAGTTGATAGGGTATGTTTTCATCTGATATAGAAGAGATTGATCGAAACCCTGCATTACCATTAACTTCACAAACATAATATCCCACTTGGTCGAACAAAATATCTACACCTGCAAATTCAAGCCCTAACGCATGGGTACTTCGCAATGCGAGCTCAGCAACCTCTTGGTTTATATCAAAGTGCAAGGCTTTACCGCCTTGCGAATAGTTAGAAAGGAAAGAAGTATCGGATTGACGCAATACACAGCCTGCAATGCGATTTCCAATTACCCATACACGGATGTCGCGACCAAAACTAGTGCTGATATATTGCTGAAACATACAGCTTGACCCTATTTTCGATATCGCTTTATCAAACTCTTCTTCAGAATGTACAAGAAAAACATTCTCTCCTTTAGAACCATCTATTTGCTTCACTACAAATTGTTGATTTTGAAACTCTTTACAAAGATCCAAGTAATTGGCATTTTGAGTAAAAATGCTCTTTGGGGTGGGAATATTATTAATTGTGAGCGTTTGGTGAGTCAACATCTTATTGTGAGAGAGTTGCATAGATGCATAACTGTTAATCACCGGGATGCCCTGGAGCTCAAAATGCAAAGAGATTAATTCATGATAGCCTCGCATCACTACAAAATCTACTTGATTTAATTGATTTCCAGATACCGTTAGATAATAGTTGGGTCCATACACAAGCTCAATCTCTTCAAAAAAAAGAATATCCAATTGTATGTCAAAACAACTAGCTTCTTGCTTCAACCAACTAAAAGCATTGCTTAAGCTATTTGTGGTAGATTTTGGATATAAAATTAATCCTCTTTTCATATTTCAAATCCTTATTCAATATAGAAGTTGCAAGTATATTTAAACAACAATGAGTGTAGCAAATTACTCTCAGGCAACCTTTACTACAATCATCTGTATTATATTTTAGAGTTATTCTAAAAAGAAATCAAGTAGATATATACCGCAGCGGCTGGAATAGCCATAAGCGAACTATCAAATCTATCGAGCATACCGCCATGTCCTGGCAAGATTGTGCCTGAGTCTTTGATTTTTAGCTGACGTTTGAGTAAAGACTCTGTTAAATCTCCCCAAGTGCCAAAAACAACAATAACCAGCGATAGTCCTATCCACTGCAACGTATTCATAAATGGGAAAAAATGAGCAAGCAAAAATGAAATAGCTACACATACAACTGCACCACCAATTGAACCTTCCCACGATTTTTTAGGAGATATTCTTTCGAACAACCGATGCTTACCCAATAAAGATCCAACACAATATGCCCCTGTATCATTTAACCAAAGAAAAATAAATACAGCTAGTGGCAGTATCGGATTATAGCTTACATCATCTATCATGCCGTCATATTGAAAAGCCAACACATTGAGCATAGCAAAAGGCAGTGCTATATATAGCTGACTAAACATGGAATAAGCCCAATTATTGACTGGGTTCTGTTTCTTCAAATACAACTCGCTAATCAGCAAATATAAAACCAGCAACACATAAGGGATAAAAACTTTTGAATCATAAGCACCAATACAAAAAGCCATAAAAGCCATAAATAAATATGCACCACCAAGCGAAGTTATCGTCTTGTTGATATCAACACCTTCAATACGATTGACCAAAGTGCCAAATTCGCGTATGGTAAGTGTACTGATGATTACAAATAAGCAGCCAAATGCTAATGGATTCCAAAGTATACAGCCCACAATTACAGCTACGAACAGTATACCGGTAATGGCTCTTATGATAAAGTTATTCTTCAAAATTATATCAGTTAATTAGTTGTTTTTTATTTTTCAGCCTCTTCATTATGCTGTTGACCAGAATGGATATCATTCAACTCCGAAGCTGATTGAGCTTCTTCAACATCATTTTCTTCTTGTTGCTTAATTTCTTTTTCTTCGCGAGCCACACGTTTTGCTAATTCTCTTTCTGCCTCGGCAGCAGCTTGACTCTCTTTAGCTGCCATAATCTCTTCAGAGCGTGATACCCAAGGACGTTTACCAAAAATACGTTCTACGTCTTCGGCAAAAATAACTTCTTTATCTATTAAGAGTTGAGTTAACTCTTCATGTCCAACAGCATTATCTGCAAGAATTTGTTTTGCACGAGCATATTGCTCATTGACCATACGTTTTACTTCATCATCAATCAATTCAGCAGTTTTCTCACTATAAGGACGATTGAAAGAATATTCTTCATTATTATAATAGCATAAATTAGGGAGCTTTTCACTCATGCCCAAATAGGCTATCATACCATAAGCTTGTTTCGTAACACGTTCAAGGTCGTTCATTGCACCTGTAGAAATACGTCCTAGTATTAAATCTTCGGCAGCTCTACCACCAAGAGTAGCACACATTTCATCAAGCATTTGCTCTTTAGTAGTAATCTGACGTTCTTCTGGAAGGTACCAAGCAGCACCTAGCGCACGACCTCGTGGCACTATAGTAACTTTAATTAATGGATTTGCGTATTCAAGCAACCAAGAAATAGATGCATGACCTGCTTCGTGAAGAGCAATAGAGCGTCTTTCAGCCTCAGTGGTAATCTTCGTTTTTTTCTCTAAACCTCCAATAATACGGTCTACAGCATCCAAAAAGTCTTGCTTATCTACAAACTTCTTACCATGACGCGCGGCAATCAATGCAGCCTCATTACAAACATTAGCAATATCAGCTCCCGAGAAACCTGGAGTTTGACGAGCAAGTAAATCAATATCTACACTTTCGTCTATTTTAATAGGACGAAGATGAACACCAAACACCTCTTTACGTTCATTCAAATCTGGAAGATCAACATGAATTTGACGGTCAAAACGACCAGCACGTAGTAAAGCTTTATCAAGTACATCCACACGATTGGTAGCTGCAAGAATAATTACACCACTATTTGAACCAAAACCATCCATTTCAGTAAGAAGCTGATTCAAGGTATTCTCTCGTTCATCATTGCCACCCATTGCAGGGCTTTTACCACGAGCACGACCTACGGCATCGATTTCATCAATAAAGATTATACATGGCGCTTTTTCTTTAGCTTGACGGAAAAGATCGCGAACACGCGAAGCACCTACCCCTACAAACATTTCAACAAAATCTGAACCTGCTAGAGAGAAGAAAGGAACATTCGCTTCACCAGCTACAGCTTTAGCCAATAATGTTTTACCGGTTCCAGGAGGGCCTACCAATAAAGCGCCTTTAGGAATTTTACCTCCTAAGTCTGTATACTTTTGTGGTTCTTTTAAGAATTCAACTATTTCTTCTACTTCTGTTTTTGCTTCAGCAAGACCTGCTACATCTTTAAAAGTAACACGATTGGCACCCCCTTTTTCAAAGAGCTGTGCTTTGGATTTGCCCACATTAAAGACATTACCGGCGCCTCCACCACCGCCTCCACTCATTCTTCTCATTAAGAATATCCAGAGACCAATCAAAAACACAAATGGCAAAATATTAATCAAGATACCCCAGAAATAATCTTTTTTCTTATCATAACTTTTAGATCCATCAAAGAATCCAAATTCTTTCTGTTTTTCAAGGTATTCATCAAGCTTATCGCGCGAAGGGCTTTCAGTAGTAATCATAGGATTTCTACCTACCTTTGTTGAATCTTGCTTAAATACATCACCGATAAATTGTGGTTTAATATAAACTTCCACCGAATTATCATCATATCCTACTACTTTGCTAACATACCCCTTTTCCACATAGCTTTGAAACTCATCATAAGGGATGCTTTTGCTCACAGAACTACCTTGATTAGACCACCACAGCCCAAAGAGCATCAAAAGGATAATCATATACAACCAATTAAGGTTGAATTTCGGCATATTTACTTTTGGTTTATTGTTATTATCCATAATTAAGAAGTTAATCGATATCAGGAATTGTAGTTAATTTAGCATCCGCCCAAAGATGCTCTAAGTTATAAAACTGTCTAGTTTCAGGCAGAAAAATATGCACCAACACATTCGAATAATCCATTGCTACCCATTCAGCATTACGCAATCCATCAATTGCAAAAGGCTTGGTATTTGCTTCTTTCAACGTAAACTCTTTAATTGAATCAACAATAGCAGCAACTTGACTAGTAGAACTTCCTTGACAAATAATAAAATAGTTGCAAATGGTATCATCAATTTTAGTCAAATCAGCCACAACAATGTTTTTACCTTTTTTTTCCTGAATTCCTTCCGTGATTTTTTCTATTAATATTTTAGTCTCGTTCATTTATTTGTTAAATATTTCGATGTATTTGTATAACAATTTTCAATAAGCCTTTGTTTCAAAAGGCCAATTATCTTAATATATCTTTTACAAATATACACTGATTTATTAGAACTAAGAATGTTAGGACTTAAAACTCAGTGTTTTTTTCATTTTTTGGGAAACAGAATTTGTTTTTTACTCTACTTTATACCAATAGAAATTTAGGAATAAAGACTTGCAGTTTATAAATTCTTTTTATATTTGCACGTCAAAAGTTAATTATACTTTTAAAAACATAATCAACACTGGGCTATGGTGTAATGGTAACACTACAGATTCTGGTCCTGTCATTTCTGGTTCGAGTCCAGGTAGCCCAACTTAAACATCCTTTTTATAGGGATGTTTTTTTATAGAGTATTACTCAAATAAAAAATGCACATTGTAGTTTAACTATTTATCATAGAAACTTGCAATGTGCATTTCATAATCTAACTTAGCGTAAATCAGCTTTCAGATTTTATAGTTTCATCTAGAACTTTTATTTTCTGAGAAACAAGCTCAAGATCAGCTTTCAATTTTTCTACTTTACGATTCATTTCTGTAACAAGACTGTTCCCTTTCTTTGAAGATGAAGTCAAGAAACCTATGTTATTTTCATAAGTTTGCAATTCGTTCTTTATTCCTTCATAAGCACGAACCAATTTTTCACGTTCGCGATATAGAGATTGAGCTCCACCGCCTTGCATACTAGTAATGTTTGATTTAAAGCTACTCAGTTTGCGGTTTGAAGCACTAATATTGAAGCGCTCAAACAGTTGGTCAATCAATCCATGATATTGCTTATACAATTTATCTTTATCTCTAAAAGGAACATGCCCAACAGAAGCCCATTCTTTCATCAACTCACGCATCAACTTTTCGGCCTCTTCTGTTTCTGTTGATTCATCAATAGCTCCTAGTTTTTCTATGATTGCTTTTTTCTTTTCAAGATTTTCAACCTCAACAGAACGTTGAGATGAAGTAGCTTTATTTTTTTGCTCAAAGAAAAAATCACATGCAGAAATAAAACGTTTCCAAATAGCGTCAGAATGTTTTTTAGACACCGGTCCTATTGTTTTCCATTCCTTTTGCAACTTAGTCAATTGTTCGGCAGTAGCTTTCCAATCTGTGCTATCTTTCAAGGCCTCAACCTTTTCGCAAAGTTCTTTTTTCTTTTCAAGATTGGCATTCATATTCTCTTTCAAAGATTTAAAGAATTCACCTTTCTTCTTAAAGAACTCATCACAAGCACATCTGAAGCGCTCAAATATTTTCACATTCATTTTTTGAGGAGCAAAACCGATTGTTTTCCATTTATTTTGTAAAGCAATCACTTCTTCTGTTTTGTTTTCCCAAGCATTAAATGTTTTTAGTTCATCAAATTCAATACTTTCCACAATCTCACAGATTACAGTCTTTTGATCAAGATTATGTTGTTCTACCTCTTTCAAAGATTCAAAATGCTGTTGATGTCTGCGATTAATAGCAGTAGAAGCAGTTTTAAATCTAGTCCATATCTGTTCTCTCAATTCTTTAGAAACCGGACCTGTATCACGAAACTCTTGATGTAATTTTTGTAATTGATGAAATGCTGATACAACATCTTCCTCATCTACCAATTTTTCGGCAGCCTCGCACAAATGCTGTTTTATTTCTAAGTTTTTCTTAAAGTCATATTCACGAAACTCATTATTCAATTTCAACAAATCATAGAATTTCTCAACATAATGCTGATAGCTTTTCCATAATTCTGTTACTTTGGCTTGCGGAACAAGTTTAATATCATTCCATTGTTGCTGCAGCTTTTTAAATTCATGATAAGATTTATTGGCATCCTCTGGAGATTCAACCAACTCTTTCAACTTATCTAATATAATGAGTTTAGTTTGAAGATTATCTTCTTTTTCTTTTTCCGCCTTTGCAGTTTGAACGTTTCTTTTCTCTCTTATAACCGACATCAACTGTTTAAACTCTTCTTCAACTGGATCAGGAGCTATTTCTATTGTTTCGCCAATAGATTCATCGTCAGAAGAAGTTTCCTTTTTTGATTCCGATAATTCTTGATTATGTATTTTATAAAAAGCTTGTTTTAAGTTATCCAACTCTTGCTTATTTACATTCTCGGCATCTTGAGCCAACACCTTCAATTGATCTAGGACTTCCTGCTTAGTAGTAAAGCGTGACGTTATTTCACTTTGCTCTTCTGCAGCATCGGAGGGCGCAATAGGAGTTTCAGTTAACGATTCTGAAGTTTCAAGGGCTTTGTTTTCCTCTTCTAGTTCACCTTTATTAGAAGGTTGGTTCATGTCATGAGAGTCCATCATTGTATTCATTATTTGGAAATAGGATTTAGAATTCCTTAAATTATATTAAGTTACAAATAAATGAAATAAAATTTTTATTTCATACATTTTTCGGATATTTTTTTTAAATAGTGTTTTATTAAGATAGCAAAACGGTTATGCCCATATACAGCATCATACCTATAATATCATTGGTGATAGAAATGAAGGGTCCGGTAGCTATCGCAGGATCAATTTTTAACTTCTCCAATGTCATGGGAACTAGTGTGCCAAAGATAGAAGCAAACATAACTACCGCAAAAAGACTTATAGAAACAGAATAAGTAACCGTTGCAGTGGCTCCAAAACGAATAAAGTTGTACACATATACAAGTAATGATATTATAGTAGCATTAATCAACGCTACTACCGCTTCTTTGGCAACTTGTTTATAAATATGTTTTGAAGATAATGAGCTATTTGCAAGACCTTGCACTACAATGGCAGAAGATTGAGTCCCTACATTTCCCCCGGTACCACCAATTAGTGGAATATAAAGAGCCATTTCGGGGTGGGCTACAAAGGTGGTATCAAAATTACCTAGTATCATAGAGTTGCCTATTCCGCCTAGCATACCTATCAATAGCCAAGGCAAGCGAGCAGTGGTTTGACGCATCACATTATCATCCGTTTCTACATCTTGCGAAAGACCCGAAGCTAATTGATAATCACGTTCAGATTGTTCACGTACTTCATCCATCACGTCGTCTACCGTAATCTGTCCTACTAAACGGCCAATACTATCTAAAACAGGAACAGCCACCAAGTCATATTTTTCAATAACCTGCACCACTTCATCTGTAGAGGTATCTACGTGAACAGAAATAGGATCTTTCTGCATTACATGCTTCACTTTCGAAACCGATGGCGAAGTAATCATCTTTTTTAAGGGAAAGATACCACGAAGACGTTCATCATCATCTACTACATATACATAATAAATATCGTCCAATTCTTCAGCCTGTTGCCTCATCTCTTTCAAACACTCAGGCATACTCCAGTTTTCATTAACAGTTACCATTTCAGTACCCATTAATCCCCCTGCAGTATCTTCATCATATTTTAATAGATCAACAATATCACCAGCTTGAGCAATATCTTCAATGTGCGAAAGGATTTCCTCTTGTTTTTCTTCGTCAAGTTCGCGCATGATGTCTACTGCATCATCTGTATCCATATAATCGACAAATCGCTTTGCGATTGTTTCGGATGGTAGTAGTTCGAGTAATTCTTTTCTAGAATCCTCATCTACTTCTACTAATACATCAGCAGCAGTTTCATTATCAAGTAGCCTAAAAACAAAACGAGCTTCATCAAGGTTGAGGTCATTACACAACTCAGCGATATCGGCCGGATGCAGGTCGATTAATCGTGTTTTTACCTCATCTACATCTTTTTGCTCAATGAGTTTTTTTACGCTGTTAATGTATTCCTCATTTATTTCCATAACAATAACCTAAGATTATTTTTACAACTATTCTTTTGAAGCAATATTTATAGTCTTTAAAGCTTCTTGCACCTGATTGGTCAAACTAATAAACTCTTGCACCGATAATTGTTCGGGGCGTTTATTAAATAATACATCAGCTGTCAATGGACAGTCTTTGCCCAAGATTGGTTTTATGGAGTTACGCAAAGTTTTGCGACGTTGATTAAATGTAGTTTTCACTACTTGCTTAAAAAGTTTCGGATCGCAACCTAAATCAGTCACATCGTTGCGTGTCATTCTTATCACAGCACTTTTCACCTTTGGAGGGGGATTAAATACATGCTCACTCACCGTAAACAAGTACTCTACCTTATACCAAGCCTGAATAAGAACACTCAAAATGCCATACGTTTTGCTACCTGGCCCAGCAGCAATACGCTCAGCCACTTCTTTTTGTATCATGCCCGTGCAGCAAGGTATCAATTCCTTGTTCTCAAGCATCTTAAAGAAGATTTGACTTGAAATATTATAAGGATAATTGCCAGTTAGCACAAAAGGATTTCCGTCAAATAAACGATTGAGGTTCATCTTCAAGAAGTCATCCTCAATAATATTATTTTCGAGCACTGGATATGTTTCGCGAAGATAAGCCACCGATTCGTAGTCAATCTCCACCACTTTCACCTCACGCTCTTTCTTCAACAGAAATTGTGTAAGTACTCCCATCCCTGGTCCAACCTCTAAGATTGGCAAATTAGGACACGCATCTACCGTATCGGCAATATCTTGAGCCACTTTCAGGTCTTTAAGAAAGTGTTGTCCAAGAAACTTTTTAGGCTTTACTAATTTCATTTATCAACTAATGTAATTACATTTGCAGTCAACAAAGGTAACTCTTTTAGTCGAAGAATGGCAAAATAGCATGAATAAACTAATAAAAAAGGCTTTAAAAATTATACTCCCTTTGCTTCTTGGCGGGTTTATCCTCTTTTGGGTTTATCGCGATTTTGATTTTTCGAAAGTAAAAGAAGTATTACTATACGAAACTAATTGGTGGTGGATGTGTGCCTCTTTACTATTTGGAGTATTGAGCCATGTAGTGAGAGGATGGCGTTGGAAGCAAGTACTTGAACCTCTAGACGAACATCCTAAAACCAGTGATTGCGTAAATTCTATCTTTGTAGGATATGCAGCCAACCTCATAATACCCCGTGTAGGCGAAGTATCTCGATGTGGCATTTTGAGCAAATACGACAATGTTTCCTTTGCTAAATCACTTGGAACCGTTGTTACCGAGCGATTGGTTGACACTATCTGCATTTTACTTATCACCGGTGTTACTTTTCTTTTGCAAATGCCTATATTCTTTACATTCTTTAAAGAAACTGGCACTAAGCTCTCTTCGTTCACTCACCTACTTACCTCAGTGTGGTTTTACATTATTATATTTTGCACCATTGGTGTACTTGTGCTTTTCTATTATTTATTACGCACATTCTCTTTCTTCGACCGCATAAAAGATGCATTAAAGCATGTATGGGAAGGTATACTATCACTACGTAGCGTAAGAAACATACCTTTATTCATTCTCTACACCATCGTTATTTGGCTTTGCTATTTCCTACATTTCTATTTCACCTTCTTTTGTTTTGGGTTTACCGAACACCTAGGTATTTTGGCTGCGCTTGTCATGTTTGTAGGAGGCACATTCGCAGTAATTGTTCCCACACCAAACGGAGCCGGGCCTTGGCATTTTGCCGTTATCTCTATGATGATGCTTTATGGGGTAAACAACACTGACTCTGGAATATTCGCACTTATTGTGCATGGAATTCAAACCTTTTTAGTAGTTTTGTTGGGAATATATGGTTGGGCAGCGTTATTGCTAACCAACAGGAAACTTAAATAAAAAACTTTTAAAAAGATTTGCCTTATGAGCACCATTCTTGACTTAGCTCCACAAAACGTTTGGAAGCATTTTCATTCATTGACCCAAATTCCTCGTCCTTCAGGGCACATGGAACGCGTAACTGAGTTTTTATTGAATTTCGGAAAGAATCTTGGCTTAGAATCGTTTACTGATGAAGTAGGCAATGTTATCATCCGCAAGCCTGCTACTGCTGGTATGGAAAACCGCAAAGGAGTTATCCTACAAGCACACATGGATATGGTTCCACAGAAAAACAATGATACTGTTCACGATTTTGTAAACGATCCTATCGAAACTTATATTGATGGCGAATGGCTTAAAGCAAAAGGCACTACTCTTGGAGCCGACAATGGCTTGGGTGTAGCAGCTATCATGGCTATTCTCGAAGATAACAGTTTAAAGCACGGACCACTCGAAGCTTTAATTACAAGCGACGAAGAAACCGGTATGTTTGGTGCATTCGGTTTAAAACCCGGAACACTTAACGGAGAGATTTTATTGAACTTAGACTCTGAGGATGAAGGTGAATTATACATCGGATGTGCCGGTGGTATGGATGTAACTGCAACTCTTGAATATAAAGAGGTAGAGCCTGATGCTGAAGATATAGCCATTAAAGTAAACCTAAAAGGACTACGAGGCGGCCACTCAGGATTAGAGATCAACGAAGGTCGTGCCAATGCCAACAAACTATTGGTTCGTTTTGTGCGCGAAGCTATTGCTTCTTATGAAGCACGTCTTGCATCTTGGGAAGGTGGCAATATGCGCAACGCCATCCCACGTGAATCATCTGCTATAGTTACTATCCCAGCAGAAAACGAAGAAGAATTGCTAGAACTTGTAAAATATTGCCAAGACCTTTTCAACGAAGAGTATGAAGCTATCGAAACTCCTATCAGCTTTACAGCAGAACGAGTTGAAACTCCAAAAGGCATTGTACCTGAAGAAATTCAAGATAACTTGGTTGATGCTATCTTTGCTTGTCAAAACGGTGTAATGCGTATGATTCCTACTATACCTGATACAGTAGAGACTTCTTCAAACCTTGCTATTATTACTATTGGCGGGGGCAAATCGGATATTAAAATATTGGCTCGTAGCTCTAGCGATAGCATGAAAGAGTTCTTGACTACAAGCTTAGAGTCTTGCTTCTCTATGGCTGGCATGAAAGTAGTAATGAGTGGCGGCTATTCTGGTTGGCAACCCAATGTAAACTCTCCTATCTTGCATGCTATGAAGGAGTCTTACAAACAGCAATTTGGCAAAGAACCTGAAGTTAAAGTGATTCATGCAGGTTTAGAGTGTGGTATTATTGGTGCTGCAATTCCAGGTTTGGATATGATTTCATTCGGTCCTACACTTCGTTCGCCTCATTCTCCAGATGAGCGTGCTTTAATCCCAACCATACAGAAATTCTACGACTTCTTGGTTGCTACACTTGAGCAAACTCCTGTAAAGTAATAATCCACAGCTATTATAAAATAGCAAACTGAAAATAGATAAACGACCTTGCTTTTCGAATAGAATGTTCGAATTGCGAGGTCGTTTTATTATTATCTGTTTATCATTAAGTTTAAATCCGTTTTATTTCATTTAGTTTCATCGGGGCGAAACTTTTGTTTCATCACGAAGAAACTTTTGTTTCACCAGTATGAAAATAAAGTTTCATCCCTATGAAACCAAAAAACTACTATTATTCTATTTGCTCTTTGGGATAATTGACCAGATAAAGCACTTCGGTAGCGCGAGTAAATGCAGTATAAAGCCATCTAAAATAATCAGGCGTAAGATATTCATCAGTCATATATCCCTGATCGAGATAAACATGTTTCCACTGTCCACCTTGTGCTTTATGGCAAGTCACTGCATAAGCATATTTTACCTGCAGCGCATTGTAATATGGATCGATTTTCATCTTTTTCATTCTATCACTTTTGATTGGAATATCCATATAATCCTCAATTATAGTATGAAATAATCGGTCGCTATCAGTTTTTGTCAAAGCAGGAGCATCTGTATGTAGTGTATCCAATAACAGTCTGGTTTCCAGCTCATAGTCATCATAATCGGGAAACGCAAGCACCACTTCAGCAAATCTAAAGCCATACATCTCACGCGTTCGCCTCACTCGCTTCACTACGGCTATATCTCCATTGGCTATAAAATCAATTTCTTTAATCTTTTCTGTCCAATAATAGTTGTTCTTTGCTACCATCAGTAAGTCGCCCGTATTGAGTTCATCTTCTCGATAAAGTATCTGATTGCGTATGCCATTATTGTACAAATTGGCACGTTTATTTGATCGACTTATGATAATCGTATCCTCCATTCCAACCCGATCGTAAGAAGCGTTTAGAGTTTCAATCAATTCCAATCCGGGTAGTTGCTTAACATCCGCAAAACTAGAAATCTTAATTTTAGGAAGCGAATCAAACAAGTCGTCGGCCATAAGTTGTCGTAAACGAGTTGCATTCCAAAGTATGCCCGAGCTTTCCATTTGACGCATTACTTGAGTTAAAGTAACCTGCATTACCTGCAATCCATAACCCTTTAAAGCATCAGAAAACAGAGCAGGGCTTAACTCCTCGCCTACCGGTGGCAACTGTGCCACATCTCCCATCAACATCAATCTGCAACCTTCTCCTGCATATACAAAGGTTATTAAATCATCTAGCAACCTACCTGTTCCGAATACAGAGCCCGAGAGGCCTTCGTTAGAGATCATAGAGGCCTCATCTACAATATAAAGAGTATGTTTTGTCAAATTTTCATTCAACGAAAAGTTATCTGTATCATTAGAAAAAGCGCGTTGACGATATATTTTTTTGTGAATAGTATATGCAGAATGTCCGGCATAGGAAGAGAATACTTTGGCTGCCCTTCCGGTAGGTGCAAGCAACACTACCTTTTGTTTCAATTTATCCATTGTTTTTACCAACGAACCAACTAGTGAAGTCTTACCTGTTCCGGCATAACCTTTTAATAGAAAGACAGTTTCGTTTACCTTTGAGAGCATAAATTCAGAAAGCAATTTTATCGTTATTTCTTGCTCTACTGTTGGTTCATAAGGAAAATTTTCCTTAATTTGCCTTTCTAAATAGTTATTTATCATTTTTGTAACAGAAAAAAGTTCGACGAACTATACGAATTTAGATTTATTTATTCTATTTTTGCGATACGAATATAACAACTAAAAAAAACATATTTATCATGAAAACAGTATTTAATATTGTATTAACCTTGTGTATCCTTGCACTGGTTTATGTATGCTTCAGAAGCATCATGAACCCTATTGAATTTGAAGAAATGAAATCTGCTAGAGATCAAGCGGTTATTACACGTCTTTTAGACATTCGTAAAGCTCAAGCGGAATATCGTAACTTGAATAAGGGTAACTATACTGCAAGCTTTGACACATTGATTGATTTTGTTAAAACTGCAAAAATTCCATTTATCTACAAAGTAGGTGAATTGACAGACAAACAATTGGAAGATGGCATGACAGAGAAAAAAGCAATGGCAATTATAAACAAAGCCAACCAAACAGGCAACTTCACAGATGTGAAAAAGAATGGTTTGGAAAACTTCAGACGTGATACATTATGGAAAACTGTAATTGATACAGTTCAATTCTCTGCAAACTTTAATGTTGATTCAATGAGATTCATTCCTTATGGAAATGGCTCACAATTTGAAATGGCAACTCGTTATGATACTTTAAAATCGGGTGCTCCAACATACATGTACGAAGTTAAAGCTCCATACGATATATACTTGAATGGTCTTGACAAACAAGAAATTGTTAACTTGAAAGATCTTCAAAATAAACTTGGTAGATATACAGGTTTGATGATTGGTTCTATCGAAAGCCCTAATAATGGTGCAGGAAACTGGGAATAATCATATCGACTTTACTAAATCGGAACAATATACATTATCCATCCGTCTTTGTACGGATGGATTTTCTTTTTCTATTTACAATCCGATTCAAGACACTTTTACTTCCTTTCTTGAAGAGGAAGCTAATACTTCTTTGTCATTAACGGCCAATTTAAAAAACCTTTTTAATGCACATGAGGAGTTGAAGCTAAAATATAAATCAGTTAAGGTTATTGTATCTAACAAGCGTTTCACTAATATACCTATTGATATATTTGACGAAAACCAAATGGCTGATTTATTCTACTATAACCACACCAAACAAACCAACGAAACATTACTATTCAACAAAGGAACCGAAAGCTCTATCGTAAACTTATACGGTGTAGACAAAAGTGCATTTCAGTTTCTTAAAACTACCTTTCCTGAAGCAAAATTTTATTCACAATATTTTCTGTTAAACGAATACTTTACTGCCAAGAGTAGATTTGGCAATACAAAGAAAATGTATGTATCGTTTTCTTCTTCACACATTGATATATATTGCTATGAGCGAGGCAACTTGCTAATGCTCAATACATTTGATGCAAAACAGCAAGAAGACAGACTGTATTATATCTTTGCCGTGTGGAAGCAACTCTATTTCGATCAACAACGCGATGAGTTATTTCTATCTGGCACAATCAAGGATAAAGAGGCTATATTAAAAGAACTCAAACGATATATTCTTCAAGTTTCAGTAATACCCAAAACCAATATTGACCTTCAAGCGTTATTAGACTATGCGAGTAATTAGCGGAATATATAAAAGTAGAAGATTTGATGTGCCACGTTCATTTAAGGCACGTCCCACCACAGATTTTGCTAAAGAGAATCTGTTTAATGTTTTATCAAACAACTATATCGATTTTGAGGATGGAGTTATAGCTCTTGATCTTTTTGCAGGTACAGGAAGCATTAGTATTGAACTAGTATCACGCGGTTGCGATCAGGTTATTGCCGTAGAAAGAGATAGAGATCACTATCAATTCATTTGCAAAATAATGAAGGAGCTTAAAACAGAGAAATGCATTCCTATCAGAGCAGATGTTTTTAAGTTTGTGAAAACATGCAAGAGCCAATTTGACTTTATTTTTGCCGATCCGCCATACGAACTTAAAGGATTGGCAACTATTCCTGATGCGATATTTGAAAATAACCTTCTAAAGGAAGATGGATTGTTTGTATTAGAGCATGGCAAACAAGATCATTTTGAGGACCATCCAAGATTTATAGAGAAGCGTGTATATGGCAGTGTCAACTTCTCTTTCTTTCAATAATATTAGCTTATAGCAGTGGGGCAAGTAGCTTCACTACAGATTCCAAGGCTTTGTGCTTCCATGGACGTTTATCCCAGGTTTTAAGTAAAATCTGGGTGCAATCTCGTTGGTCTGTTAAGAATATCTCTTTCATCTTCATCGCCGTTTCTTGACTATACATAAAAGCATTTACTTCAAAATTCTGTTCAAAGCTTCTAAAGTCGAAATTTGTAGAGCCCACTGTTGATAACAAATCATCAGACACCATCAGTTTGGAGTGCAAAAATCCTTTTCGGTAGAAATATACCTTCACACCTGCTTGCAACACAGCCTGTATATATGAACAAGATGCCCAATGAGTAAGTTTACTATCTGCACGCAATGGCAGCATCAGGCGCACATCAACACCAGCAAGTGCTGCTGTTTGCAAGGCAACTAAGGCCTCCTCGGTAGGTAAGAAGTAAGGTGTTTGAATATAGAAATACTTCTTTGCACCCGTAATAGCCATTATTAAACCTTGCATAATTTCTGTCCATGGACCAATTGGTTCACTTGTTACTACTTGAGCCAAAGTATAGCCCGATGATTCCAGTTTAGGGAAATATTGAGAAGAAGTAATTAAGGTACGATCTACAAAGTACCAATCGAGCAAAAAGGCAGTTTGTAATCCATGTACTGCTCTTCCATAAATACGAATATGGGTATCTCTCCATATCCCCCATGAAAAACCTTTCAGATAACGTTCTGCTAGATTCATGCCACCAACAAAGCCCACACTACCATCTATTACTACTATCTTGTGGTGATTGCGATAATTTACACGACTGGTAAAGAGAGGAAAACGTACCTTTAGAAAGCTTCTTACCTCTATGCCTGCTCTACGCATTTCATCAAAAAAAGCATTAGGTACATGCCAGCAACCTACATCATCATAAATCACACGCACTTCTACCCCATCTTTTGCTTTATCAATCAATATATCACGAATAAGCCTTCCTACAGCATCATCTTCAAAAATATAATACTCTATATGAATATGCTTTTTAGCTTTATTTAGTTCGTAAATTAGAGCTTGAAGCTTAGTGTATCCATCTATATAAAGATCGACTTGATTGCCTTCAAATAGAAAAGCTTGATTGGTAGATTGAAAAAAATGAATCAATCGGCTATACTCTTTTGGAACTTGTGGTTTGGTTTGCATTATATATTCGGCCATGGGCTTTTTCAGAAGTCTATTATAAGATTTTCTGCTTATAATGCGCTCTCTTCGCTGACTACGACCAAAAAAGAAATAAAATATCAGTCCAATAAAGGGGAGAAACATCAATACAAGTATCCAAGCAATAGTTTTCACCGGATTGCGATTGTCAAGTATAACTACAATAATAGTACCTATAACAGCTCCAAAGTATATCACATCGAAAGCTATTTTAGCACACAAAGCCAATATGTTACTCCAATCCATCATACTAACAAAGATAATTAGAATATAATTCCATGTCAAGTTTGTACTTCAATAATTTTAAGTAAACATGAATTCTCCCTTAATGTATAAACCAAGATAGAGGTTGATAGTTCAATTATTATTACATAATGGAAACACCGTAAATCAAAATTAACAAAAAAAATGTCCTTAATACCGATTGTATTAAAGACATTTTTTAAAAGATCATTATATCTTAGAAACTTGGTCTACCACCACCGAATCCGCCACCCGATGGATGACCAGGAGGTCTATCACCACGTGGTCCGCCAAAGCCACCACGATTATTCATTCCTTCGCGAGCCGCTTTGCTACCAAATACATTAAGTCGGTAGATAACATGAAACATACAATAACTGTTTATACCGTTATATTCAGATACAGAGCGCATACTTGCTGTCAACGAACGACTAATATTAGTTTGTTGTCTCAAGATATCATACCACTCAAAACTAACCGTTGTGCTACCTTTAAAGAAGGTTTGAGCTATCTGTGCATTCCAAATCAATTCATTTCTATTCATACTATTATCTAAATAGCCTCGACGTGCTTGATTGGCAATATTAGTAGCAATAGTCATATTCCACGGAAGAGAGATGTTAGTATTAGCTCCATAAGAGAAAGTAAATGGTTGCTGGTTGCTTTCGGGGCGCAATTTGTTTTTCTCAAACGAGTAATCGATAGAGCCGTTTATACCTATCTCCAACCAATTATTGCGATAAGCTGCATTTACTCTTTCTCCCAACACTAACTCGGTACTTGTATTTTTTTCATTCATTTGTTTCTCCTGTTCATACAAGAAAGCCACACTGTTTGTATATCTCACTTGAGTAAAGGAGTTTACAGTAAACTTTTTATTGGGTAAAGCTGTATTAAAACCAAACATACCCGCAGCATTCCAGTTGCCGTTTATATTTTGTGGTTGAGAAATAGTTCCACCGGTTTGTTCATTATATTCCGTAGCATTAGCAATGGCATTTTGCGTTGCAGTAAATCTAACATGTGTCATGATACCTCTTTGTGCCTCTGCATTATAAGTATTAAAGAATAAGCGAATATTATGGCTAAATGAGGGTTTCAAGCCTGGATTACCCACACTTATACGCAGTGGATCAGAGTTATCTACAATTGGCAACAAGTTTTCCATACTTGGCTGGTTGCTTCTACCGCGATAAGTAAATCTAAGTTGACTAACTTTAGAGAAACGATAACGAAAATCAACTGTTGGTGTAAAATTGAATACGTGGCGAGTTGTATCAATGGTATAATCTCCACGTTTATATGAAAGTGTAGATTTTTGTGGTTGGAATGATCCTCCGGCTGTTAATTGATAATTTTCGCGTATGATGCGTATATTAGCTGTAATATCATGATTATAATAATGATACTCAGCATCCTTTGATAAACTATCCACAAAATTTTGTTGATATCCCGGTGGCAATGGATCATAAATATCCCAATCATCGCCCAAGCTATAAGTACGCTTATCACTCTTGCTATTCTTATAAGTAAAATTATAGCTAAACTGCAAGAAAGTAGCTTTGGCTATAGGCTCACTATAAGTAACTTGAGCGCTATAAGTATAATTAGATGTTGGGGTAGTAATATATTGATTACGATATAATATAGAGTCATTACCTGCAGCATTAAGAAGTTGATAATAACGGGTTTCTGAGTCAGTATAGGAATCATTATTGTTATCAGAATAACCAAATCGTCCACGGAAAGTTACATTTCTTCCCAACGAATTCAACTTACGATTTAATTGCAATGTAGCATTAGCATTCAGACTGTTTGATTTGCGAAAAGAATGTGAGTTGATTGCATTGACACGAATATCGCGCAATGGGTCTTCATTAGAGTCTAAACTATTAAAATCTAGATAAGAATTTGGATTAGAAACGATTGCAAATGGGTCTGAATTAAATGTTCCTGAAAAAGATTCAGACTCATTTTTAGTTTTACCATAACTCACATCAGGACGAAACAAGATATTTGTCATTGTATCGGGCTTCCACTCTAAACGAAAATCAGCATTCAAATCTAGATTCTTAGTAATATTCTTAGAATTTGAGTTGGAGAAAGAATTACCGCTTTGCAAAAAGCGTTCAGAATAACCAGTATTTACAATATCTGAATTCTTATAATTATAACGAACACTACCACCTGTTTCAAGTTTAGAGGTTTCGGATGCAAAATTCACACCTACTGTTTTGGTTGCGTTTAATCCATTATTTCTACGCCAACGCGGAACGCCTCCGCCGCTTGAGAAACCTTGGTCGTTTACATTATTGCCACCACCAATAATAGACAACTGAGTGCCATCGACAAAACGATTAAGCATCAAGTTGCCTAGATAACGTTTTTCAGTACCATAAGCAATATCTGCATTACCAAACCAACCTTGATTCATTCCTTTCTTCACCTTTAAGTCAAGAACGGTTTCTTCTTCGCCATCATCAATACCTGTGATACGTGCCAAGTCCGACTTTTTATCGTATGTTTTCAGTTTATCAATCATGTTTACAGGCAGATTTTTAAGACCGGTTTTCACATCACCACCAAAAAACTCTTTACCTTCTACCATGATTTTCTTTACTTCTTTACCATTGATTTTCACATTGCCGTCTTCATCAATCTCTGCACCTGGTATTTTTTTTACCAGTTCTTCAAGCATAGCACCCTCGGGTACACGATATGCCGAAGTATTGTACATTAATGTATCCTCTACAACTGTTACCTGAGGCGCTTCGGCAGTAATCACTGCTTCCTTAAGCATTACTGCATCTACACCTAGGCTAATTGTTCCAACATTTTTTTCTGTTGCATTTGAATTTAATGTCAATGGTATATTCTGTGTATTAAAGCCAAGATATGCTACACGAAGCACATACTTTCCTGCACTTACTTTAGGTAAAGAAAAGTATCCATTACGCTGTGTTACAATACCGGAAGCTTGTGCGCTATCAGGAAGGGAAAGTAATTGAACCGTTGCCATCTCGACAGGTTCTTTTGTCTCGGCTTCAATCACTCGTCCTGATACGGTGATTGTTTTCGATTGTGCCAATAAATTTAGTGTGCAAACAAATAGCAACACCGCACAAAATACTAATTTTTTCATTTAATCAATTATAGAGTTATATTAACGACAGTTGTTTGTTTGACAACAATCATCACAAAAGGTTTAATGAAAAAACTATTATTTTTTAAAAATATTATCGACATTTGCCTTTTTAATACCAAACTCTAAACAAAGTATATTGATTATCAAGAAGGTAAGAAAGGAAGAATTATCAACAGTAATTATATCGCCGGTTGAAACTTTAAAAAGCATTGTTCCAAACACGAACAATACCGTTATAAACATTGCATAGCGAGTAGAATTGTTACGTATGTTCTCAATTGTTTTACTTTCATTCTTATTGTATGCAAACAGAATCATCAGTGCTCCAATCATCATCAATAACTTGATGCACTCTTTATAAAACAGAAGATTTCCATCATTAATTTTACCTAAAAAAAACAATCCGAAAGGTACAAACATGGACAATAATAAGATAACATACCCCATAGGGCGACAAAAAACTGGTAATAATGGTTTCATAGACTTTACTTTTTAATGATGCAAAAGTAACTCAAAAAAACTTTTTAACTACTTTTGCACTATAAAAAATCAAATCTTACAATATGAGTAGACAAGAAGTTATCTTATGCCATGATTTAAAGTCAAGCCTAGAGAGTGCTATAGCAAAATGTCCGCACGACCGACTTTTCATTATTACCGATGAACACACTCACCAACTATGCTTACCCCTACTTCAGTCAGCCCTACTTACAGATGACGCTTTCGAAATAGTAATTGGTGCAGAAGATGTAAACAAAAACATAGAGACACTAACCACTGTTTGGCAAGCCTTATGTGAAAATGGCGCAACAAGACATTCGCTACTCATTAATCTTGGTGGAGGAATGGTGACCGACTTAGGAGGATTTGCAGCTGCAACTTTCAAGCGTGGTATGTCATATATCAATATCCCTTCTACGCTATTGGCCATGGTAGATGCTTCAGTTGGTGGCAAAACCGGAATTAACTTCAATGGACTAAAGAACGAAATTGGTGCGTTTGCCCCAGCAAATAGTGTTCTAATAGATACGCTGTTTTTACGGAGTCTTGATCATGAAAACATCGTATCAGGATATGCCGAGATGCTTAAACATGGATTAATCAGCACTACGAAGCATTGGGCTGAGCTATTATCTTTTGATATGCACAATATAGATTACAATCATCTTAGAACACTTGTAGGACAATCTGTGCAGGTTAAAGAAGATATTGTAGAACAAGATCCTTTTGAGCATGGCATTCGCAAGGCACTCAACTTAGGACACACCGTGGGACATGCATTCGAAAGTTTGGCTCTTCTAGAAAGCCGATCTGTATTGCATGGATATGCTGTAGCATGGGGAGTTATCTGCGAACTTTATTTATCTCATCTTAAAGTTGGCTTTCCAAAAGATAAGATGCGCCAAACAATTCAGTTCATCAAAGATAACTATGGCACATTCTTCTTTGATTGCAAGCAATATGAAACACTATATAGCTTTATGCTTCACGATAAGAAAAACCAATCAGGCATAATAAACTTCACTCTATTAGAGGATATTGGTAAAATAAGCATTAACCAAACAGCAGACAAAGAGACAATCTTTGAAATGTTTGATTTTTACAGAGAGTGCATGGGATGCTAATTGCATATATGAATTCTGAAATTGCAAACAAAGACAGTAGCAAAATTTAAGTATCCTATAATTTGTACATTCAAATTAAAACACTACTTTTGCAACCGCAATTCGGGATGTAGCTCAGCCCGGTAGAGTACGCGTCTGGGGGGCGTGTGGTCGCAAGTTCGAATCTTGTCATCCCGACTACTGAGTATCAAGCACTTACAGTTTATTCTGTAGGTGCTTTTTTTTGTTTAATGGCACACAATGGGTACATAATTTTAGTCTTAGCCATCACTTATTAGGTTTAATCAGTGACTCATATTTAAATAATTACACACAATAACATAAAGAAAACAACCACTATCACCACAAATACGACCTTCAATAGATATAATATAACTTTAAAGATAAAATGGTTGTTGCCGCTATATTTAACAGATCTGCTTTTAAAGAGTTTCTATTTAAGAAAACGGAAAAAAGCTGGAAAACAAAGTTGAATAGATACAATATTTGTTAACTTTGATCTTTAATAATTGGAACACAATTATGGATTAGAACTTACAATTTCTAGTATAAAAATATCTTTTTCTTCAATATTTTAACATAACATAAATGAAAAGTAAATTCAAAAAGGGAGTATTACGATTTGTCATCATTAATGTTGTCATATTTACTATTGTACTTGCGGTTATACCAGCGTTTATTATGAAAAAAATGCTCAACGAGAAGGTTGTATATACCAAGGTATGGACACCTGAAGAGTATGGAGTTGAAAAAGCTGATACGCTCTACCTAAAATCTTCTGATGACTATACAGTTGAGGTATTTTCAGTTGAAGCCGATAATCCAAAATGCGCAATAATATGCCTAACAGGTATGCATAATCCCTCAGTAAGCATTTATTATGGACACGCTAAGATGTTTTTTGACAAGTCTTATTCAAGTTTCCTGACAGAGGTTAGAGGTCATGGAGGAAGCGATGGATATAGAATCTGTGCTGGGTATCAAGAGTGGCGAGATGTTGAAGCTGTGACGAATTATATTAAATCTCAGCCCCAATATAGGGATGTCCCTATTGTCGTTATGGGAATATCAATGGGCGGTGTAGTAGCAATAAATTCTATAGGACAAAACGATGATATAGATGCATTAATCTCAATCTCTGCCTACTCATCTTGGGAGGATATATTTTGTGACAATATGGCAAATAGTGCACCCTCCTTTTTGGTGAGTATGGAGCGACCATTTGTCAACCTTGTATCAATGTTCAAGTATGGAGTAAACTCTTGGACAGTCAGACCTAAAACCCTCATTAAAGAGCTTGATGGACGTCCTGCACTTATGATGCACACCAAGGAAGATAGTCAGGTAGGTTACTCTAATTTTGAACGTATCATCAATAATGCTCCTAAAGGTGTTGAGACCTATGTACGAGACGGTAATAAGCACTTTTTTGCAACTGACTTTGCAAACCCACAATGCGACACAGTATATTGTGATAGAGTCAATGGATTTATTAATAGAGTTGTTACTGGCCACACTATGAATTATATTGGATTATCTCACATAAATACCACTATTCCACAATAATCTTATACTTTGCTAGCTACAATCGCAACCAAAGATTATGCGATAGCTAAGCGTGTCAACGAGATCATTAAAAATGGAAAACTCTGGGGCATGGAGTTTAAAATATATCAGAAGTTAGGAAAGCAGTAAAACACGCTGGTATATTAGAGAAATAATGAAAGTCTTACAGAGATCTATATCTTATAACAGAGGAACAATTAATCACAGAAGCTGTTATTTAATTGAAAAAGATCCAGATACTTTTTTTTTATAAAGAGCAAGAAAGAAGAAAAAGAGACTTTTCTTCTCTTTTTCTTCTTTCTAATATTAAAGTCAACCTAATTAAAAAATGGCACTAAACTAGAGTCAACTATATTTAGGGGTAAAACAAAAACAGTCAACTAACTAAAGGAAAGGAGATACTATTCTAATTCAATACCCACTATAGACTGAGCAGGAAGTTTTACAGTAAGCACTCCTTTATTCAATTTCATATCTTTAAAAGGAGCTATTGCCACTTTATTGGGTTCCTCAAAAGAGTTGTAGTCGGTAATACTTTTAGCAGTTAGAATTTCACCTGTAGCTTTCTTAACTTTCAAATCAGCAAGATTGATTGATACTGTTTGGTTATTTTTTAAATCAATATTAGACATTGAGATATGTACCTTGCCTGTTGAATCTTGAGATGCTGTAGCACTAACTAATGGTACTTGACGATTGTCGCGAACACTAATAGTATCACAAGTTAACTCTAAGGGCAGATGTTTTGCATCTTGATGCACCTTGTACATTTTGAACACATAATACGATGGAGTTAATACCATCTTGTCGCCATTAGTAAGAATCATAGATTGAAGTACATTAGCAATTTGAGCTATATTAGCCATCTTAAGACGGTCAGTATATTTATGGAATACATCTAAGCTCAATGAAGCTACCATAGCATCGCGAAGTGTGTTTTGCTGATAAAGATGTCCTTGAATAGTTCCTGGTTCTTCATCCCACCATGTGCCCCATTCGTCAAGCAACAAGCCCACTTGTTTGTTTTTATCGTATTCATCCATAATAGCGATATGCTTTTGCAACACATCTTCTACTTCCAAGCATTTACCAAGAGTCCAGTAGTAATCTTCATTATCAAAATTAGTAGCAGAACCTTTGCTACCCGACCAACCTGCAACTGTATAATAATGCAAAGACAGCCCATGCATCTGATGCCCTACACGATCCATCAACACTTTTGTCCAATTATAATCATAATCGCTGGCGCCACTAGCAATCTTATAAAGTTTGTTACCATCATAGTTGCGGCAATATGTAGCATAGCGGCGATACAAGTCTGCATAATATTCTGGACGCATACTACCACCGCATCCCCAGCTTTCATTTCCCACACCAAGGAATTTAACATCCCAAGCTTTATCACGGCCGTTCTGACGACGCAAGTTAGCCATTGGCGAGTCTCCATCAGAAGTCATGTACTCTACCCATTTTGCTAGCTCTTCTACTGTACCACTACCTACATTACCACTAATGTAAGGTTCACACTCTAATAACTCACAAAGATTAAGAAATTCGTGTGTTCCAAAACTGTTATCTTCTATAGTACCACCCCAGTTGTTGTTCACCATTTTTGGCCGATTTTCCTTTGGACCAATACCATCCATCCAGTGGTATTCATCGGCGAAGCAACCACCTGGCCAACGCAATACAGGGACTTTTAGTTCCTTCAATGCCTCTAACACATCTGTACGATAACCATTGACATTAGGAATATCTGAATTTTCGCCAACCCACAAACCACCATAGATACATGTACCTAGATGTTCAGCAAACTGACCATAGATTTCTTTAGGAATGATATCTGTAGCTTGGTCGGGTTGTAAAGTGATTGTGGCACTTTTTTGTGCAGAAAGTGAAATTGCTGCAGTTAGGCAAAGTGAACCTAAAAAAAATCTTGCTCTCATAGATAATTTCTGTTTTAATAATTATTGATTTTTAATGTCTTTCTTATTTCATGATTCGCACTTCATAAATAGCAGGAGTGGGTTCTTGACCATCTGACTGTATACGAAGCGTATTCTGTTCGGATAACAAGTTACTGGATATAGGATAAAGAATGGTAATGAAACCGTCAAGGTCATGTTCACTTATCGTCTCTGATTGCAATAGTATTCCATTGAGCAATACGTCAAAGTGCTTAACATCTGATTTATGCAACAGTAAGGACAAAACATTAGCATCTCTATTCAATTTTAATTCGTAGGAAAACCACCCATCAGCTTTGCGAAAATGGCGACTATGTTGAACGCCTGCAGTAGAAGCCTCAAAACGAATGAGATGATCTGATTCGGGTTGCTGCTCACCAAGATGAATTACATCTACTGTACGACTAGCCAATGCAGATGCTACCGCTTCGCGAGATTGAATTTCTTGCAATATGTCTTTAAACTTTGTTTCATTAACTACATGACAGTATATTGCATAGCGTGATTGATGCAGGTTATAGAAAGGAATGAATGTCAACGGCGTAGATTGAGCAGGATAAATATTGCCTGTAAACTCAAAGGCTAATTGTTCACAAGGTAAACGCTTCAACTGAGCAAGCACTTCTGAAGCATTACCAATAAGCATAGGTACTTTTTGCAAGGGTATCTGGCAACCATGAGCGATATGTCCACCTCGACTGTCATCAGCAAACAATCCTTGCATATCTGTTGTATCTGTAGCAGCTGCCAAAACAATTGGCCCATAAGTGAAAGCGAAATAATTTTGTTGATCAGGGATCTGCTCTAAGGCTAATTCCATAGGTAATAAAAGATTTATTCTATCCCCCTTTTTCCATTTACGATTTATCGCGATATAACCATTCGATGTCTCTTTTATATCTTGTTGCTTACCGTTCACTGTCACCTGTGCACCTTTAACCCATGAGGGATATCTCAACAATAAGGTAAAGTGACTCTTAGGAGCATGCTCTAGCTGGAAACGAATCTCCTCTTCATTGGGGAAGGTTGTTTCTTGTGTCAGCGCAATGCCTTTTTTCTTCCAATCCAACCTAGAGGGGATATATAGATTCACATAGAGCGAATCATCAGAATGTGCATAGATAAATTCACCATATTTAGCATGATTCTCCAAACCAGAACCCACACAACACCACATAGATGTTTCGGGTTGCGAATAGACACGATAATGACCTGGACGCATAGGTGTAAAGTAAACAAACCCGCCTTTTTCAGGATCTTGAGACGATAGAATATGATTATAAAGAGCACGTTCGTAGTAATCGGCAAAAGCCATCTCAGTAGTAGACTGATAGAGTTGCTTCGAAAGCCTCAACATATTGTAAGTGTTACAAGTTTCAGGTCCTTCAATATCGAGCAACATTGGGGTAAAATCAGCTTCGGGATGAAAATGCTCGCGAACACTATTGCCGCCAATACAAACTGAGCGATGGTTCACTACTCTATCCCAAAAATAACGGCAACCACTATCCCACTCTGCATTATCAGCCAAATTGGCTATTGCTTTAAAACCAATAACTTTTGGTATTTGTGTATTGGCATGCATTCCTGTAAGATGATCTTGCCCTTGTATCAAGGGATTGAGTATGGCTAATTCGGAAAATCGTATTGCCAACTTAAGATATTTATCTTCTTTAGTAATAGCATAAAGATCGGCGAAAGTTTCATTTAATCCACCATGCTCACTACGAAGCATATCTTGAATCTGGACATCAGACAAAGATGAGGTAATATCAATCATCCAATCGGTAAGTGCTATCAGCATATCCAATGCTTGTTGACTTCCTGCATATATATAAGCATCGCGAAGACCTGCATAGATTTTGTGTATATTATATAAAGGCACCCAACGTCCATTCAAACTGAAACCTCCGGCATCTATATTGCCCGCTTTAATCTCTTTCCATAGCTCTACACTTCCCGGTGTTCCACCAAGAAATCCAGTACCCACAGCTTGCTGTGCTCGTTGAAGTTCATCAAGCATATAGTTAAGTCTGTTCAGCATAGCACTATCACCAGTAGAAGCATACATCATTGAGAGAGCGGAAAGATAATGTCCACCAATGTGGCCATCTAAACCGGTATTCTCCCAGTTGGTGTAAGATTCAGCTTTAGGAGTCAAACCCGCTTCGCGAAGATAGGGTGCCAACAACCGATTGGGTTCTAAGGCAAGGATATAAGCTTTATCCGTTTCTTGCGCTTGTTTGAAAGGACTATCTAGCAATCGCACATTTTGAAGCGGAAAGTATTGTACTTTCCGCTGAGTTTGTGCACTAACAGTAACCAATGTTATAGTAATAAAAAATAATACAGAAAGAAATAATCTCATTGTGTTAATAGCTCCAATTATAATGTATAACAAATTCTTTGCAGTAGAAATTATCAATTTTTCTTTCCCCAATAGGTTTTATTTCCCGAATAACCAGCAAAAACAATAGTATGCTTTCGAGGTGACGCCTCCCAATCGACTTCACGCTGTATGCAGAGTTCAATTCCATTGATTGTCAGTGTTTGTTTGGATGCATTATAGGTCCACGAGCTGCCATTCCATAACCCTGAGGTTACTTTATTTCCTGCACCAAGTGTCATATTTACCGATGTATTCTGCTTACCATAACTATAAGAAAGATCGATATACTCCCATGTACCTATTAGTTCATCTTCTGTAATAGCTATTGTTGGTACAGCACCATAACGTTCGGGCATCACTACAGGCCAACCATCAGTTGTCCAACGGATAGAACGAATATGCCCCATCATGATGGCATTACTATAAGCATTTCCTCCCACGTTTGCGGGGAATCTACCTTGTGAAGAATAATACCAGTTGCCATTGCCATCGTCAAACACAGCGCAATGTGCTATGCCTACCCATCCATTACTATTATTAAACTTATAAGGATGTGTTACGATAGGATACATTTCACCACCGCTAGCTGTGAGGTCACGTCCATCAATCCCTAAATAAGGACCATCAATGTTGCGCGAACGGCAAACACGTGTATTATAAGGAATATCCAATCCGTCGTAGGCCATAAATAGATAGTAGTAGTCAGTTTCAGCATTGTAAATGATTTCAGGTCCTTCAGAACCTTGCCAACGACTCGTCATAGAGCGGGTAGCAATAAGTTTACCATAAGGAGCTATATCTGTAATTGTTCCCCATGGGTGAGGCAACTCTACTTTTGTCTTACCGGTAGCAGCATTAAGCTCAACCGCTACGATTCCACTGTGCCATGAGCCATAAATTAACCAATGCTCTTGTTCTTTTGTGATGATATAAGTAGGGTCAATGGCATTCCATTTGAAATAGGCTGTTTCCCAGCCATTGTTGCTCCAATCAAGATTCTTATCGGATGCAGAACAAATTACAAAACCTTTGTCTTCCCAAATATTAGAAGCAGGATCTGTTG
>CAMTOV010000012.1 GCA_947074235.1 uncultured Bacteroides sp. | reverse complement strand
TTGTTGATGCTCATGTTGGTCGTGATATCGCAATGCAAGTTGCTGCAATGAACCCAGTAGCTTTGAATGAAGCTAGCGTTCCTCAAGCTGTTGTTGATCAAGAAATCCAAGTTGCTATCGACAAAACTAAAGTTGAGCAAATTCAAAAAGCTGTTGAAGTAGCATTGAAAAAAGCCGGTTTCAACCTTTACATTGCTGAAAACGAAGAGCACCTTAATGAAGGTATCATGAAGGGTAGCATCACTGAAGCACAAGCTGAAGAAATTCGTCAGTTGAAAGCTAAGGTTGCAGAAGAAAAAGCTGCTAACATGCCAGAAGCTATGATTGAAAAAATCGCTCAAGGTCGTTTGAACAAGTTCTACAAAGAATCTTGCCTTTTGAATCAAGAATTCATCCAAGACGGTTCTAAAACTGTTGCTGAATACTTGAAATCAATCAGCAAAGACCTGACTGTTACAGGTTTCAAACGCTTTACTTTGCGTGCTGAGTAATCTATTATAAATAGAATATATAAAAAGGGAATGCTAGAAATAGTATTCCCTATTTTTATGCTTTTTCATTTGGTATACTATATATAGCTGGTGTTAATATATAGATATAATTGTGATATAATAATAATATTATGCTATATTTGTAGTATGTGCAATACCAATCGTCATGTTAAATGGGTTGTGTTCTTGTCGCTTTCAGTTGTCTTTTTATTTTGTTCTTGTAGAGCAAATGTGGTATCGGAAAGTGATTTGAGTAGTTGGATTGAGCAAATATCTCCTCAATTGCGACAAGGTGATATCGTGTTTCGCAAGGGAAATGGAGTTGCAGGACACATAGTGCTAATGGCAGGAGGAAGTGCCGAAGCATATTCACACATAGGCATAGTGGCATGCAAAGATGATTCGAGCGGTTGGGTTGTTTGTCATGCCGTTCCAGGTGAGCCAGACTATAAAGGGGATATTGACCGTGTGAAGTGTGAGTCAATAGAGTCCTTTTTTTGTATAACGAAAGCTTCAAACGGAAAGGTGGTACGCGTAGCATGTTCAGACTCTATAGCACAATGTGCTGCCAACTTGGCCATGGAGCAATGGAAATATAGAGTGCCCTTTGATCATGATTATAACTGGGTTGATACAACTTCATTTTATTGTACTCAATTGGTTGCTTGGTCTTATTTGCATTATGGCATTGATTTGGTTGAAGGGCGAAATCACCCGGCACGTATTCCAGGCTTCAATGGGGTTTATATTTTTCCATCTGATATAGAACAAAGCAATCTTTTGACTTATATATCATATTATTAATCAAAATCTAAAGATGATGAAAAAAGTAATTAAAAGTTTATTGGTGTTGGCTATTATGACAGTATTTGTAGCCTGTTCTTCCTCTACTCCTAAAAGCGCTATGGAGAAGTATGGAACTGATTTATGTAAGGGAAACTATCAAGCCTATGTGGAAGGCATTGCTACAGATGAACCTTTATCTGCTAATGAGAAAGCACAGTTTATAGCATTAGTAAAAGATAAAGCACAATCTGAATATGACAAGAAAGGTGGGCTTAAGGATATTAAAGTTATAAAAGAAGATATCGCTGCCGGCGATTCAACAGCAGTTGTTTATTATGAAGTTCATTTTGGCAATGGAACAGCCGAAGATGGACAACAAAAAATGGTTTTGCAAGATGGCAAATGGAAGATGGATATTGGAAGTAAATAATTGATATAGCTTAATAATGATAAAAAAGGTACGTCTTAAATCAATCCTTATTGATAGTTGACGTACCTTCTTTTTTATTTTATCCTCCAATGGGTTTTGTACGTGTATATCCCTCTTTTTTGAGAAGCTCAAGTATACGTTGCTTAAAATCTCCTTGTACTATAATTTCTCCGTCTTTGGCAGCTCCACCCACACCACATTTCATCTTTAGCATTTTGCCAAGTTCTTTCAAATCTTCATCGCTGCCAATAAATCCAGTGATAAGAGTTACAATCTTTCCGCCTCTATTCTTTCTATCGAGCTGAACGCGCAAATTCTGTTGAGCTGCTGAGAGTGTATCAGCACTAGCCTCTTCTTCTTCTTCGTATTTAAAATCGGGATTTGTGGAATATACCACATTCAATCTATCCTTCCAGTCATTCTTTTTCATATTCTTATCTTTATATTCTATATTCAAAATTAAAATATTAGTCAGACTTTTGCAATTAATTGCGATAGCAAACGTCTAATAACTAAATGTAACAACAAAAATAGAAAGAATGAAACGTTTTTGGTTATTATGCTCTTTTACTTTATTTACTTTAACGCTTCTGGCACAAACCTTTCAAGGTAGAGTGGTAGACGAAAGAGGTGAAGGCGTATCTTATGCTGCAATTTATATAGAAGAGCTAATGCGTGGTTTTACTGTTGATGAGGATGGTTATTTTCAAGTTCAACTACCAGTTGGCTCATTTCAGTGTGAAGTCTCATCATTAGGATTTACCTCACGGCAAATTAATGTGAATATGACCATCGCCGGAGTTAATGAAACAATTGTATTAAAAGATAGAATATACTCTTTGAGCGAAGTGGTTATCAACAATAAAGGAGAAGATCCCGCCTATGCCATTATGCGAAAAGCTATAGCTTATGCGCCACACAATAGAAATATGATAAAAGGATATACTGCCGAGATGTATTTAAAAGGTAGCGGGAAGTTAAAGAAAATTCCTTCTATCTTGAAGCTTTCAAAGAGTGTACGCGAAGATGCTCGAAAATATATGGGTAAGTTATTCTTGCTTGAGGAGCATCGTGAAGTAATATTTAAATCACCAGATACCTGGGAGGGTGATGTTATAGCTTATAGCAACACATTTCCTGAGAATGTGCGTGTTGAAATTGGTTTATCGATGATTCGTTTTTATGAACCACTGCTGTTGGGCAAGATCTCTCCATTAAGCAAGGGGGCTTTTTCTTATTATCGTTACAAACTGGAAGGCTGCTTTGTAGATGGCGAGCAATTGATTAATAAGATAAAAGTAATACCTCGCAAAGACAATCCCCAACTCCTATCGGGCGATTTGTACATTGTTGATAATTGCTGGTGTGTATCTGAAGCGTCGCTTAAAGTAAAGGTTAATGGAGCAGAGATAGATGCACAAATCATTTGCAAAGAGGTTTCTCCATCGGTATATCTACCTGTTTCAGTAAATATGGAAACGCAAATTGATATGATGGGAGTTAAAGCCGATGCCAACTATTTAGCATCTGTCAATTATCTGAATATAGATACATCAACTACGCACTCGACTCTAAACAACAAGGTGGAAGAGAATAAAAAAGTGAGTAAATCTACTAATAAGAAACAGCAAAAACTACAAGCTAAGATTGATAAACTAAACTCTAAAGAGGATATCACCTTAAGCGATGCTTATCAATTGAGTAAGCTGATAGAAAAACAAATAAAAGAAACGGATACACTAAAGAAATCAAATCGCTATGAGCTTGAGGCAAGATCGACTAAAATAAATACAGATTCATTAGCTACTTTTCGCGATTCTATTTACTGGCAGTCGGTGCGCAGCGTACCACTTAAATTAGAAGAGAAACAAAGTTATGCTTATCATAAAGAGTTATCTCTTCATGGAGATACTATATCGAAACAGAATAAAACTAACCTATCCAATAAAGTATTATCTATATTATTATCAGGCAAAACTTATCGCTCCAATAATGATAAAGTATGGCTTACGCTTTATGGATTATCCACCTACGTTCCCGAATATAATATGGTCGATGGTTTTTGGGTAGGAGCAACAGTATCAGCCGGTTTTAAATTATCAGAAACAGCTACTTTGAGTTTCATTCCCTCGGCCTATTATGCAACAGCTCGGAATTCATTTGTGGGCTCTTTAGATATTAAATTAAATTATGCGCCATGGCATTTAGGAGAGCTACAATTATCTGGTGGTCAGATAACTGCTGATTATAATGGTTCATGTGGTGAATCACGGTTCATAAATTCAATATCTTCCTCACTCTTTGGTCGTAATGATTTGAAACTATACGAAAAACGTTTTGCAACCATTTCCAATCAAATAGAACTGGCCAACAGTTTATTGCTAACTACATCGCTTACATGGCAACGTCGTTCTATGCTTCGCAATTATGTGCAGCATAGCTGGTTTGGCAAGAAGGTAAAACCTAATATTCCATCTGTTTCTACATTTCACTCCATGCCCATCAATGAATTGTTGAAAATGACCCTAGGCTTAGAATATACACCAGCGCATTATTATAAAATCTCTCTTGGTAAAAAGGTTTATGAGAAGTCAGTGTGGCCTACATTTTCTATTCAATACGAAAAAGCTTTTGATATAAATCGGGGTGCAACGTCATCTGCTTTTCAAAGCTTTTCTCTTTCTGCCAAACAGAATATTGAGTTTGGTATGTTTAATCAATTAAAGTGGAATGCAAGTTGTGGTTTGTTTTGGGATAGGAGTAATATGCAATTCCCCGATTTTAAACACTTTTCCTCTTCAGGCCTACCCATCACCGAACAATCTTTTGATAATACATTTGTATTGTTGAATAATTATGCTTTTTCAAATAACACGCAGTGGGCACAAGCACATGTTTCCTGGTATGCGCCATATCTTATAGTAAAGCAACTACCTTTCCTCAAAAGATATCTTTTCGATGAAGCTTTACATCTTCGTGTTGCAAAAGTAAATCACTTTAAACCTTATACAGAGCTTGGTTATTCAGTTGGTATAACCGAGATGGCACGTGTAGGAGTATTCGTTGGTTTTCAATCTTTCAACTACCAACATATAGGTGTATCTGTAAGTGTACCAATTTTAAAAACCTTAAAACGCATCCAAATAATGAAGTAATTTGTTATATCTGTAACAGCTCTATATTTGTGTATTTGAAAATTTGCTTTACTTTTGTATATTCATATATTATAGAGAGCGAAAAATAAATAGTTTGATTATGGACAATCCTTTACAACATAAAGATTATCAGAAAGTACCGGAACCTACTTTAAGAAGGCTTCCTTGGTATCTATCTAATGTCAAGCTATTGAAAAAAAGTGGTGAACGCTTTGTCTCTTCTACTCAAATCTCAAAAGGTACAAATATTGATGCTTCACAAATTGCAAAGGATTTGTCCTATGTCAATATCTCGGGCCGTACACGTGTGGGCTACGAGATTGATGCATTAATAGATGTTCTTGAAGGTTTCTTAGGTTTTACCGATATTCACAAAGCTTTCTTGTTTGGCGTAGGTAGCTTAGGTGGAGCATTGCTTCAAGACTCAGGTTTAAAGCACTTCGGTCTTGAAATAGTTGCAGCATTCGATGTAAATCCTAGTTTAGTAGGAACCCACCTTAATGGTATACCTATCTATCATACCGATTCTTTTGTAGAGATGATGAAAAAGTATGATGTACAAATTGGTGTTCTCACCGTACCTATCGAGATTGCTCAATCTATTACCGATAAAATGGTTAATGGAGGGCTAAAAGCTGTATGGAACTTTACTCCCTTTAGAATCCGTGTGCCCGAAAATATAGTGGTGCAGAATACTTCTCTTTATGCGCACCTAGCTGTGATGTTTAATAGACTAAACTTTAACGAAGATAAATAATGAAGATTATTGCTGTAGGAATGAACTATGCTCAGCACAATAAAGAGCTGGGACATACGTTAGTAAATAAAGAGCCGGTTATCTTCATGAAACCCGATTCAGCGTTGCTAAAAGATGGAAAACCTTTTTTTATTCCCGACTTTTCTAAGCGCGTAGATTACGAAACAGAATTGGTTGTTCGTATCAATCGTTTAGGAAAAAATATTGCTCCAAGATTTGCAAATCGATATTACGATGCAGTGACTGTAGGTATCGACTTCACAGCCCGTGATTTGCAGAGTGAGTTTCGTGCAAATGGTGCACCTTGGGAATTGTCTAAAGGGTTTGACAACTCAGCTGCTATCGGAACATTTGTGCCTATTAGTCGCTATGCTGATATTCAGAAGTTGAATTTTAAGCTAACTATTGACGAGCAAGTAGTGCAACAAGGCAATACTGCAGATATGTTGTTTAGTGTTGATTACATTATTTCATATGTAAGCCAATTTGTTACATTAAAGATAGGCGATCTTATATTTACCGGTACACCTGTTGGCGTAGGTCCGGTTAGTATAGGTCAACACCTACAAGGGTACTTGGAGGAAGAAAAACTGCTCGATTTTTATATTCGCTAATATACCAACTGCTTGTTTATAGTAAAATGCTGTATGGTATGTATAGCAATTGCATAAATTGAGTTATGGTATACAAAATATTACGACTTCTTATTTTATTCATAGCAGTTCCCGTTACGGCACAGAATCATTTTGTGACTATAGATTGGAGTCTGCTTGGCGAAATACATACACTCCCAGAGATGGTGGAAGAGATTCCATTGCCCGATGATTTCCGTTCTTATTCTTATCAAGTTGATGTTGAGTTCCCAGAATTTGAGGATTTAGACGAAACCACGTCTGCTAAAATCCGAGCAACAGGAGAAGTGCTTCCAGATTATCCACATACTACTACAGAAATTTCGATATCTGCTCACAAAGGTTTTCTTAATGTTCGTTTTATACCCGTTGTCTATCGCAATGGACGTTATCAACGTATTAACACTTTTAAGTTATCCCTCACATCTACATTAAAAACAGAAGTTAGTAGAGCACAGCCTACTCGATCAGAGTTCACAGCCAATTCAATATTAGCTAATGGAAATATAGTAAAGATACGTGTTGGAGATACAGGCGTTTATCAAATTACTCATAACGAACTAAGAAGAATGGGTTTTGCAAATCCTGATAAAGTTCGTGTATATGGATATGGTGGCTATTTGCTATCTAATAGTTTTCAACAACATCCTTGTGATGATTTACCTGAAGTTCCAGCTTATCGTGCAAATAATGCATTATTGTTTTTTGCAAGAGGAACCGTAAATTGGAATTGGAATTCAAATGCCTTTTTCAGAATACGAAATTGCTATTCGGATGATGCTTTCTATTTCTTGACAGAGGACGAAGAAACGCCAATGACTTTTGCATTAGATGATACAGCCTTAGATACCAATGCATCTCATATTTCTGTATTTAATGAATATAAACTTTACGAAGTAGACGCATATAGCTGGTCTAAAAGCGGTAGAGAGTTATATGATAATTATGATTATGTCAATGGTAATATACAGACTTATAACTTTTCTCTACCTGGCATTACCAACTCTGCTGCTAGAGTGATTACTGCTTTCTCTGCCAATGCTTCTTCATCTACCACTTTCTCTGTGTCCGTCAATAATACCAACTTGGGCTCAGCAAGTATTGCTTCTACTGGTGGCGATTACTATGTAAAAGCTACTGATGCAACAAGCAATCTTCTTTGGAGTGGAGATAAAGAAGAAAGAGCAAATATACAAATTACTCACAATCGTGCTTCGGGTATTTCGGGTAGGCTCAACTATATCACTATCAACTATGAGCGCAATTTACATTTAACCGATTCTTATATGACTTTTCGTTCGCGAGAGTCTATAGGACAAGCCTCTACATTCACTATCAGTGGAGCTAATTCCTCTACAGTTGTATGGGATGTAACCAATCCCGATAATATCCATCAAATGAATGGCGTGTTGAATGGAGATATTTATTCTTTTTCTATTCCAGCACAGAGCACACTGCGCGAATTTGTTGCTGTTAATACCGCTGCAACCTTTGCTGGTGTAGATAATATAGGTGCTGTTGCCAACCAAAATCTACGTGCACTTGATCCGGTAGATATGGTGATTATCGTGCCAGAAAGAACTGCTTTCATAGCACAAGCTGAGAGATTGGCTAATGCTCACAGACAAATAGATGGGTTGAGAGTAAAAGTAGTAACAGCATCACAAGTCTACAACGAGTTCTCTTCGGGTACTCCTGATGCTACTGCTTATCGTCGATTGATGAAAATGCTTTATGATAAGTATACTTCTGAAGTAGACAGACCAAAATACTTATTATTATTTGGAGATTGTGCTTATGATAATAGAATGAAGACTTCGGCTTGGAGCAGTTATAAGCCTTTAGATTTCTTATTGTCTTATCAAGTAGAAATATCAAATGTAGAGCGCAACTCTTATTTGACCGATGATTATTTCGGCTTTCTTGATGATAATGAAGGCACATCACTTGCTTCCGATAGATTGGATATTGGTGTAGGTCGTTTCCCAGTGCAGACCTCCGATGAAGCAAAAGCTGTGGTTGATAAAAACATAGCTTACATGGAAAACAAGAATGCTGGTTCGTGGAAACGCACTGTTTGTTTTGTTGCCGATGATGCTGAAGGATCAAATAGTGATAATGGTTTTATGCAACATGCTATTGATTTAGCGGATAGTGTATTACTCTATTCTCCTCAGATGCGCCCCGAAAGAATATTGGCCGATGCTTATAAGCGCGAATCTTCTTCAACTGGATATACATATCCGGAAGCAACTCGCAGATTGTTGCAACTCTTTAACCAAGGAATGTTTATGGTTAACTATACAGGACATAGCGGAACAACTCGGTGGTCGGAAGAGGATTTGCTAACAAGCGAACATATTTCCAAGCTATCTTCTTCACGTCTGCCCATTTGGTTTACAGCTTCTTGCGACTTTACTCGTTTTGACGATGTTTCTACTTCTGCCGGAGAGTTAGCTCTTCTTAATCCCAATGGAGGAGCTATTGCTTTGATTTCTACATCGCGTGTTGTTTATGACTCGCCCAATTATGAATTTCATAAAGCCGTTATTAGATCTATGTTTTCAAAATCAACTAATGGCAGGTTGCGTTTAGGCGATGTAATGCGATTAGCCAAGCAGGGTTCTCGCTATCTATTGAGCAATGATAATAAATTGAACTTTAATCTTACTGGAAATCCAGCATTACAAATCACAATTCCCGATTATCAAATAGAGGTTGAAGAGTTTATTGGCAACAATACCAGCAACGATTTACCTTATATGAGTGCAGGAGGAAAAGTGACTGTCAAAGGAAAGATTGTTACACCCGATGGATTGCCCGCCGATGATTTTAATGGTGCTATTTACCCATTGGTTATGGATAGCAAAGAAACTGTTTATACATTGAATGGTGTAGGCAAAGGACCTGTGAATTATACCGACCATGTACGAACGCTTTTTTCTGGCATGGATTCTATTCGTAACGGACGCTTTGAGGTAACCATCCCTGTTCCTTTAGATATTAACTATTCTGATCAGCAAGGTTTATTGAACTTCTATGCTTGTGCAAATGATTTGCGGGAGGCTGGTGGAGCTTTCGATCAGTTTAAAGTAGGAGGCACGGCCGATGATTTGTCCAATTCGGGCGAAGGTCCTTCTGTTAATATTTACCTCAATACCCCCGACTTTATGTGGGGTGGTGGAGTGAACGAAACACCTTACTTTATTGCAGAGTTAGAAGATCCTAACGGTATCAATACTGTGGGCAATGGTATCGGTCATGATTTATCTCTCACTATTGATGGGAGAACTTCCTACAATTTGAACGAATATTACACCCCCGAAGCGGGCAATTATACAAAAGGTAAAGTAGGATTCTCCATTCCCGAGCTCTCAGAAGGCAAACATACCCTTTCGTTTAGAGCTTGGAATATTATGAATAATTCTACAACTAAGACCTTAGAGTTTGAAGTGATAAAAGGCTTAAAACCAGATCTCTTCTCTGTGACTTGCTCTAATAGCCCGGCGCGCGAAAGCACTACATTTATTCTCTCACACAATCGTCCTGAAGCAGAACTTGATGTACGAATCTCTGTATTCGATTTTGCTGGTCGCGAACTATGGGTACATACTGAGAGTGGTGTGTCATCGGGAAGCTACTATTATGTAGATTGGAATTTGGCAAGCAATGGCGGGCAACGTTTGATGCCGGGAGTCTATTTATATCGTGCCTCTATCGTATCAGGAGGTAGCAAAGAGAGTACTAAAACAGAGAAAATAGTAATTCTAGCACAATAAAGTAACGTTTAATTGGTTTATATATCAGGGTTTTGAAGCCTGTTTATTATTATTAGTTTATGAAAAAACTTTTTATTCTATTTATATCACTGCTTTCTGTAGTAAACTTTGCACATGCACAGAAAGATGAGTTTAACCCCATTCATACCGGAGTTAATTCACTGAATATTGCTCCAGATTCACGTGGAGGTGGACTTGGTGATATAGGTGCGGCTACCGAACCGGATAATAACTCTCAATATTGGAATCCCGCTAAATATCCGTTTACTATTAGTCGTGCTGGTGTATCGGTTTCGTATACACCTTGGTTAAGAAAGCTAGTTAATGATATCGACCTGGCTTACTTGGCCGGTTACTATCGCATTGGCGATTATCAAGCTGTGAGTTCTTCATTGCGTTATTTCTCTTTAGGAGAAGTGCCGGTTAATACAAGTTTCGATGGTGCTGGTTACTCTATTCATCCTTATGAGTTGGCTTTTGACGTAGCTTATTCGCGAATGCTTTCTGAGCGCTTCTCGGCAGCTGTTGCTTTACGTTATATTTACTCAGATTTAGCTTATAAGCAAGATGAGGAGGTTACTCCTGGATCTGCTTTTGCAGCCGATATCGCTTTCTATTACAATAATTATGTTGTGATAGCCCAACGTGAGTGTTTGTTTTCTTGGGGTTTGAATGTTTCCAACATTGGTACAAAGATATCGTATGATGGTGGTAACTCAAGTCAGTTTCTTCCTACCAATCTTCGTTTAGGTTTCACGCTTTTAGCGCCTCTCGACGATTACAATACACTTTCTCTTAATGTTGATTTAAACAAACTTCTAGTTCCTACTCGCCCTACTTTTGCACAATATCAAAAAGAGTTTGGCGATGATATGACCTACTCTGATTATATCGATTGGATTCAAACAGAAGGATACAATGACATATCTCCCATCAAAGGTATTTTCAAATCATTCTCCGATGCACCCGGCGGCTTCAAGGAAGAGATGCAAGAGATACAATGGTCTATTGGTTTAGAGTATATGTACAACAATCAGTTTGCGGTACGCGGTGGTTATCATTACGAAAATGCCAATAAAGGCAATCGTAAATACTTCGCTTTCGGTGCTGGTTTTAAGATGAGCGTATTCTCGCTTGATGCTGCTTATCTGATATCTACAGCGCAAAGCAATCCGCTTGATCAAACTCTTCGTTTCACTTTAGGGTTCGATTTGGATGGAATCAGAGACTTATTTGGTCGTAGTGGATCGCGTCGTCGTAGATAATAATAAACGAATTGCTTTATGAAGATTAGAGTAGGTTTTGGTTTTGATGTTCATCAACTTGTTGAAGGTCGTGATTTGTGGTTGGGAGGTATATTGCTACAACACGAAAAGGGCTTATTAGGCCATTCTGATGCCGATGTTTTAATACATGCTCTATGTGATGCTCTTTTGGGAGCTGCCAATATGCGCGATATAGGATATCATTTTCCCGACACTGCTGGTGAATATAAAAACATCGATAGCAAAATTCTACTTCGTGATACTGTAGCACTGATTGCAACCAAAGGATATAGTGTTGGTAATATTGATGCTACTATCTGTGCCGAACGCCCAAAGCTAAAAGCCCATATTCCTCAAATGCAAGAGACTCTAGCCCAAGTGATGGGAATAGATGTTGATGATATTTCCATAAAAGCCACTACTACCGAAAAGCTTGGCTTTACCGGGCGCGAAGAAGGTATCTCTGCTTATGCAACTGTGTTGATAGAAAAAGAAAAATAACTATTGCTACTCTACATTAAGTGCAACTATAAAATAAACCATCGCTTGCTATGGTTCATTAATCCCCATTACGAATCTAAAATTGAATTGAGTCCTTTCACTCTATTCCAGCCTTTCATTAATATTCCGTATATACGCAATTTCTTTTCTATTTCTTGCTTTTATATACTATAATAAGCCCTCTTATATTTAAACGATATAAATGATTGATTTTACCTTGTATTTTGTTTCATTTTTAAGAGTAAAATGATGCAAAATACAAGGTAATTTGTATTAGTTATAACTTTTATCATTTAATGCAGTTTTAATGACTAAATGAAACTCATGAATTGAACTATTCAAGCCTATTTATCGTTTCTATTAGAGTGACAATAAACTTGCTTAAGCATGAAGAAGGTAATTCATTTCAGTTTTTTGCTCCTATTCGTCAGTCTGTTTTTTGCCTGTGGTAACACCAACAAGCATAAGGATGTTGCTGATATAGATATTCAAACCCCTGAAAATACATTAGATTGGCACGGCTCTTACGAAGGAATAATGCCTTCGGCTGATTGTCCTGGTATCTATGTGTTATTAGCCATAGACACTACAACCTATGAAATGGCACGTAAGTATATCGACAGGCCTGGTATAGATATATCTATGGGAAATATTAAATGGAACTCAGGAGGAGATTCGTTAACTCTGTTGGCAGACCATCGCACTTATCGTGTAGATGGCGGAACATTGAATATAGGAGAGTTTCAATTGACTAAGGTTAATGATGCTGTAAAGTTGCCAAAATTATTGATGTCTCAGACTTTAAAAAACGATAAGAGTGGCGAGAATGCAGTTCTTGAACAATACTCCGTAGGTCATCGTCATCTAGCTAAGTTCTATTTCGACGATAAAATCTATAAACTTAAGCTCGATGATAATAATAGTCATCAAAAAGAGTATTCTGATGGCAAGGTAAAGTTGTTGCTTCAAAAGCTAGATACAAATAAGCCTCAATGGGATGTTCATCCTGTTTTTATTGATGATAAAGATACCTGTCGTTTTACCGTGTTGAGTCCGGTTAATGAAATATATATTGCAATAGGAGATCGCGTGCTAACTAAGTCGTTCGATGTGTTGTATCTAAATGGTGAAGAAGGGAGCGAGGTGAAGCTTTTAAATCCTCTATACAAATATTGTTTCACATTGCCTCAAGTGGAAGCATCGGCAAAAACTGCCGAATATTATAATAATGGTGTAGTGTGGTCGTCTACACTTGGTGGTGCTTCACTCTCTATAGGGACGCAAACCTATAAATATTCAATAGAATCAAAATATTAATTTCAGATAATAGATATTTTCATCACACATAAACAAATTGATGAGCCTTTATTGGCCGGATTGAGTTGAGGCTGTCTAAGTTCATTTAGACAGCCTCTTATGCTATTGAATAAAGCAAATTGACTAACTCCTTTTTTGTGCGAAGATTTTATGAAATAGAAGTGAAACATCCTACAATGTAAAATTTAACATTGCAGTTTTCACTCTCAGAACCTTATTCAATGGTTTCTTGTTTTCTTTTATAAGCAGTAATATATAAGGCAACTCAATGATACCCGAAAGCAAAAAGGCCAATATCTCGATGGTGATAGCCAAGCTATTTGCCGGACTCAATATGAATGGATTGAAGTTCTTGCTTCCTTTATGGATGAGTGCGCTTACTGGTGTGACAGTGCGTTGTGCCTTTGCAGCCATAGGCTTTTGGATTACTAGCCTTATCGTAAAAGAAGATAAGGCTACTTGGAAACAGCGCATTCAACTCTTCTTGCTCGGCGCCATCGGCCTTTATGCTTTTATGGATTGCTTTCTTATTGGCATTAGTCTCACTACGCCTATCTCTGGAGCTATATTCTGTTCACTGCAACCTATCTTTGTTTTTATCCTTTCGTTTATATTAATGCATGAGAAGATATCTAAGATTAAGATATTCGGTATTGTGTTGGGCTTTGGTGGTGCATTGCTTTGTATTCTCACTCAGCATAGCGACGATTTGGCATCCAATGCACCATTGGGCAATATACTTTGTGCGGCATGTGCTTTGATATTTGCCATCTATCTACTATTCGAGAAGACGTTTCTGCAGAAATTGGGGATGGTCACTATCATGAAATACGTGTTTCTTGGTGGAACTGTTACCGCAGTTATAGTCAACTTCTTTGTTGGTTTTGATGCTCCTCTCTTTACCGATGCTTTGCATGGTGAATGGCACTGGATACCGTGGTTAGTACTTTTGTTTGTTCTTATTGGCCCTACCTTTCTCAACTATTATCTCACAGGCATAGGGCTGCGCTACCTCAAGGCTACTATCGTGTCGCTCTATAGTTATATTAACCTAGTTGTGGCTTCTATTGCTTCTTATATATTGGGGCAAGACCGATTTTCATGGTTTCAGATCATTGCTATGCTGATGATTTGTGCAAGCATCTATTTTGTAGAGGTGGCCGATAAAAAAGAGCAGCCCTTAGCTAAATCGTAGATTTATAGTGCTTATTTATGGTTATACCATTTGAATGGTGTAATTTTGCAAGAATACAATAGTAGTAATTGAGAAGATGAAAGAAAGAAATAAGAGAGTACTTGTGGGGATGAGTGGTGGTATAGACAGTACGGCCACTTGCTTGATGCTACAAGAACAAGGTTACGAGATAGTAGGTGTAACCATGCGTGTGTGGGGTGATGAACCCAAAGAGGCAAAGATTTTGGCCGATCGCTTGGGCATCGAACATCATGTGGCCGATGAGCGCATCTCTTTTAAAGATACCGTTGTCAAAAACTTCATCGACGAATACCGAAGTGGACGCACGCCCAATCCGTGTGTGATGTGCAATCCTATGTTTAAGTTTCGTATGCTGGTAGAGTGGGCCGACAAGATGAATTGTGAATGGATAGCTACCGGACATTACTCGCGCTTGGAGTGGATAAATGGCAAACGATACATTGTAGCAGGCGACGACGACAAGAAAGACCAGTCTTACTTTCTATGGCGCTTAGGACAAGATGTACTGAAACGTTGCATCTTTCCATTGGGCAATTATACCAAGGTGAAGGTTCGTGAGTATCTTCTAGAAAAAGGACTTGAAGCCAAATCGAAAGAGGGCGAAAGTATGGAGGTTTGCTTTATCAAGGGCGACTACCGCGATTTCTTACGCGAACAATATCCGCAGCTCGATGATGAAATTGGGGCAGGATGGTTTGTATCTCCCGAAGGTGTGAAGCTAGGACAACACAAAGGTTTTGCCTATTACACCATTGGTCAGCGTAAAGGGTTGGAGATAGCACTTGGCAAACCGGCCTACGTACTGAAAATTAATCCCGATAAGAATACGGTTATCCTAGGCGATGCCGATAAACTCAATGCTGAATATATGCTTGCCGAGCAAGACTTACTAGTTGATGAGGCTGAAGTGATGGCATGTGAGAACCTTGCGGTACGCATTCGCTATCGCAGCACACCCATCCCTTGCAAAGTGAAACGCTTGCCCGATGGACGGCTGTTTGTGAAGTTCTTGGCAGATGCCTCCGCTATTACACCGGGGCAATCGGCTGTGTTTTATGATGGTCGCCGAGTGCTGGGTGGAGCATACATCGCTTCGCAAAAGGGCATCGGATTGGTGATAGTAGAGAATCAAGACTTTTAAAGAAATAGATAAGAAAGTGAGGTTTTGTAACTAGTTGGTAACTAATGTGATATATACTGTGCGTAGGCTGTTTGCTGGCAAGCCCTTGCCAGCGTGCTGATCACGCCTTGCCAGTAAAGCAACAAAACCCAAATAATAAAAACGTGATATGAAACAGATATTAACCGCCCTTTTGGTACTATTTTCAATAGGTTTATCAGCTCAACAACAAGATACTTTGATGTATCGTATTTCGTTGCGCGATAAAGCCAATTCTCCTTATTCAATCGAACATCCCGAAGCGTTCTTGTCTCAAAAAGCGATAGAGCGCAGACAAAAGCAAGGATTGGCGATAGACTCAACAGACCTGCCTGTGAATGAAGCATACGTGGCTGCTATCCTCGAAAAAGGAGTAAACTTGGTGGTGCGTGGCAAGTGGGACAACATCGTGACCGTATCGTTGAACGACTCTACATTGGTAGACGAGATAGCTCAATTCCCCTTTGTGGTAGCCACCGAAAAGGTGTGGATGGCTTCCAAAGGTGGCGCAAAGCAAATGTCAACTACTCGCGATGAACTGAAAAACAATCCTCTACGTTCTGATACCATTTATGGTGCTGCTTATCGTCAGATACAATTGAGCAATGGAGATAAACTTCATGAAGCCGGATACAATGGCGAAGGCATGACCATTGCCGTGATTGATGCCGGCTATCACAATATGGACAAGATTGATGCTATGCAAAACATTCAAGTGTTGGGTGTGAAAGATTTCGTCAATCCTCAAGCTGATATTTATGCAGAAGAGAATCATGGCATGGCGGTGCTATCATGCATGGGGATGAACGAACCCAACGTGATGATTGGTACAGCTCCACGTGCAGGCTATTGGTTGCTTCGCAGCGAAGACAACTATTCGGAGCACTTGGTAGAGCAAGACTATTGGGCTGCCGCTATTGAGTTTGCCGATAGTGTGGGGGTGGATGTAGTTAATACTTCGCTTGGCTATTATGCTTTCGATGATAAATCAAAGAATTACGAATTAAGAAACCTCGACGGACAGTTTGCATTGATCTCTCGTCAAGCGTCTAAGGTGGCAGACAAAGGAATGGTGTTGGTATGTAGTGCCGGAAACTCAGGCTCGGGCACATGGAAGAAGATAACCCCACCTGCCGATGCCGAGAATGTGTTGACAGTGGGTGCAATTGATGCTAAAGGAATACTTGCTCCTTTCTCCTCAATAGGCAATACTGCTGATGGCCGCATCAAACCCGATGTAGTGGCTATGGGCTATCAAGCAGAAGTGATGGGAACGGATGGTAACTTGAAGAAGGCCAATGGTACATCCTTTGCATCGCCTGTCATGGCAGGTATGGTGGCTTGCTTATGGCAAGCGTTGCCGCAGCTCGCTGCAAAAGAAGTGATAGAACTAGTGCGTCAGTCGGGCAATCGTGCCAACTATCCAGATAATATTTATGGATATGGTATCCCCGATATGTGGAAAGCTTACGAATCGGCCCAATGAACAATCAAGCACTGACTTTATATGATTTGAATAATCTGGTGAAGCGTGGCGTAGAGCAATGTCTTCCCGATGAATATTGGATACAAGCTGAATTGAGCGATGTACGAACCAACAATGGTCATTGCTATTTGGAGTTTGTGCAGAAAGACGTACGTACCAATCAGCTAGTAGCAAAAGCTAGAGGCATCATTTGGGCAAGCGTATTTGGCATGTTGCGACCCTACTTTGAAGAAAGTACCGGACAGCTATTTACTTCGGGCATTAAAGTGTTGGTACAAGTCACTGTGCAGTTTCATGAGTTATACGGATACAGCCTTACAGTAGTAGATATTGACCCTACCTATACGCTGGGCGATATGATGCGACATCGCAAAGAGATACTCCGTCAATTAGAAGCAGATGGTGTATTAAATCTCAATAAAGAACTATCAATACCTGTTTTGCCACAACGCATAGCCATGATATCGTCGGCTACTGCTGCTGGCTATGGAGACTTCTGTCATCAGTTAGAGAATAACCCACGTGGATATGCATTTAGAACCGAACTGTTTCCGGCCATTATGCAGGGCAATCAAGTAGAAGATTCTATTCTTCGAGCGCTCGATGCCATCAATCAACGGTTGGACGAGTTTGATGTAGTGGTGATTATCCGTGGTGGAGGAGCAACTTCCGATTTATCGGGCTTCGACACTTACCTGCTGGCGGCTGCTTGTGCTCAGTTTGAGTTGCCTATCATTACCGGTATTGGTCACGAACGAGATGAAACAGTGCTCGATTCTGTAGCACACATTCGTGTAAAAACACCTACAGCTGCTGCCGAGTATTTGATAAACTGCATGGACGAAACAGCCGACAGGTTAGCTTTGTTGGCCGGAAGAATCAAAGATAGTGTATTGATGAGGCTTGATAGTGAGTATCGAAAGATAGAGAATTACCGTATGCGCATTCCGTCGGCAGTAACTCGTCGCATCACCGATGCTCGCATGAGTTTGGCATTGATACAAAAGGATATGGCACGAGCTATTCCTGCTTATCTGTCTACCCAACAGCATCGATTAGCGCTGCTGAAACAACGAATCGCAGATGCATCACCCGAACGCATTTTGGCTAAAGGTTATAGTATCACCTTGAAAGATGGCAAGATTGTAACTGATAGCGCAGAACTGAAAGAGGGAGATGAAGTGACTACTCGCTTATCTAAAGGCGAAGTTAAATCAATCGTAAAACATTAACAAGAATATATATGGCTACTAAAAAAGAAACCTACTCGCAAGCTATGGAACGATTAGAAACCATCGTTCGCCAGATTGATAGCAATGAATTGGAACTGGATGCATTGGCGGGAAAGCTGAAGGAAGCAAATGAAATTATTGCTTTCTGCTCAGAAAAGCTAACAAAGGTAGACAAGGAAGTCGAAAAATTGTTGCATGATAATGGTGAATCTGAATAATAAAAACTATTTTTGTGCTTCAAGCAATGAAAATATTTAATACTAATGGATATGAAAGAAATAGATTGGGCTAACCTATCGTTTGGTTATATGCCTACCGATTACAATGTGAGAATCTACAACCGCAATGGCAAATGGGGAGAATTGGAAGTAAGCAGTTCTGATACTATTAATCTACACATGGCAGCTACTTGTTTGCATTATGGTCAAGAGGCTTTTGAAGGATTGAAAGCTTATCGTGGCAAGGACGGTAAAGTTCGTCTTTTCCGCTTTGAAGAGAATGCTGCTCGTTTGCAAAGAACTTGTCATGGCATTATGATGGCTGAGTTACCTACTGATCGCTTTAAAGAGGCTGTTATGAAAGTAGTGAAACTCAACGAACGTTTTATTCCTCCATACGAATCGGGCGCTTCACTATATATTCGTCCATTACTTATTGGTACGGGTGCTCAAGTAGGTGTAAAGCCTGCTGATGAATATCTATTTATGATTTTTGTTACTCCTGTAGGGCCTTACTTTAAAGGTGGTTTTGCAGCTACTCCATACGTCATTACTCGCAAGTACGACCGCGCTGCTCCTCATGGAACAGGTACATACAAAGTGGGTGGTAACTATGCTGCGAGTCTTCGTGCTAGCAAAGAGGCTCACGATGCGGGATATTCTGCAGAGTTCTATCTTGATTGCAAAGAGCATAAATTTATAGATGAATGTGGTGCAGCCAACTTCTTCGGTATTAAAGATAATACATACATCACTCCATTATCTTCTTCAATCCTTCCATCAATTACCAATAAGAGCTTGATGCAACTTGCCGAAGATATGGGTATGGAGGTAGAGCGCCGTCCGGTATTGGAAGAGGAGCTATCTACTTTTGAAGAAGCGGGTGCTTGTGGCACAGCTGCTGTAATCAGTCCTATCCAACGCATTGACGACCCTGAGAATAATCACTCGTATGTATTCTCGCACGATGGTAAGCCGGGTCCGATATCTACTAAACTATATAATAAGCTTCGTGCCATTCAGTATGGTGATGAACCGGACACTCACGGATGGGTAACGATTGTAGAATAATGTTGTAAATCGTTTATAATATAAGAAGGAGAGTAAAAACTACTCTCCTTTTTTTTATGTTTACTGTTTAGTAAGTAAATTTGCACTCTAAATCAAACTTTTGATATGGGAAAAGGAAAATTACAAAAGTTTGCCGATATGGCAAGTTACCCGCACGTGTTTGAGTATCCTTACTCGGTAGCGGACAATATACCTTCGGATATGAAGGGCAAATGGCACGAATCATTTTTCAAAAACAATAACCCGATTGTACTAGAGTTGGGATGTGGCCGTGGTGAATACACTGTGGGGCTAGGAAAGAAATATCCCGATAAGAACTTTATTGGTATCGATATAAAAGGGGCACGTATGTGGACAGGTGCTACTGAAGCCTTGAAAGAGGAAATGACTAATGTCGCTTTCTTGCGTACCAACATCGAAATCATCGATCGCTTTTTTGCTGAAGGTGAAGTGAGCGAGATATGGTTGACATTCTCTGACCCACAGATGAAAAAGGCAACCAAGCGTTTGACTTCTACTTACTTCATGAACCGCTATCGTCGCTTCTTAGTTCCAGATGGATTGGTGCATCTCAAAACCGATAGCCAATTTATGTATACTTATACCAAGTATATGATTGAGGAGAATAAACTTCCAGTAGATGTAATCACTGAAGATTTATATCATTCGGGATTGGCTGATGACATACTTAGCATCAAGACTTACTACGAACAACAATGGTTGGATCGTGGTTTGAACATTAAATATATTAAGTTCCATTTGCCACAAGAAGGTGAACTTCGCGAACCAGATGTGGAAATTGAGCTTGATCCGTATAGAAGCTACAACCGTAGCAAACGTAGCGGATTACAAACCAGCAAATAATAAATAACAATGACACTATATCCCAAACTAATAGAAGAGGCTTTGGCTACTGTCCGCTATCCGGGCAATGGCAAAAACTTAATTGAAGCCGAAATGATAGCCGACAATATACGTATTGATGGCATGAAGGTGAGTTTTTCTATCATCTTCGACAAACCAACCGACCCTTTTATGAAGTCGGTAGTTAAATCGGCTGAGGCTGCTATTCATCATTATATATCTAATGAGGTAGAGGTAACTATCAGCACCGAAAGTAAACAAGCTCCTCGCCCTGAAGTGGGCAAACTTCTTCCTCAAGTGAAGAATGTAATTGCTATCTCATCGGGCAAAGGTGGAGTAGGTAAATCGACTGTATCGGCCAACTTGGCTGTAGCACTAGCTAAGTTAGGCTATAAAGTAGGTTTGCTCGATGCAGATATCTTTGGCCCTTCTATGCCTAAGATGTTTGATGTAGAAGATGCCCGCCCTTACTCAGAACATGTTGATGGCCGCGATTTGATAGTGCCTGTAGAGAAATATGGTGTAAAATTACTTTCTATCGGTTTCTTTGTTGATCCCGACCAAGCTACTCTTTGGCGTGGGGGTATGGCTAGCAACGCTTTGAAGCAACTCATTGGTGATGCTGCTTGGGGTGAGTTAGATTACTTCTTACTCGATTTACCTCCTGGAACAAGTGATATTCACTTAACGCTGGTTCAAACATTGGCTATCACGGGTGCTATCGTAGTAAGTACCCCTCAAGCAGTAGCTTTGGCCGATGCACGCAAGGGTATCAATATGTTTACCAACGATAAGGTGAATGTACCTATTTTAGGTTTGGTAGAAAATATGGCTTGGTTTACTCCTGCCGAACTACCAGATAATAAATATTTCCTCTTTGGTAAAGAAGGAGCTAAAAAGTTAGCCGAAGAGATGCATGTGCCACTTTTAGGGCAAATTCCTATCGTGCAAAGCATCTGTGAGAATGGCGATAAAGGCACCCCCGTTGCACTCAACGAAAATAGTGTTACCGGACAAGCATTCATCTCATTGGCTGAGGCTGTAGTTCGCCAAGTAGACATCCGCAATTCAGGACAAGCACCTACACAGATAGTAGAAATGCATAAATAATAACTCTATTTATATAGTATCCCCCTATAATTTTTCGGTTAATGAAAAGCTATAGGGGGATTTATTTTATACCTTTGTTCTGATTCTAACTCTCAAATCAATCTATACGATGAAAACACTTGCCCTGATAGCTGCATTTTGGATTTTTGCATTATCTACTTCTGCTCAGATTGTCTACTACGATGCTTCGGAGTTCCCCATTTACGGCAAAGCTACCGATGCAACTGCCACTCGCTATGAGCGTCTTCCCGATTCGTTGCGCAATATCTGCTCGCAATCACTTTGGGAGTTAGGACAAAACAGTGCGGGGCTAGCCATTCGTTTTCGCTCCAACTCTACCACCATTGCAGCCAAGTGGGAATTACTGCTGGATAGACAACTAAACAACATGACTCCTACCGGCATTAAAGGGCTCGACTTGTATTGTCTGCAAGATGATAAATGGATTTCGTAAATAGTGGTAGACCCGAAGGAAAGGTGAATGAGGCAGTTATCGTTTCGGATATGAAGCCGATGGAGCGTGAGTATATGCTGTATCTTCCACTTTATGATGGGGTAACTTCACTATCCATCGGAATAGATTCGTTGGCTACCATAGATTTACCATCGGTAGATAATCCTAAACGTGAAAAACCTGTTGTGCTTTACGGCACGAGTATCATGCAGGGGCTTAGTGCTTCACGTCCCGGCATGGTACATACCAATATCCTTTCTCGTTGGCTCAATAGGGAGTGTATCAATTTAGGTTTTAGCGGTCATGGCGAATTAAATTTGGAGATTGCTGAGGTGATTGCTAATGTAGATGCCGGTTGCTTTGTACTAGACTTTGTTCCCAACGCTACGGTAGACCAGATGAACGAACGCTTTTTCGACTTTTACGAAATAATTCGCAAGAAACATCCTACCACTCCTATTATTCTGCTCGAAGACCCTGTGTTTACTCACTCGCTTTTCAATCAGCCTATTGCTCATGAGATAGCCGAGAAGAATGAAACGATTAATAGGTTATATAAAGAACTCAAAGTAAAAGGGGATGAAAATATCTACTTTATTCCCTCAGAAAACATGATAGGCACAGACAATGAAGCCACCGTAGATGGTATTCACTTTACCGATTTGGGGATGATGCGTTATGCAGAGTTAGTTTATCCCATCATCTTGCAGTGTTATGATAATTGAGAACAATTGACACAAATAATAGTTATTAACCTGAGTTCGGGATAAGAATAATGCTAAAAAAGTCATGTCAATCGGGCGAATCATTGCATATTAGTGGTTGAAAAAACAATATGTTACATCAATTCGTTCTATGATTGACAAGGCTAAAATTACTGAGATCTTTTGTATTTGTGACGACTTTTGCAAAGAATATGAAGCATAACTTCAAAAAAATGCTTTGAAAGTTTCTAGCGGCAAGCAACATCGCAACCGTGAACGCCGTATGAGCGACTCTGAAATCATCACGATTATAGCTTGTTTCCATTTTAATAGTTTTCGCAACTTCAAACATTATTACCTCTTTTATGTATGCGAGCATTTATCAAAAGAGTTTCCCAACCCTCTATCGTATAATCGTTTTGTGGAACTGAAGAAACGTGTCTTCCTGCCGATGATGTTTTGCATCAAACTAACCTGTATGGGGGAATGTACCGGAATAAGTTTCATTGAGTCCACTTGTATCCCTGTATGTCACAACAAACGCATCAGCAACAATAAGGTTTTCAAGGACAAGGACACTCGGGGGAAAAGCACTATGGGATGGTATTTTGGTTTTAAGCTCCATCTCCTATGCAACGAAAAGGGGGAACTATTGAATTTTGTGTTGACAAAAGCCAATTTCGATGACCGCAACGAGATGGTATTCAGCAATATGAGCCAGAATCTGTTTGGTAAGTTGTATGCGGACAAAGGTTATATCAAGCAGGAATTATTTGAAAATCTACTGCAAGATGGAATACATTTGGTGACTGGTATCCGTTCTAATATGAAGAACAAACTTATGCCACTCTACGACAAGATAATGCTCCGCAAACATTCTATCATTGAAACCATCAACGATGAACTGAAAAATGTAGCCCAAATAGTACATTCCAGGCACAGAAGCTTTGACAACTTCATTGTGAATGTGCTGGCAGCTATAACAGCATACTGCTTTTTTGATAAGAAGTCTGCCATAAACGCAGAGTTCGAGATTGAACCTTTTACAGGGCAAATGACACTATTTTAATCAATGTAAAATATAGAAACTCAAACGTGATACACAACAGTATCGCATAATCTCGTGCGACCTCATGAAAGAGAAAGAATATAGAAAAACTTATACCGAACTCAGGTTAATATAGCACACTTCAAACAAAAGGTCTTAGATGTGGCACAAAAAGAGATTAAAGACCTCTACGACAACGGACAATGTGACCTTTGGTTTGAATATTCGGTAAAGGACACAGACAAAAGAAAGGTTCTATCTTATTTCTTCTTTGTTCACACAAAAGAGGATGAACAAAACAAAGTAGATTATCAGAGTGTAAACGCTTGCCTGCAAAGGGTTTCAAGCATTTTAGATACTTTCTTTCCTCGTGATAAGAAGTACATCAAAAGAGTTATTCAAGCGGTACAGTTACGCCCCGATATCGCTATGGAATTGGTCGATAAGCTCGATAAAAAAGTTATGGACTACGATAAGAAAGAAATACCCCCTATTATCCGTTATGTACTTAATTCAGATTATGGAATAACGTAGAAATGAACCATGTTGAGCATCCTTATAAATATGTTAATGGATAAAACCGTTTCTTGTATTTTTTTTTCATTATCTTTGCTGAAATTATTTAAAAATAACCTGTGAAAAGAATTTGTTTATTCCTTACATTACTAAATGTACTATTCATGTCTTGCCAGCAAGATAATTTTATTTTCGAAAATGACAATTTAGAACAATTTGCCAATGAATTAGACGAGCAATCAGCAATGAGACGATTTGCCGAGATACTATCACAAGCCACTTTTAGAAGAACTGATGTTCGTGAATTTTTAAAAAGGGAGGCATTGAAGAAGTTTAATTATAATTATGATATTCTATATGTTAATGTAAAAGATATACATATTGGAAATGAAACCTTTGGCGAAATACTTAACAAGTATGCAAAACCAGGAGAATTAGAAAGTATTGAGCACTCAGTTCCTACGATTAATATACTTATTCCTAAAATTACTGCATGTGATATTTCTGCAGACAATCTAGATTGTACTGACAATGAAACACCTGTAGTTTTACCTAATGACATCAATAACATACTATTCCTAAATGGCAGTGTCGTGGATTCTATATCGAAAGGTGAAATTCCCGGTTTTCATGTGTTTGTTGTAAATAAAAATAGCAGAGTAATCGTAAACAAACAAACTCGCTTTTCTAATACAAAGTATTCGTTTATTGCTGATGAATATGATAATAGCGATAACAAAGAAGCAGTAACTCGTAATACAACCTTAGCAGATGCTTCTGTTGTAGGGAATAAAGCTATTTTAGCTTACTCGTACTTTTATAAAGATGACGGTAGTAGGCAGTCAATGGCATTGCAAAGAGATTATATATATTATGGGATGACACCATCTTCCACTAAAGGTAATTTAAACCAAAATGTCACCGAGTATATTAGTTTTATTGAGATTGACCCAAAAGCCTATTTTACAATTACTGATACAAAGGAAAATAACCAGTACACAGATGATCCAGAGATTAAGCAAACGTCTACTTCTAGAAAAAAACGTGATTTTACACAGGAGGAACTTATTAATGAATTTTGGACTAAAGGGTGTTATAATCTTAAAATTGAGATTGCAACATCCGCTTCAAACAATCCCATGATAAAAAGATTGCCTATATCTCCTAATGACATTTGGGATTTTAACTTGGAAAGAAAATATCGTCATTCTACAATGTTTAGACGTAGTAAATATACATATTATATTGATGTCAATAAATTTACAGCAAAAAGATACTATTTAACCGACAAATCGATATCCTTGGGCAAATGGGATTTATCTAGTGAAGCACTTTCTAGAACAATAACATTCGTTGAAGAAGATCCAGGAGAAACATACACTGAAACATACACGGTTAGCACTAAAAAATTCAATAGCTCAAAAGTTAATGGTAGCATTAAATTGGGTTTAGGACTAGGTGATGGTAATTCAATAAATACAAGTATGGACTCTGAGGCAAGCTCTTCTACAACAACAGAAGTCCGTCGTGAAATCAGTGTAACGAGGTCCAATAAAGATGACGATTTGGGACAAGACATAATTTACTTTTATGATGCTATAATAGAAAGTAAAGTTGGATCAAAGTATCATGTTAGAATGTATAATACAGGGACAGTCTCGTTTGGCATAAGTGCAATTTAAAATAAAGGAAATGAAATATATTATAATATCACTATTTTCAGTCTATTGCTTGGTTTTATTTCAAAGTTGTAGTAATGATGATATACCATTAGAGGATGTAGAAACTTCTATCGCTTATCAAATAACTTGTGATGACCCCAATGCTCAAATGCATATAATTGCTGATGGTCTAGGTATTGAAGGTGTTTATGTAAAAGAATCATTTTCAAATAAATTAAAAACAAAGTCCTATTTTGCCGTTATAGAAGTTTCCTGTAATAATCCTACCGCTTTGATAAGAATAGACTTATATGTCGGTAAGAAACATATAACTGAATACGGCAATTCTAAAGCCTTTTTAAGTGAACGCCTAAAAGGGAAAGGTCCTTATTTAGAATAAACATTCATGTGTTGTTCACATACAATTATGTTGACTAGACTTTTGAAATTCTTCCCGAAGATTTGCTGGTTGAATAGTTTAATGTGGAATATGAATATTCAGAGCAAGCATCGTAAAAAACATAAGGTTACTACAGATTTCAATCATAAGGAACCTATATTTGAAAACTTACTGAATCGCAGTTTCAGTCCTGATACGCCTTCACAAGCGCTGGTTTCTGATATTACTTATATATCTGTATTGGAAGGTTTTTTATATCTGACTACGGTAATAAATCTCTTTGATAGAAAAGTCATAGGATGGGGTATTAGTGATGGTATGAATACGGTTGAGACGGTAATGGCAGCCTTTAAAATGACGGTTAAGAGTAGAAGACGGAATCTAGATATGATTTTTCATTGAGATCGTGGTGCACAATATATAAGCCGTAAGTTTCGCAATTACGTAGCCTCATATAATATCAGACAAAGTATGTTACGCAAAGGAAGCTGCTGGGACAATGCTGTGGCTGAAAGTTTCTTTAAAAGCTTGAAAACTGAAATGATTTATGGATTTAAAAAGTTATCAAAGGATAATATGAGAGTTGCGTTATTCCGGTATATTGAAATTTGGTATAACCGGAAAAGAAGGCACTCCTTCTTAAACAACCTCAATATTGAGGGGTTCTGGTGAGAGATAGAGAGTAATAATGATAAATTATTAAATGTAGCTTAACTTATTCTCTAAAATTAGTTGGCAAGTCCAGATGGGGCATTAACACTAATGGTAAACACCTTTGCTAAGCGAATAAAAGTGTGGATGATATCAACCATAAAAGCAAAAGCGAAGTATTTGTAAGAGTACTTCGCTTTTGCTTTTATGGTTTAGAACTGTTTGTCTTAAGTTCTTGATATCGATCAATGATGTGTTTTCTACTTCTTATAATTTGCCATCTATATACTAAGCAGGTAGTAATAAAATAGAAACCTGCTTGAATCCATAACGCTTTATACTCCATTTCAACTTCACTTAATGTAGCACCCATATTGTTGATGCGCACAAATCCATTAATACCAAACGTGGAAGGAAACAAATAAGATATCAACTCCCAGAACTTAGGAATGGCTGCTCCCGGCCACGATATGCCCGAGATAAACAACAATGGAACGGAGGTAAATACAAATATCAACATACATGTTTCGCGATTGCGGATGAAGATGGAAACCGTCATTGCAAAGAATATACACGAAGCCAAGTAGGGTAGCAAAAACAAGATTAAATCTCGTGGCATGCCTATCTGGTTGAGCTTAAAGATGTGCGGAACGATGCATAATACATACACCGATATCACAGAGTAAATCATATAGTAGCACAGTCCCTTGCCAAACACAATTCGTAGTGTTCCGTTATAATGACGATTGATAGGCACGAGGTCTTTGAAGCGATTGTTCTCGCGTGCTGTTCCGGCAGACAAACCAATGCCCAACAGCAATGTTTGTTGAAGCATCAATATCAATACGGCCGGAATTAAAAAGGCCGCAAAACCATTGGTAGGATTATAGAGCGCTATATCTTCATATTCTATCGGGTATCCCGTGATTTCATCTTGACGATCGGTTGTATTGCCGGCACGAGCTATCTTGATGTCACGATTCATGTCGAGCGACACGGCCGTATTGGCCAGTAACATACTCTTATAATAGAGCAGTCCACTCATATCGCAATAGATGTTGACGTGAGCCTGTATGCCACGAGCGATGTCTTTACTAAACTCGGCGGGAATATAGATAATTCCGTATGCTTCTCGCTCTTTCAGTATCTCCTTGGCTTCTTCCATATCAGTGCAATAGGCCACAATCTGTATGTCGGCAGTGGCATCTATTTTGCGAATGTATTCGCGACTGAGGCTGCTGCGCGACATATCTACTACCACAGCGGGTACTTCACGCACTACCTCTTCGGTATAGATAAACCCATAGAGCAGTGGATAAGCCAAAGGCACCACGATGAAGAATATCAATACCCCTTGATCGCGAAAGGTATTGCGAAACTCCTGTAGCCAGATATAGAATAAATCGTTTATACCTTGCTTTATCTTATTGAAAAATGTATTCTCACTCATTAGGGTACATATTTATAATAAATCAATGCTTCTTTTAATCGATGGATAACCAGGAACGGAAGCATCATAAATAGTAATAACGCCAAATAATTGGGCCACGAATAGGCCATGCTATAACCATTGAGCGCTTGGTCTACATAGATTAAGAAGTAGTGGCGCAATGGGAATAGAATGCTCAATGCTTGCAGAGTGGGATGCATAGCCATCACGGGGAATGAGAATCCGCAGATAGAAACGGATATAACTCCCCAAAGTGAAGCAAAGCTCAATCCCAAACGTAAGGTTGGTAATATGCCTACCATGAATACACCACAAAGTTGCGACGCTAATACAAAACACAGTGTGGCTAGTAGCATAGGCCAGATGCCGCTATTGCAGGGGAAATGCAAAATGCCATATAGATAAGCATTATAAAACATCCCCATGATAGAGAATATCACCGTTTGTGGAAATAGCTTTCCGGCAAGGGCTATATATATTGAGTTATTACTCAACCGAAGCCATTCGCGAGCCGTGCGGTCTTTTATTTCTGTACCAATAGAGTAAACAGTAACCATGAACATTAATATCATGAGCATAGCAGGCACAATGGTGTTGCACAAGTAAACCGAATAGTTGAGCCAAGGGTTATTGAGTGCATGTGTGTCGATAACGATGGGTTGCAAAAACGCCATTGCTTGATCTTCGGTAGCTCCTTTGGCGTAAAGTACTTTTCGTGCGGCTGCTCCCGATGCCAGTTCACTCATCATCTTCATATCCTTGAGCAACAACGAACCAGCAATGAGGTATGAGTTGTTGGTATAAAAAGATATCTTTGGCTGTTTTTGGTTAGTAGCATCTGATGACAAACCGGGTGGAAGATAGAAGAATGCATATATCTTGCCTTCTTGCATGGCAATGCGTGCATCACTCACATTGGGATAATGAGCTACTACCTGTGTCTGACCAAAGGAATCGAGGTTGCGTATGATATTGCGCGAGGTTGCTGTTTGATCCATGTCGACAACACCTACAGGCAACTCAGTGGGTAGTCCCGAACCCATCAAAGTAGTAAAAAACAGATAGCAGAACATGGGAGCTATCACCATGCAGAAAAGATATAGCGGGCGAGAAACCAATCGTTGGCATTCTCGCTTCATGACAAGCCATAGAGCTATATATCTTCTTTTTATTTTCTCCATTGCAGATTACTTCTTAATAATCACAGACATTCCAGGGCGTAAACCTGGTACGGCAGATAATGGGCGTGCACGAACTTCGAATGTTTTTAAATCGAATTGTCCGGTTGTTTTTGTTGCTTTCCAAGCTGCATAAGTGCCAAGATCTTTCATGTAATATACTTGCAATGGAAATTCTTCATTGCCAAGTGCTGGCACAATGGCAATAAACTCAGAGCCAACTGTCATATCTTTCAGTAAATCTTCGCGCACATTGAAGGTTACCCACATGTCGCTTAATACGGCAATGTTCATAATTGGCGCACCAGTTCCTACCAATTCGCCCACTTTTGGGAAAATCTCTGAAACCTCGCCATTGGCAGAAGCAATAAGATAAGTCTCATTGATATAAGAATTTACTTCTGCAACAGCCCCTTTTGCACGATCCACTAAAGCTGCTGCCGCTAGTTTGTCTTCACGTTCAGCACCATTCTTTGCCATTTCATATTGCGATTTTGCCGCTTTCTCGGTAGCAATTGCCGCTTTACGTTGTGCACTAACTTCATCAAACTTTTGTGCAGGCATCACTCCCTGCTCATATAGGTTTTTCACACGGGTATACGATTTTTCTGCAATTTCAAGTCCGGCAATCGATTTTTGCCACATCTCATATGCTCCTTGAATTTGCTCTTGACGAGCCCCTTTTATAGCTTTTTCATTTTGAGCATTGGCAGCCGATTGTGCGGCTAATGCTTGTTGAAGTTTTGCTTGAACATCAGGAGCTTCTAAAATGGCAAGTGTATCACCCTTTTTGACTTCCTGCCCCTCTTTTACACGAAACTCTAGTATGCGTCCGGGCACTTTGCTCGACACACGATATTCGTCAACTTCTGCTTGTCCTTGGATAATTTCAGGACCTTTGGATAGCATGAAAAAACCAACAACGGCTACTAAGATGATAACACCAAGTAGCGTTAGAAACGCAAGCAACATATTGCTGTTTTGTGATTTCTGTGATTCCATAATGAACGTTTGATAATTGAGCTTTCAGCAACAATACGTTGGGATGAAAAGCCTTATAAGTTTATAATTTATATATTTCTAAATGATTATTTGATGAATGCTTACTTCAATGTACCGAGAGACTTTTGTAGATAAATCTCTGTCAATTTTACATCAATCTGAGCGTCAATCTTTTCGGACTGTGCTTTAAGCCAAGCTGTTTGTGCCTCTAGCACATTGTTGGTTGCAATCACGCCTTCTTGAAAACCAAGTGTAGCATAGCGAAGATTTTCATCCGCTTTCTCTTGATTCTTCTCTGTCATAACAAGCTTCTTGGCAGCTTCTTTTACTTTGAACGATGCTTGATTTACTTGTAATTCAATTTTCTCTTTGGCTTCTTCTAGTTGATATTGCGCAATGCGAGCTTCGGCTTTGGCTGCTTTTACTTTATAAGTGCCTTGCCCCCAATGCCAAATAGGTACTTGAAGCATAACACCTACATTCCACATTCCTTTAAATTTATTTTCAAAACTGTTGAAAGCAGAAGGATTACTTAATATATAGTTACCCATCAAGGCAAGAGAGGGAAGATGTTCAGCACGGGTTACATTTACTTTTTGCTTATAAATTTCTTTGGCAAGTTCAAGGCTACGTATTTCTGGACGATTGGCATAGGCTACCTCCATGTCAAATTGAGTACCCATCCCTAATAAAGGAATGTCTTCGATGCTTTCATCTTCTAGGCTGATGGGTGTAGTAAGATCTAAACCGCAAAGCTGACACAATAACATTCTCGAAAGACTTAGCCCGTCTTCTACTTTTGTAAGCGTCATTTCGGCTTCGTTTACTTTTACTCGTACTGACAGACCATCAGCTTTGGTTGCTACACCTTCATTAATCATTTTGTTTACATCATCATCTAGCTTTTCTAGTAGATTTAAATAACTCTCGGCTAGTTTCTTTTTGTTGACGAGTGAAACTACTTGCCAATATACTTGGTCGGTGCTAAGTATAACCTCTTGCAAGCTACTATTTTGTTGCTGATGAGCAAGTTCTTCGGCATATTTAGTGATTTTATTGTAAGCACGAATCTTGCCACCCATGTATAATGGTTGTGTTAATGTAATTGCACCGGCAAACACATTGCGAGTATCTGTGCGAAGCGCATCTACTAAAGATTGACCAACGCTATTGAAGGTGGGTACTAATTGTTCGCCCAAAGCATTGAGTATAGGACCAAACTGTTGTGCTAGCTCTGGAGATATCTGTCCCAAAGCAGCTCCAGCCTGTTCTAAAGTGCCACCAACAGTTGTGCCCAATCCCGATAACGCATTTTTTTGATCAGTATTCAGTAGTGAAAACTCTTTTTGATTGCGCATATACCCTGCATTTGCAGAAATCTCGGGAAGATAATTTGTAAAAGCAGCTTTCTTTTGATAGTGGGCAGCATTTATCTTTTCATTAGAGATAAGCAACTCTTTGTTGTTGGCAATGGCTAATGCACGACAACTATCTAGGCTCAGTACATTCTGTGCTTGTGATATAATTGCAACACTTAGCAGGCTTGTCAATAAAAATACTTTCTTCATTATATTTTCGTATTTAAAACTAACTACTCTATTGTATCAGTTTAATTCTGACTCAACTATTATTAAATGCGTTATTACTATACTGTTGAATTGTTGAAATAATAATTGCATAAACAACGAAACAAAAATAGATGCTTTTTATTACTCGACAAAGAGATTTAAGTTTTTTTAAAAAATACTCCCCACTATCGATAGCTGTGAAAAGAAACGATAGTGGGGAGTATAATAATAAGATATATAAGTGATTTGTTTATTCTAACTCAAAGCGTTGCGAACCTATTAATGTTCCTTCTGTGAAAATATCTACCCGGTATGTGCCAGCCGAAAGATATTCATCTACATTCCAATACACAACTACATTTTGTTCTTCACCATTGTATTCGATGTATTTTTTGATTGAATAAGGAAGAGTGCGATTTTCGTAATCGAACGTATTGCTAGTGTTTTTGCATAATACCTCGTTATTGGGCTTATATATGTTAATGTATAGCGTACGTTCGCCAGTTTCGGCACTTATATTTTTTACAATAGTAAAGCCGATGGTAAACTTCTCAACGTCTTTTGCTTTTTTGGCCTTTCGGTCACGTCTGTTTTTAGCTTCTATCGAGATATTTGTTGCATCTAATTGTGCAGCAAGTGCAACTTTCTTGGTTAAATTCTTTTTTTCTTCAGAAAGAGTAGATACTTGACTCGAAGCTGCATTGTATTTTTTTGTTACTTCTGCAATTACTTGCTTCTGCTGAGTATTGATTTTGTTGAGTGAGTCTATTTGATTGATATAATTTACCATCACCTTGCGCAAGGTTGCTAATTCTTTCTTCAAACGTCTGATTTCAGCAGCGTTGCTACTCTTTACGGTGCGTAGTTCTTCGAGTAAACGTTGAGTTTTAACCTGTTCTTGATCTAAAAGAATGGACAGAGAGTCATTGGTAACAGTTATCTTGAGTTCGTCATATTGCTGAGCAAAGTGAGTATACTCATTTTCAAGTTCTTCTTTTTCTAGAGCAAACTCTTCAAGTAATTCTCGCGAATTCTTTTTTTCTGTAAAAAGCAAGAAGGTTAAGCCAATCAAGGCAATCACCATTGCCGAAATCGCTATAATGAGAAGGGTCTTTTTATTCATTTTTATTATTTTCTTAATATTAAGACGACAAAAATAATCATTTCAACGATATGTATTACAGTGTTTAACGTAGTTTTTATAAAACTGTAATGTCTACTTTGCATTCCGCTATATGTGAAAGGAGTTTAACGAAAATTATTATGGAAATATTTCTTTAATAAGGATTATCATTGTAATTTTGCCACACAAATGATTAATGAAACAATTTATCAATTCTAAAAAAATAAGTATTATGTCAAAAGTAACCGTAGTAGGTGCAGGAAACGTAGGTGCTACATGCGCAAATGTATTAGCGTTCAATGAAGTAGCTGATGAAGTAGTAATGTTGGACGTGAAGGAAGGCGTTTCAGAAGGTAAAGCGATGGATATGATGCAATGTGCACAATTGTTAGGATTCGACACAACTTTGGTTGGTTGTACTAATGATTATGCTCAAACTGCTAATTCTGACGTTGTTGTTATCACTTCTGGTATTCCACGTAAACCAGGTATGACTCGCGAAGAGTTGATCGGTGTTAATGCTGGTATCGTAAAATCAGTAGCTGAAAATCTATTGAAATATTCTCCTAATGCTATCATCGTTGTGGTATCTAACCCTATGGATACAATGACTTACTTAGCTCTTAAATCACTTGGTGTACCTAAGCACCGTATTATTGGTATGGGTGGCGCTTTGGATAGCTCTCGTTTCAAATATTTCCTTTCTCAAGAACTAGGATGCAACGCTAACGAAGTAGAAGGTATGGTAATTGGTGGTCATGGTGATACTACAATGATTCCTTTGACTCGCTATGCTACTTATAAAGGTATGCCTGTATCAAACTTCT
>CAMTOV010000011.1 GCA_947074235.1 uncultured Bacteroides sp. | reverse complement strand
TGTTGTAACGCCCATCGTCTAGTCGCTTCATCGAATGCAATATACGTCGTTGAACAGGTTTCAGTCCGTCCATTACGTGCGGCACAGCGCGTTCTAGAATAACATACGAAGCATAATCGAGAAACCAGCTTTGATACATACCGGTAAGTTGATGCTTAACATTCTCATTATGTGTATCTGCCGGTTTATAGTCAGAGTGTTCTTCTGGTATTTCGTTTAATTCATCACTCATAGTGGTCAATATTCCTCTTGTTTTAACAACAAATTATCTTTTTTACATCATTTATTAGACGATGTGCAGGCAAAAATACAAATTATCTGCAAAAAAATCATTTACTTTGCACATTATTTATGAAGTGCTAACATGCTAATATACTTATTATCGCACATTTGCATAAGGCACATTAATCACAATTATTGAAATGGCACAAGAAGATGTTTTTAAGAAGTTAGTATCACACTGTAAAGAGTATGGTTTTGTATTCCCTTCGAGTGATATTTATGATGGACTGGGAGCGGTATATGATTATGGTCAAATGGGTGTTGAGCTCAAAAACAATATTAAAAAATACTGGTGGGACAGCATGGTGTTGTTGCATGAAAACATTGTAGGTATCGACTCTGCAATCTTTATGCACCCTACTATCTGGAAAGCTTCGGGGCATGTTGATGCATTCAATGACCCATTGATTGATAATAAAGATTCTAAAAAACGTTATCGTGCAGACGTATTGATTGAAGATCAGTTGGCTAAGTACGATGATAAAATGAATAAAGAAGTAGCGAAAGCTGCAAAACGTTTCGGAGAGGCTTTTGATGAAGCTCAATTCCGTAGCACTAATCCTCGTATTCTCGATAATCAAGCTAAGCGCGATGCACTACACACTCGTTTTGCAAAGGCTTTGAACGATAGCAACCTAGACGAACTTCGTCAGATTATCGTGGATGAAGAGATTGCTTGTCCTATCTCGGGAACTAAAAACTGGACTGAAGTTCGTCAATTCAACTTGATGTTTAGCACAGATATGGGTTCTACTGCCGATGGTGCAATGAAAATCTATCTTCGCCCCGAAACAGCACAAGGTATCTTTGTAAACTACTTGAATGTTCAAAAAACCGGTCGTATGAAGATTCCTTTCGGTATCGCTCAAATCGGTAAGGCATTCCGTAATGAGATTGTTGCTCGTCAGTTTATCTTCCGTATGCGCGAGTTCGAACAAATGGAGATGCAATTCTTTGTAAAACCAGGAACAGAACTTGATTGGTTTAAAAACTGGAAAGAGATGCGTTTGAAATGGCACAAAGCACTTGGCTTTGGTGATAGCCACTATCGTTTCCACGATCATGATAAGTTGGCTCACTATGCTAACGCTGCAACCGATATCGAATTCTTAATGCCTTTTGGTTTCAAAGAGGTAGAAGGTATTCACTCTCGTACAGACTTCGACTTAAGCCAACACGAGAAATACTCAGGTAAGAACATTAAATACTTCGATCCTGAAATCAACGAATCATATGTGCCTTACGTTATTGAAACATCAATCGGTGTAGACCGTATGTTCTTGAGTATCTTGAGCGCTTCTTACTGCGAAGAGAAACTTGAAAACGGTGAAACTCGTGTTGTTTTGAGACTTCCTGCTGCGCTTGCACCCGTGAAGTTGGCGGTTATGCCTCTTGTGAAGAAAGATGGTCTACCTGAAAAAGCACGTGAGATTATCGATGGTTTGAAGTTCCAACTTCACTGCCAATATGATGAAAAAGACAGTATCGGTAAACGTTACCGCCGTCAAGATGCCATAGGTACTCCTTTCTGCGTTACTGTTGACCATCAAACACTAGAAGATAACTGCGTAACACTTCGCGATCGCGACACAATGCAACAAGAACGTGTGGCTATCTCTGAACTAAGCAATATCATTGCCGAAAGAGTAAGCATCACCTCTTTATTGAAATCACTACAATAAATCTACTTATAATGAATAAGAAACTCTATTTAGCTCCGTTGTTTTTGCTACTTCTTATATTTACTTCTTGTGAAGAAACTAAGGAAGTTAGCAAATATGATAACTGGAGGGAACGTAATGAAGCATTCATTGACTCATTGTACAACGTTTACACGACAACTGCCGATCATGGTGGATTGGATAGCATACATTTGCTAACTGCTCCCAGTCAATACATTTTCTTCAAGAAGCTAACTCCTGTTAGTGATGTGCCCGACTATGTTTATGCACCGGAACAAATAGCTTTAGATCAGAGTTCAACAGTAGATATGTATTATAAAGGATCGAACATTCTTAGAGAACGTTTTGATGGTTTCTATGGCGATGCACCAACTGAGTTTGATGCTCCAGTAGAATTTTCGGTTGTTTATGGTAGTTTGATAAACGGATGGTGGGAAATTTTGCAACGCATTGGTACAGGAGAACGCTGGGAAGTATATATTCCTTGGAGTCAAGGTTATGGTTCAAGCGGATCTTCTAGTATCTTAGGATATTCTACCTTGATATTTGATATGCAATTGTTTAGAGTTAACAATATATCATTCAATGTTGAGGAAGATTAATTACCGATAATTTACTATATTTTATACGAAGCCTGCATTTCTATTGAGATGCAGGCTTTTTTTATATTGAAAAAAACGTAAGTAGGTTTTATATCCTTTGTTAGGCACCGGCTTTTGCTTAGTTTCACTGGTATGAAACTAAAGTTTCGCTTTGATGAAATAAAAGTTTCGCACCTATGAAACTGGATGAATTATGTGAGTTAATAGAAGTAACTATATAGTTAAAAATAGCATGAATAAGCATTTTAAATAATTATTAACGTACAAATTTTTTGTTGTACGAACATTTTATATGAGAAGTTGTTGTTTCTATCAAAAGCCTAGAGGTACCAGGCAGAATTTTTATTTAACCTAAACATTATAAATGATTATGAAGAGATTAATTCCTATTTTATTGGCGGTCTTTGCATTCACTGCATGTGAAAAAGATCCTGATTTAAACAAACTAGCTGATGAGTATCTAGTTTATACTAGTGAAGCAAGCGATGCTAAATTTAGTACTGCTTCTACTTTTTACCTAGCAGATGCAATACTTGTAGCCTCAAGTAGTGAAAAAGAAGAAACTATGACAGGAGTTGCAGCAGAAGAAATATTGAATGCTATATCTACTCAAATGGTTTCAAGAGGTTACGCTTTATCTACTACTAAAGAAGATGCTGATCTTGCTATTAGTGTTACTTATGTGCAAAGTACTTATTACTTTAGTGATTATGGTTACCCAAACTGGATTTACGGATCTGGTAGCTACTGGGGCAACTATTGGGGCTGGGGAGGAGGATTCTATTATCCTTACTCTATGACTTATAGCTTGACTACCAACTCATTTATTATTGATATGGGTTATCAAGGTGGTACTACAGCAACTACTTCAACTTCAAAACTTCCTATTTGGTGGACTTGTTATATGGTAGCTCCTGCTTATAGTTCATCTATTAGTGCTACTTTGGCAGTGAAGGGTGTGCAACAAGCATTTAGCCAATCAACTTACATTAAAAAATAATTAAACAATTAGGAACTTTATGAAGACAATAAAATATATATCTACAAGAGTATTGGCTGTAATAGCTTTAGCTCTGGTCTTTGCTCTACCTGCAAAGGCTCAACTATCAGACAATGGCTATGCTAGCGTTGACTGGAAATTTAATGCACCTCTTGGAAGCGACTTTGCAAACAAAGCTAGTGGCTGGGGTATGAATTTTGAGGGAGGTTATTTCTTAAGCGACAACATTGGTTTGGGTTTATTCTTGAACTATAGTAGCAATCATAAGTATGTAGGTCAACAACTTCTTGCTGTGAATAATGGCGTGTTGTATACCGATCAACAACATACTACTTTCCAATTGCCATTTGGTGCTGCTATCCGCTATCAATTTAATCGTGGTGGTGTGTGGCAACCTTACTTTGCCGGCAAATTAGGTGCTGAATATGCTAAATATACATCTTTCTATAATGTATTTGAATCTTATCAAAAAACATGGGGATTCTACGTATCACCTGAAATTGGTATCAACGTATTCCCTTGGGCTTATGGTCCTGGTTTGCACTTAGCTATCTATTATAGCTACGGATCAAATAAGGTTAACAAAGTGTTCAACTACAATGATAAAGGTTTAAGTAACTTTGGTTTCACACTTGGTGTTGCTTTCTAAGAAGCTTAATGATATAAATGATAAAGAGATGGTTTTGAAGCCATCTCTTTATTTGTGTTATGTAGTTGATTTTTGCTTATATGCATCAATCGCATCCTTTACTGAGCCATGCATCAAGAGCAGTGTCTTGGCATGCTCATATTCTAGCCCTAGTTCTTCAATAATCATTCGTGTACCTCTGTCTACTAGCTTTTGATTGCTGAGTTGCATGTTTACCATCTTGTTCCCTTTTACTCTTCCCATCTGTATCATCACGGAGGTGCTTATCATGTTGAGAATCATTTTCTGTCCCGTACCCGATTTCATACGCGAGCTCCCCGTTACGTATTCCGGGCCAACAATCATTTCGATGGCTACATCTGCCTCTTGTGCCATGGGTGAGTCGGGATTGCTTGTGATGCACCCTGTCAATATTCCATGTTTGCGAGCTTCGTGCAATGCAGCTATCACGTAGGGAGTAGTGCCCGATGCCGCTATTCCTATTACAGTATCCTTTTCATTAATGCCCATTGCCTGTAACTCTTCCCAGCCTCGATTGATGTTGTCTTCGGCATTCTCAACCGGATTGCGCAATGCTTTCTCGCCACCCGCTATCATGCCGATGACATAAGTGGGAGGCATGCCAAAAGTAGGTGGAATCTCCGAAGCATCCAGCACACCCAGTCTGCCACTTGTGCCAGCTCCCATGTAAAAGATGCGTCCACCTTGCTTCATGCGTGGCACAATTTGCTCTACCAACTGCTCTATTTGTGGGATAGCTTTTTGCACTGCCAAAGCCACCTTTTGGTCCTCAGCATTTATATCCTCCAGTATCTCACGTGTGGATTTCTTTTCTAAATCATTGTAGAGCGAGGGTTGCTCTGATATTTTTATAAACATAAGGTTCTATTTTATAATTTACTGTCCTGATAATATCTCACCAAACCCATCAAAGGGCTTTTCTCGATAGCCTGAATATGAATGCCTAAGTCGCCTGCTACATCTTTCAAGATGTCTTGATAATAAAAAGCGATAGAACCTACTAGATAGATAGGCACATTCTGATAATCGTATTGCATCACATTGCGCTCAAAGAAAGCTTTGAAGCTGCTCTTTACGAGTGAAAAGATTTTCGGCTCGCTTATGTTCTCGATAAGAAAAGGAGATAGACTCGCCAAGAATCGGTTGGGAAAAGGCTTGCGATAAACTCTATCAATGATATCGGCCGGAGTTAAATTGAAAGAATTTAGAAACTTCTCTCTCAACTTGGGGGATAGTTGGTTTTTAAGAATATCACCTACCAACAACTTACCTAGTACAGCTCCACTCCCTTCATCGCCAAGAATAAAACCGAGAGGAGAGACTGATGCCGTAATGCTTTTGCCATCGTAGTAGCAGGTGTTGGAACCTGTGCCCAAGATACAGGCAATACCCGGTTGATGTCCGCACATAGCATGTGCTACGGCCACTATATCCGAATAAACCGCTATGCCTTGAGTGGGTTTAAGGTGTACTTCCAAAGCGGCTTTCATCATTGGAATCTTCTCTGGCGTGCAGCCTGCTCCATAAAAGAATATTTTTTCAAGAGTTGAATTGCTCTGTATATGGGGTAGTAGGCTTGATTCTACTTCATGAGCTATCTCTTCTTCCGTCTGAAAGAATGGGTTCATCCCCTTTGTAGAGATGATTTGTGGCGCTTGTCCTTTCTCTACAATGGCCCAGTCGGTTTTTGTAGAGCCGCTATCTGCTATTAGTATCATATATTGATGTGTTATTTATTAGGCTTCTTCTTTAGGTTGCTTTTTGCCAAAGTTGGGATCTATCTTGATGAAAGCGCAAACAGCAATGGTGGCGATGCAGCAAATGATGGTCCACACAAAGAAATGTCTGTAACCAATTGTTTCTTGCAACCAGCCGGCTGCCATGCCTGGTAGCATCATGCCCAATGCCATAAACCCTGTGCAGATGGCATAATGGGCCGTTTTGTGCTCTCCCTCCGAAAAGTAAATGAGGAATAACATGTAGGCCGTAAATCCAAAACCGTAGCCAAACTGCTCGATAAAGATACAGATGTTGACGGTAAGTAGGGAGTGGTCTTGCGCATAACTGAGGTAAACAAACGTAAGACAGGTGAGCGACATGCTCCAAGCCATAGGCCATAGCCATCTTTTTAGTCCGCCTTTTGCTGCCACAAATCCACCGATAATCCCACCAAGCGTTAGTCCGATAATCCCAACTGTGCCATATACAAATCCTACCTGACCGGTAGTTAGTCCCAGCCCGCCTTTATCAATGGGGTCTAGCAAGAAAGGGTTTATCAATTTCACCAATTGTGCTTCGGGGAAACGATAAAGCAGCATGAAGAGGATAGCCACGAAAGCTTGCTTTTTGGTAAAGAAGCTTTTGAAGGTTTCGAAAAATTCTTTGATGATGTTGCTTGCAGAGACATCTTTGGTAGCGTGGTCGCTCGTAGGGCGAGGCAGAATCCAGTTGTGATAGATGCTAACTGCAAAGAAGAATATCGATAAGACAATGAAAACCATCATCCATGCAAAGGGAATATTGCCCGATGCGCCTTCGAATGTAGCCGATGTGGCCGATTTAATTTTATGGTCTATTCTGAAAAGCATATAGGCTGGTTTGTTCCAGTTGTGTGCAGTAAACTCAAACCGTGGCGATAGCTTGTTTTGCTCCAGGCGTATGCTAGGGTCTCCTTCTTTGAAAGTGAGGTTAAAGACTTTTGTTTCATCCTCCTGAGGCTGTTTGGACAGGCGCACGCCCACCACTACGGCGTTGTCAACAATATCATCCGTTACTTCTCGCTTCTCGCCAAAGGTATTGCGCACCCAAGTTGTAAAGCTACTTTCGGCTTTTGGAGTGCTTGTTCCTTTTTGTACTTGCTGTGCAGACTCGTCAGCAACAAATCCATTAGCGATATTGGATGCTTTAATCTGTTGCTCTATCTCCGCAATTCGTTCACGTGCCTGTTTGGTATCAACTGCATCGATAAACATGCCTGCATTAACGAGCGGTGTGGTGAATATGAAATGTGCCTCCCTCTCTTGATTCTCACTTACATCATCAAATGTAGGTAGCGTGATGGTATTGGAATAGGTAGGCGATACGTTTATCTCCAAAACAGCCGGGTCTAGTCCTGTACCAGTCTCTATCAACCCCGCTATGATAACGAGTAATCCTTGTCCGGCCACGGTAGCAATGCGATAAAAGGTGCTGCGGATACCCACATAAAAAGATTGCTCGTGCTCGGTGAGTGCCAGCATGTAGAAACCATCGGCAGCAATGTCGTGTGTAGCCGAGGTAAACCCAACTATCCAAAATACGGCCAGCGTGAGTTGAAAGAAGATAGAGGTAGGGATGGAGAAGGCTATGCCCGCCAAGGCAAAAGCCAAGATGAACTGCATGGAGAGTGTCCACCATCGTTTGGTTTTTAATAAATCGATAAAGGGGCTCCAAAAGGGTTTGATAACCCAAGGCAGGTAAAGCCATCCGGTATAGAGTGCAATGTCTGTATTGGAGATGCCCAACCGTTTGTACATAATGACCGATATAGTCATTACGGCCACATAGGGCAATCCTTGCGCAAAGTATAATGTAGGAATCCACGCCCACGGGTTTGTCTTTTTCAAAGTGTTATTCATAGTTGTGCTTTACTTTAAGTTACTGATAGAGTGGGGTGATGGCTGCCTGTGTATAGTAGTGAAGTAGTATTTGTCGGTAGTCATACCCTTGCCCACCCATGACTGCCGCCCCTATTTGGCAAAGTCCCACACCATGTCCCCAACCGGCTCCCGTTAGTGTGAAGCGTTGAGGAATGCCTTGCTTAGACATATCTCCTTTATCTACAACGAAAGCCGAACTATATAAATGTGAGGGCGACAACGTACGCCTGATTTCTAATTCTTTTCCAATAGTCAGTGTGAGATTAGTTCCTACAATCATCAACTTCCACAACCTGCCTGAAGTACCTCTAGCTATGGGTACAAGGTCTATTATCTGACCAAAATCGATACCCGAGCGCTGATGAATAAGCTTAGATAGCTCTGCTTGGCTATAAGTTACCTTCCAACGGTAGAACTGAGTAGTCTCTTGATCGTAGTTGTTCAACACCTGACCAAGTATCTCTTTGTCCGCAGTATGACAAAATGCATCAGGTTTAGAAAGAATCCATTTATCAGCCTCTTGCTCTAGTTGTAGGTTGGGTAATGTTAGTTCGGTTTCACTGTCTCTACGCTTAGCAAGATAGGGGTAGTGTGTATCTTCCCAGCAATACTCAAATTCTTCCAATGCACCACCGCAACATTTAGAGTAACGCGCATCACAGATAGTGTCTTCATACATTAACACTTCTCCACGTGTTGCTGCAATCGCCTGTTTCACTATCTCTGTTGAGGCTTTGGTAATGCCTTGATAGCGTTGGCAATGATCATCGGCACAAACATCAAATAGCGTATGGTCTTCACGGTCGTACCACTTGATTAACTCATCGCTACTCGCATTATAACTTGTATAGTCGGTATCAACTTTGCTTTTATTGATTTGAGCCAACAACCAGCTGCGTGATATCACCGCATGTGCTTTCAGCAACTCCAGCGAAGCGGTAGCACTCATCTCCGAAGAGATAACGCTCGTCAAGTAGTTTTCTAAACGAATTACGTTGATGCCAACGAGGTTGTCGCCATCGACTACCACTTTCAGTTTGCCAAGAAACCGTTGGTCTTCTTTTCGCTCCCAATGAAAGTTGATGCCAATAGTTACATCATTCAACTCAAAAGCATCGCTTGCTTCATGTATTGGCTCGAAAGTTAGCTCTTTGTAGCACTTGCCTTGCCAATAAACTTCTCCATCTCTTAATTCTACCTGTTGTGTGCCGCTTACTTCAACCCCATCTACTAGATAAGGGTTTAATAAAGTAAACCGAATGCTTGGTTCGGTGATGATGCCAACTTGAATATAGGGTTCTTTCATACTCGTAGTTTAATGCGGTGTATTAAATCATTGCATTGCTTGGCCGATAGAGATACCTCTTTTAATATATCTGCAATGTTCTCTTTGGTAATCTTCTCAAAATCCTTTTCGAGTGGAGTGATGATGACCCCACCCATATCAACAGAGGCGGGACTGACCAATAAGTTCTTTTCTCCCTCCGCTTGAAAACAATCAGGGCGATGTTTAGCTCTTATTATTATGCAGACTATCCACTTGCATTTATCTTTCCAAGCAAGCAGATTCATCATCGGTTCTGCTTCGCCTTCATTTACCTCCATAGCATCGTATACCGTTTTGAATAGATTTATTATCGCTTGCTTTTGAGTAGATTCGATAACTAAAATAGATCGGTGTTCGTCTGTTAGTTTACTCAATGAAGCATTCGCTAACTCAACAACTGGCTCCTTAGCGTAGCTGTTAAAATCCTTTTCTAGTGGAAGAAAGCCTTTGCTGCCTGCTTGAAAGTGAGCGTGGTCGGGCGCAGATGCACCACACTTAGGCCCGTTATAGAATATCACATAGTCATCAATTACCTCTGCTAAGTTCAGCATGTCTTCAAAACCACCCCCAATCAACTGATCTGTGTGGTTGATGTTGGGGATTGTGAGATGCTTCGGGAAGATAGGGAAAGGGTTTAGTAAAATCTGATACTTATCCATGAACGGAATGCCCTTTTGCTGGGGAGGTAAGTTGCTACTACACAAGAAACACTTTCTTGCTTGAAGCGATTGTTTGTCTACCTTAGCTGCCGAGGATGCAATGCGAGTAGGATTGAATTGCACTTTATAATTGTGTCCATTCAAATCAAGCTCTTTAGTTTGTATATTCTCTAAAGCTGCGTAGTTGCTTTTAGCTAACTCCCAGTCTTGCAGTTGCTCATCAATTAATTGTTGGATCAAATTCTTCATCTTCTTCCTCTGCTTGATAGATGTAATTCATATTAATACGAGCTTCCAATTCCCAAGTACGTATGCGATCTTTATATAGATTGTGAGCATTCATCTTCACAATATCTAGCGAGGCATCCGAATTGTCTTCCCAACGTCTGCACAAATACACCACTTCATATACTCTACCTATTTGGTATTTGCGAGAGAAGCCTAATCCCAAAGCATAATCTTCGCCATAGCTGGTATTGGGTAAGTTGATTTGTCGCAAGATAGGTGTATAGAAAGCTCTAGGAGCGCCAAGACCGTTGATGCGCAAGGCATTGTTGCGTCCATTCTCTGGTGTCCACTCTTTGTGGTCGATAATGCCTGGTGAAATCATGTTCATATTGAAATCGGTCATCATATAAGTGCCTACTACCATGGCGCAATTCTGTTTATAAAAAGCATCTACCATCGTTTGCAACGCATGCTCATCTTTATACACATCATCGCTATCTAGCTGCACCACAAACTTCCCGCATTGTGGATGGTGAACACCTACATTCCAGCAGCCTCCTATGCCTAAATCATCTCTATCGGGGATGAGGTGTATTAAACGATTGTCCGATTTGTATTCATCAATCAACTCAGAAGTGCCATCAGTAGAGTGGTTGTCTATAATGATTAGATTAAATTTGAAGTTGGCTTGCTGCATCAATACAGAATTGATGGCATCGCGAAGCGTGCGAATGCGATTGCGAACGGGTATTATCACCGTAGCTTCGTATTCAAAATGAGCTTCATCAAAATCAATCTTCTCAAACTTTGGAGCCAGATAACCTTCTATCTCTTTTAAATGATCCGTGCAAGCTCTCTCCATCTCAATTTGCACATTACGGTTTTTAGGGTCTACATAGTCGAATATCTTCTCACCACTTTTGCGATGATCGTCTTCTATTTCCGTATATAGATATTCGTTGATGTGGACTACATCGTAAAGTTGTGAGAGTTTTAAACGCAAATCATACAACCCAGCTGCTTCATATATATCTAGCATACGCAGCGTTGTCTCCTTCATGTAGCTAGAATTGAAAAATAACACCGAACCAAAATTGAAATCATCTCGCAAACTGCCCGATTGGTAATCAATCACAGGTGCTTGTTTTAACTCTCCATCTATATGTTGGTAATGATCAGCATATACCATTCCCGCAAGTGTATCTTCCGTCACTTGAATCATTCGCTCCAAAGCAAACATGCCTAGTTTGAGTGTGCTGTACTTTGTGTAAATTAAAGTATAAGGAGTGATAGCCTGTTCTGCAATGGCTAAGATCGTTCTTGAAGAATTTAAGTGATTGATGCGAAGCTCTCTGCATCCTTGTGGTACTTTCTCGATAGCTTGAGTTGAGAGGAGGTATATTTTATCGACAAGTCCTGTCGATTTTAAGTTCTTGATGGTCTGCTTGGCCTGTTCTGCATCGGCATAGGGGATGAAACAGTTTATAAGTGGTTTCATATTGAATAGTCTTTAAAGGGTTATTACTACCTGTTTATTATCTTGCTAATGCTTTTCTTCGTGGTTTTATCAAACAGCATAGTCCGATAAAAGTGAATAGCGCATTAAATATTAAAAGTTCGTAGCTGAACTGATAGCCGCTAAACCATTGTTCAGAGTTGCGTTGAAGCACGTAGCACAAAGCCGGAGATAGAATCGCAACTAGTGGAATGTATCTATCTCGCACTTGCCACTTGGTGAATATACCAAAAGCAAACAAGCCCAATATAGGGCCATACGTGTAGCTGGCTAATATATATACTGCATCAATTACACTGGTACTGTTGAGCAAGTCGAATATAAATATAGTGGCCGCCATAGTAAACGCCATACCTATATGCACTTTACTTCTTGTTCTTTTTAACTCCTCCTCCGATTGATCTTTAGCTCCTAATATATCAATGGTAAATGAGGTGGTGAGCGATGTTAACGCCGATCCACCTGCCGAATAGGCTGCCGCTGTTAAACCAATAATAAATAATATACCCACAATCATGGGGAAATAATCTCCGGTTGCAATCAAAGGGAAGAGCTCATCGGTTTTTGACGGTGCGTCAATGCCCTGACTTATGGCAAATGTATACAATAAAACGCCAAGCATCAAGAATAACAGGATAATAAAGAATTGCAAGATGCCACTCGTTATCATATTCTTCTGCGAATCCTTGAAGTTCTTACAGCTTAAGTTGCGTTGCATCATATCTTGATCAAGCCCTGTCATGGCTATTACTGTAAAGACGCCTGCGAAGAATTGCTTGAAGAAGAAGCGCTTATCGTTGACGTCGTCAAAGAAAAACATACGAGAAAAGTCGCTGTCTTGTATGGTGCGGATGGCATCCATAGCTCCTAAGTTCAAACGAGATGAAATGAAGTGTATGCACAAGATGACCGATACCACTAGGCAGGTCGTTTTAAGTGTATCAGTCCAGATAAGCGATTTTACCCCTCCACGGAAAGTGTATAGCCACACAATGGCTACTGTAATAACTACATTGAGTATGAATGGTAGATGATAAGGCTCGAATACCAATAGTTGCAACGTGAGGCAAACAAGAAACAAACGCACCGAAGCACCAAGCATCTTAGAGATAAAGAAAAACCAAGCACCTGTGCGGTATGATGAGAATCCAAACCGATTGTTTAGGTATTCGTAGATAGACACCAAGTTCATTCGGTAGAATAGCGGTACCAGCACGAAGGCAATAATGAACTGACCAAATACAAACCCTAGCACCATCTGTAGATAAGAGAAACCACTAGATGCTACCATGCCCGGAACAGACACATACGTTACACCCGATATGCTAGCACCAATCATGGCAAATGCTACTACATACCAAGGCTGTTTGCGATTGCCTATAAAAAAACCGGCATTGTCGGCACGCTTGCCTGCTATATAAGAAATAGTAAATAGCATAACAAAATATGCCAGCATCGTGATAATTATAGAGATTGGATTCATAGGCGTATTTCTTATAAGGTGTGTGTTGTTTATTTTACAATAGCTTCATAAATGGCTTCTTGTATGTTGGGTCGTACATTCATTTGCATCAACTTCCGATTCATAATCGTTGGATAGGTTCGATTGCTTAAGAATACATAAACTAAATCATTTTTAGGGTCTGCCCATACACATGTTCCGGTGAAGCCTGTGTGCCCGAAAGCACTCATTGGTGTTGATGGCGAACAAGGGTTAATCTTCTTGCTATCCGGTTCAGGTTTGTCAAAACCTAACCCACGTCTACTAATCTTTGATGTTTCGGTAGTGAATAGTCTACAGGTTTCTTTGCTAAGATACCTCTTGCCGTTTAGCACACCTCCATTTAGCAACATCTGATAGATGGTTGCAATCTCTTCTGCATTGGCAAACAAGCCAGCACTACCCGATACCCCTCCTTGCAAAGCCGAAGACTCATCGTGCACATAACCCTGCAATACCTTTTTGCGGAAGAATTGATCGTTGCTAGATGGAACGATTTCTTCTTTACTGAATTTGCTTAGTGGGTTGAAAGCAATTCTATCCAGTCCCATAGGTTGATAAAACTCTTTATTGAGGTAGATATCCATTGATGTACCTGATAATTTTTCTGCCAGTTCGCGCAACAAGATAAAGCCAATGTCACTATATCTATATTGCTTCGTTCTAAGAGGAGTTTCAATAATTATATCGTGCATTTGCTGAATAAATGCTTTGTTAACCCACAGGTTTTCGCAAACACGCAAGGTGCAATCGGATGTTTGTATGGGCGAAGTCATCTCTTTAATTAACTTAAAGTTAGGAGTAGCCCAAGTTTTATTCCCTACTTGAACGCTATACTTATTCGTTTTCTTATTTGAAAATAATGGTCCTTCAAACGAGTCTTTATCAATAAGCTCGTTGTAGAAGTTGATACTAGCCGGCAATCCCGATTGATGAAATAAAATCTCCCTTATCGTTATATTTTCCTTATCTGTTCCCTTCAACCAAGTGAGGTGAGTCGACAATTTATCCGATAGATTGAATGTACCTTCATCATAGAGCTTCATCAGGGCTAGTAGTGTTCCACTGGTTTTGGTGATAGAAGCGATGTCGTATAAATCTTCATTCTTTACTGCTTGGCTGCTTCCACCAATATGTGTACCAAACGATTTCTGATAGATAATATCCCCATTCTTTAATACTAATACCTGACAACCAGGATAAGCACCTTTCTGAATTCCATCTAAAGCAATAGAATCTATACGAGGTATGGATAATTGTTTTATCTTTCTTACACTCGAAGAGGTGATTTGCTCAGTAAGCTTTTGGGGTTGAATAGTTACCCCTTCGCCACTCATAAATAAATTGCCCAAACTCATCGATAGTCTTCCATCTGCCATAGCCTTACCAAATAATAACTGAGCGACTTGCGTTTGAAGCGATGGAGTAGAGGTATGTGCTAAGACTACAGTTTGCGCCTTCTTTACAGCTTCTTCTATTGTCAATAAGGCTTTCCCTTGAGTAAAGCACAAATAGATAATGGGAGTATTGGGGTAAAGAGTCGCTAAATCATTTAAGAAGTTTTGATGATTGCCAATCTTTACATCATTAACAGAAACTAAAATATGCGAGAACTTAGAGAGTTCGGAGCTTATCTGCTTTTTTTGCGCCTCTGTAGTTTCGTTTGATACAGTATAGTTTTTAATAGGAAAATACTTTTCGATGCCCTGTTTAAGATTTGTCATAGAAGACTTTCCTCTAATTTCGAGTAAGGCCAGTGTGCACTCTTCTGTATCTAATGGCAATGGAATAGTTTGCTCTTCATTTTTCAGAACAGTGATAGCGGCATTGTTTAAGCGGTTTATTAGCTCAGCGGCATATGGGGTGCTAACCCTGTTTTCCAACCCTGATAGTTGGATATGAGGCTTTTTATTTAGTCCCAACACATATTTATAAGTCAACACTTTGCGACATTTAGCCTCAATCTCGGCTACCGATATCTCTTTGCGCTCTATAGCAGATATCACAGCATCAATCTCTACTTTTAGGTTGCGTGGAGCAAGCACCATATCGTTGCCGGCCTTTAATGCTTGCAGACTCACATCTTTGTTGCCTGCTACTCCTTTCATTGCTAAGGCATCGGTAAATACTAATCCTTTAAAGCCTAGTTCGTCTACCAATAAATCATTCACAACTTTAGAAGATAGTGAAGCGGGAAGATTATTTGAAGGCTCTAACGCAGGAACATGCAAGTGACCTACCATCATACCACCCAATCCGGCTTTAATTGCTACATCAAACGGATAAATCTCAATACTATCTAATCGCTGGCGCGAGAAAGGCAATATGGGAAGTGCATGGTGTGAATCTATGTCTGTATCTCCATGGCCCGGGAAGTGTTTAGACACAGAAAGCACCTTTCCACTCTCTATTCCTTTTCCATAAGCCACAACTTTTTGTGCTACTAGTTTTGGGTCTTCACCAAAAGAACGAGTATTGATGACCGGGTTTTTAGGATTAATATTCACATCTGCTACCGGAGCAAAGTTTACTTGTACGCCAATCTCTCTACATTCTCTGGCTACTTCCTTGCCATATTCATAAATAAGCGAATCGTTTGCAATGCAGCCAAGCACCATGTTGCGAGGAAAAGATGGTGTACCTTTCAGTCTCATAGCCAATCCCCACTCGCCATCGAAGGTTATCACCAGAGGCACCTTAGCCATCTGTTGTGCCTTATTAGTAAGAGAAGCTTGGGTTAGTATCTGCCCACCCGAAAATAATAAACCACCTACTTTATAAGAACTCACCGCATCGTGCAATAGTTCTAAGTTCTTTTTATTATCATGTGGTGCTATGGTATATATAAAGAGTTGACCAACCTTTTCTCTTAAACTAAGCTTGCCCATCACTGAGTCAACCCAAGCATTGCATGCCTGTTGATTGACTGATTCTAAAATAGTAGGTCCGGAATTTTGAGTGAGTTTGTAGTTGGGATATGCTGATACAGGTTGGCCTGCATAGTGGATAAACCCCGACATAAGTAAGCCAACCGCGATAAAAAAGAATTTTCTCATAAAAAGGAAAGTGTAAGTGTTCGGTTATTTTTTAATTGTGTTCAAGTGTTAAGTCTATTTCGCCAAGGAAAACTCCGTTTTTCCCTGTGTGAAGTAAAGGCACTTTCTCATCAATTGCATTTATGTAAAACACTGGTTCATCCATCCATGTGTGCGAGTGTCCTCCTAATACGGCATCAATATTGGTTGTGTTTTTGATGAAATACTCATCATATTTTACACCTAAGTGCGAGAGACAAATCACTACATCGCAGTGTTCACTCTCTTTGAGTTGCGCTGCCAGTTTATTGCCTATTTCAACGGGGTCTATATATGTTACATCTTCGCACTTATCTGCTTGAACCAATCCTTCGAGTGGGGCGCTTACTCCTATCACTCCAATTTTCAAACCATCTTGTTTGATAATGATGTAAGGTTTAACTAGATCTTTCAATGGCGTGTTTTCTACATTATAATTAGAACAAATAATAGGGAAATTGGCCATTTTGAAAAGTGTCACCATGTTGTCTATTCCAAAATCGAACTCATGGTTGCCTATCAATGCAGCATCATAATTCATTAAATTCATTAATTCTATTTCTACCTCTCCACGAAATAGATTATAATAAGGTGTGCCCTGCGAAAAGTCGCCGCAGTCGAAAAGAAGTAAGTTTGGGTTCTCTTTGCGAAGCTCTTTTAGCATTGTAACTCTTCTAACGAATCCACCCATGTTGGCATTTGCATCGTCAGAGTTAGGATTAATTGGTTCGATGCGGCTGTGAGTGTCGCTGGTGTGCAACATCTTGAGCGTTTTGCTGTTTTGAGCAAATGATGATGTGCATATACTAAGAATGAATAGGCACGAATATAATAGGACTTTATTTGTTTTCATAACTTAAATCTGATGTTTATAATCTACTCTTTCATAGTGATTCGTCCGTCTAAGGATGATGTCACTTGCTTGTTGTTTTGCGTTTGACGCTCTACGTATCTTATAAAAATGTCTCTCAAAAGACCATCTTTCGGACAAGTGCGGTGAACTGAGTTTGTTAGAGCAACGAATCCATCGTTGCCATCAGCTACATAGTCGATTGTGCTTACAGTATAAAGTTTTTCATCTTCTATAGGTGCCTTGTTTACTGTTGCGCTAAGCAAATCACCATCTTGGTTTATTACCAATTCTGCACCACTCATTCCTTCTCCTTTTTTTCTAGCCATAAAGGTGAATAGCTTATTGAGGGTGTTGCCTGTAACGGTGAGTACGCAAAGCGAGTTTTCAAAGGGAAGTATTTCGAATACATTGCCACGAGTGATATTGCCGGCATCCAAATCGGTGCGTAGCCCACCCATATTAATGATACCTATATCGGCCGGTTTGCCAATTATTGGAGTAGCTGCTTCTCTCAAAACATCGGCTACAAGGTTTGATAACGTACTTTCGGGAAATCCTTTGCTCATGTGTTGGTCGCTTACGCCAATCACACTATTCATCATACTATCAACAGTGTGTTTGTAGTGATTTAGTATTGCCAGAGCTTCTTGATCTGGGTTTTGATCCCAACTAGAGTCTACTTTAATCATTCGTCCTTCTACCTGGGCTACATGATATGAAGATTGACAAGATGCCAACATCAGAGTAGCCATTGCGCATGCTCCGAAAACCGTTTTAACCTGAATATGTGCCATATACGTTCGTTTAGATTGCTACAAATATAATAAAAAACTTTGTGGATTGCTATATTTTTCGTTACTTTGCACCGCTTTCGCGTAATCGCTGTCAGGAGAGAGTTACCTGATATGTTGCGTTGTAACGATAAACATTTTAATAATAAGAACAATGGATTTCATTAAAATTGCTGAAGAAGCATTTGCTACTGGTAAACAGCATCCTAAATTTAAAGCAGGTGATACTGTTACTGTAGCTTATCGTATTATCGAGGGTAACAAAGAACGTGTACAGTTGTACCGTGGTGTAGTTATCAAAATTGCCGGTCACGGTGAGAAAAAACGTTTTACTGTTCGTAAAATGTCTGGTACTGTAGGTGTAGAAAGAATTTTCCCATTAGAATCACCAGCTATCGATAGCATCGAAGTGAACAAAGTGGGTAAAGTACGTCGCGCTAAATTGTACTACTTGCGTGCACTTACTGGTAAAAAAGCTAGAATCAAAGAAAAAAGAGTTAATACTGCAAAATAATTGCATAGCTCTATTTGGAGATAAAAGAGAGAAGGTTCATCAGAATCTTCTCTTTTTTTATGCCCTTTGCTCACATTCTTTTTAAGCTAACTTATAGATATAAATAAACTCGTTTGATAATTGTATCATTCTACACGATAACTGTTAACATTCTATTTGTTAAATGTAGAGGATTACAAAGTAAAATGATTAAGTTTTGAATGTGATAAATACGGGGATTATTAGAGTGCTATATTTTGTTTGTATTAGGATGTTCATTTTTAAGGATATCCTAATACTTATATAAACAATCCTTTTATTTTTGAGTAAACGTTACTCTGAAGTCACTGCTTCTGTGCGCTCCTATATAAAAACAAGCTCCAGTAAATCCAATATCATATTTCTTATCTGCCTTCGGAATAAATTGTTCGTCTCTTGACATGTTGGTGATAATGACATGAGCAATGTATGAACCAACTTATGCGGCGGGTGTAATCTTTTCGATATCCAATTGCTTAAAAGCAATGTCATCGTTTGAAGTGCCCACATAATCCATAGTCATAACTTTCAAATCGCCGATGTTGGTTTCAGTAGGATATACAGTGAAAGGAATCGTTGTGGTAGCATTTGCGTCCATTACATAATCTGAGTTGTTGCTTACTGTGATAATAATGTGATTTTCTTCTTTATTGCCGCCACATCCTATTAGACAAAATATTGAAATGATAAAAAATACAGTAGATAATAGTTTAATTTTCATAGATATAATGTTATAGTATTGATATTTTTATTACAAATATAGATAATAAAAAACGAGAACAGTATTACTATCCTCGTTTTTCTATATATGAATTATTTGTAGACAATTATAAGTCTTTCAACTCCCAAGCCAAAGCACTTGCACCAAGCACTGCTGCATCAGAGTCTTTCAATTCAGAAACTAATAATTTAGTTTTGCCTTTGAAGATAGTCAACACGTTTTCATCTACAGATTTTTGGATAGGATCCATAATGTAGTGTCCTGATTTTGCCAATCCACCAAACAAGACAATTGCTTCTGGGCTAGAGAAGGCTATGAAGTCGGCTAATGCTTCACCAAGAATATTACCTGTGAATTCGAATATCTCTTGAGCTAATACATCTCCTTTTACAGCTGCGTCATATACATCTTTAGATGTGATGTTTTCTGCAGGAACTTCTCTTAAGGCGCTCTTATCTGTGCGAGCTGCTAGCAATTCGCGTGCGGTACGAGCCACACCTGTTGCCGAACAATAAGTCTCTAAACAACCTTTGCGACCACAGCCACATAAGCGGCCACCACTACGACGCATAATAACATGTCCTAGTTCGCCAGCAAAGCCATCGTGTCCATATACCACTTGTCCGTTAATCACGATACCGCTACCAACACCTGTACCCAAAGTAATCATGATGAAGTCTTTCATACCACGAGCCGCACCATAAGTCATTTCACCTACAGCTGCTGCGTTAGCATCGTTAGTCAAAGCGGTAGGGATGCCAAGACGCTCTTCGAATAGAGCAGCTAATGGGATAATACCCTTCCAAGGAAGATTAGGAGCAAACTCAATAGTTCCGCTATAGTAGTTACCGTTTGGTGCACCAATACCGATACCTTTTATTTTTTCAACACCACCTTGTTCAATGATTAATGGTAGAAGGTTTTTGCAAACTTCATCTACATACTCTTCGATAGTAGTGTAAGCTTGAGTCTTTACTGAACCACTAGAAATAATAGTTCCGCGTGCGTCAACTATACCAAATACAGTGTTAGTACCACCTATATCAATACCTACTACGTAGGGTTTTTCCATATTAGTGTTCATGATAATTGTTTAAAGGATTAGTTTGTTAATAGAATTAATTGCAACAAATTACGCAAAGAAGAATGACTCTACAAAATCTTTTTAAAAAAAAGTTTAATCATTATGCAACTTTTGACATATAGTTAGCGTCTAATAGAACAAATTATAAGGAAAGTAAACATAAATCATTCAAACTGTGATACATTTAAAAGACATTAACAAGACCTATTTTAACGGAGCACCCTTGCACGTACTCAAAGGCATCGACTTAGATATAGCAAAAGGAGAGTTCGTATCTATTATGGGCTCTTCAGGTTCAGGGAAATCAACCCTGCTTAATATTCTTGGAATCTTGGATAACTATGATTCGGGCGAATATTACTTAAACGGAACACTTATTAAAAACCTAAGCGAAAATAAAGCGGCAGAATATCGCAACCGCATGATTGGTTTTATTTTCCAATCGTTCAACCTCATATCCTTCAAGAATGCTGTTGAAAACGTGGCTCTTCCTCTTTTCTATCAAGGTGTGCCTCGCAAAAAAAGAAATGCCTTGGCTTTGGAGTACCTAGATAAGCTTGGTTTAAAAGATTGGGCGCACCATATGCCCAATGAGATGAGTGGTGGACAAAAACAACGTGTAGCTATTGCCCGTGCATTAATTACTCGTCCTGATATTATACTAGCCGATGAACCAACCGGAGCACTCGACAGTAAAACATCGGTAGAGGTGATGCAAATTTTGAAAGATTTGCACTCGCAAGGAATGACTATTGTAGTAGTAACTCACGAAAGCGGAGTTGCCAATCAAACAGACAAGATAGTACATATAAAAGATGGTATTATTGAGCGAATAGAAGAGAATCACAACCACGATGCTTCGCCATTTGGAGTAAATGGATTTATGAAATAACCACAATACAATTAAACTATGTTTGACATTTGGCAAGAAATATATAGCACCATCAAGCGCAATAAGCTGCGAACAGCCTTAACGGGTTTTGCTATTGCATGGGGCATTTTTATGCTTATTGTATTGCTGGGAGCAGGAAATGGATTGATACATGCTTTTGAATTAGAATCAAAAGATATGGCATACAATTCAATTAAGATATTTCCCGGTCGTACTACTAAGTCATTTGATGGGTTGAAAGAGGGTAGACGCATTCAGTTGGATAATCGCGATATGAGTTCTACGCAAGAGCACTTTGACGATAATATTATCAATATGGGTGCAACCGTAAATCAAAGTGCACAAAACGTAAGTTTTGGCAAAGAGTATGTGAATATTGGGCTGGCGGGTATCTATCCCAACCACCTAGATTTAGAAGCGATAAAGCTCTCTACCGGTCGTTTTATCAATGAAATTGATTTGGAAGAACGTCGCAAAGTGATTATTCTTCATAAGCGTACTGCTGATGTGCTTTTTGAAAAGACTCATACAGAACCTGTAGGGCAGCGAGTAAACGTCAACGGCATCAACTTTCAAGTGGTAGGTCTCTATAATGATGGAGGCTCTAGTACCAATAATGATGGCTTAATACCATTTACTACACTGCAAACTATCTATGGCAAAGGAGATAAACTTCACAACTTTGTCTTTTCTACAAAAGGATTAGACAATGAGCAAACAAACGAAGTATTCGAAGAGAACTTCCGAAAGATGATGGGTAGCAGCCATCGCTTCGATCCATCAGATAAGAGTGCAGTATGGATATGGAATCGCTTTACACAATACTTACAAACCCAAGGTGCGATGAGTATTCTCCGCACAGCCATTTGGGTGATTGGTATCTTTACTCTATTGAGTGGAATTGTGGGTGTATCCAATATCATGTTGATTACAGTAAAAGAACGTACTCGTGAGTTTGGTATTCGCAAGGCATTGGGCGCAAAACCTCAATCAATACTATTCCTTATCATTGTAGAGAGTGTGGTTATCACTACCTTCTTCGGATACATTGGTATGGTTGCCGGCATTGGTGCCACCGAATGGATGAATGCCGCCTTTGGTAATCAGACAATGGATAATGGTATGTGGAGCTCAACCGTATTTCACGACCCAACTGTCGATTTGGCTATTGCCATTCAGGCTACTCTTACATTAATTATTGCAGGAACGTTGGCAGGATATTTTCCTGCACGCAAAGCAGTTCGCATACGTCCTATTGAAGCACTTAGAGCAGATTAAACGATTATGAGATTTGACAGAGATATATTTGAAGAGATACTTATTACCATCACGCGTAATAAGACACGAAGCTTCCTTACTGCCTTTGGTGTGTTCTGGGGTATCTTTATGCTTGTGGCATTGATGGGCGGCGGACAAGGAATGCAAGGCATGATGCAATCGCAATTTGATGGGTTTGCTACCAATTCGGGCTTTATATGGCCCCAACCTACAGGTGAGGCTTATAAAGGTTTCCGTAAAGGTCGTTGGTGGAGCATGGATCTCGATGATGTAGAACGTGTAAAGAAAGGGGTTGATGAGATTGATGTTATCACTCCTACATTGAGCCGATGGAATAGGAATGCAGTTTATCAAGATAAGAAATCGACTACTATTATCAAGGGTCTTTATCCTGTGTATAATAAAATAGAGCAGCAGAATATAGAAAAGGGTCGTTTCATTAATGATGTTGATATCAGAGATGGTCGTAAGGTTTGTGTATTAGGCGATCGTATCTACGAAAATCTTTTTGAGAAAGATCAAGATCCCATTGGGCAGTTTGTGAAAGTTGATGGAATCTACTATCAAGTGATTGGTCTTACAAAATCAAATGATAATATCAATATTCAAGGCGATAACTCGGAGAGTATTATAATCCCATTTAGTACCATGCAGCGCACTTATAATATGGGACGAAATATTGAATTGCTTTGTTTTACGGTGAAGCCAGGAGTTAAGGTCACGGATATACAACCTCGTATTGAAGGTATAATAAAAGAGGCACATTTGATTGCTCCTGAAGATAAACAAGCTGTGATGCTGCTTAACACTGAAGCTATGTTCTCGATGATGGACAATCTATTCAATGGAATTAATATCTTAATATGGATGGTTGGGCTGGGCACATTGCTAGCTGGTGCAATCGGCGTTTCCAATATTATGATGGTAACCGTGAAAGAACGCACTACAGAGATTGGGATTCGTCGTGCCATTGGTGCTCGTCCACAAGATATACTTCAGCAAATACTCTCAGAGAGTATAGTGTTGACTACGGTTGCCGGCATGGCAGGAATAACTTTTGCAGTATTGGTATTGAACGTTATGGAGATGGCAACAACCACCGACGCTGGTAAGGTTTATCCATTTCAAGTTACCTTTTGGATGGCAATAGGCACCTGTGTGTTGCTTGCTGTTTTGGGTGTATTGGCTGGTTTAGCTCCTGCATATCGTGCAATGGCCATTCGTCCTATCGAGGCAATACGCGATGAATAACAAATACTACTATCCTTAATAATAATCACTAGTTAATAATCAAAATAAAAATATAGATCAACATGAAAAAGTTCTTTAAAATCGCGCTATTAGTTATTGTAGCTCTTATCCTATTGGGAACGTTTGTTTTCCTTTATCAAAAATCGAAACCCAAAGTAATTGTATACGAATTGGTATCTCCAGCGATAAATGATTTATCTAAATCAACTGTTGCTACTGGTAAAGTAGAGCCACGTGATGAAATTTTAATCAAGCCTCAAATATCTGGTATCATCGATGAGGTGTATAAAGAAGCCGGACAACAGATAAAGAAAGGTGAAGTACTAGCTAAGGTGAAGGTAATTCCAGAATTGGGACAAGTAAACTCAGCAGAAAGCCGTGTGCGCTTAGCGCAAATCAACGCCAATCAGGCTGAAACAGATTTTGCTCGTACAGAAAAGCTTTACAAAGATCAACTGATAAGTAAGGAAGAATACGAGAAGAGTGAGATTGCCCTTAAACAATCGCGTGAAGAGTTGCAAACCTCTAAGGATGCACTCGAAATTATTAAAGAGGGTATCACTAAAAATAGTGCTTCGCTATCAAGTACATTGATTCGTTCTACCATTGATGGTTTAATATTGGATGTGCCGGTGAAAGCGGGTAACTCGGTAATTATGAGTAATACATTCAATGATGGTACTACCATTGCTACAGTTGCCAATATGAACGATTTGATATTTGTGGGTAAGATAGACGAAACAGAAGTAGGTCGCCTACACAATGGCATGCCTATCAGATTGACTATTGGTGCTTTGCAAAACTTTACTTTCGATGCTAGTTTGGAATATATCTCGCCTAAAGGAGTAGAAGAAAATGGAGCAAACCAGTTTGAAATAAAGGCAGCTGTTGTTGTCCCCGATTCTGTAGTGATTCGCTCGGGCTATTCGGCCAATGCCGAAATAGTGTTGCAGCGTGCCAATAATGTATTGACTGTTCCAGAAGGTGTTGTAGAGTTTAGCGGAGATTCAATCTTTGTACAAGTGTTGAAAGATTCTGTGCCTACACAAGTCTTTGAACGTCGCCTTGTAAAAACAGGATTGAGCGATGGTATCAATATGGAAATTAAAGAAGGCATATCGGCTACCGAGAGACTTAGAGGTAACGAGAAGCAATAAAGTAGTCTAGCTAAATAATAATTGAAATGAAAAAATATAAACTATTATGTCTCTGCCTCTTGGCTCTTCCTATGCAAGCACAAGAAGGATGGACACTGCGACAATGTATTGATTATGCTATCGAAAATAGCATCACGGTGAAGCAGGCAGAAAACGTTGCACAACAAAATGCTATAGATGTAAATACTGCAAAGTGGAGTCGTTTGCCCAATTTATCAGGTTCGGCCGGACAAGGATGGAGCTGGGGACGTGCTGCTTCTCCGGTAGATAATACCTATAGTGATATCAATACATCGAGCACATCGCTACGTGTAGGCACCAGTGTTCCTTTATTTACGGGTTTGCAGATTCCAAATCAGTATGCATACGCCAAACTTACATTTGAGGCTGCAGTGGAAGATTTGAATAAAGCGAAGCAGGATATCTCTATCAATGTGGCTTCGTCGTATTTGCAGGTGTTATTCAATTGGGAAATCCACAGAGTAGCATTGAGCCAAGTAGAGTTGAGTAGCGCACAGTACAAGCGATTGCAAAGTATGCTCGAAGTTGGCAAAGCAGCTCCGGCTGAAGTAGCTGAGGCTAAAGCCCGATTGGCTCAAGATGAGATGAATGCAGTACAAGCCGAGAACAATTATCAACTGTCACTCCTCGATTTAAGTCAGTTGCTCGAACTGCCTACTCCCGAAGGATTCAAATTGGATACAACGGAAGCATTGCCTGCATTCGAACCGCTCACAGCGCCCGATGCTATCTATACAGAGGCATTAACCAACAAACCAGAGATTAGAGCTGCTCAGCTTCGACTTGAGAGTAGTAAGAAAAGCATTCGCATAGCACAGAGTGCCTTTTATCCTCAACTGTCGTTAGGTGGCGATTTATCTACTAGCTACTACACAGTAGGCGGACAAACAGCTGATGATTTTGGCAGACAGTTGAAGAATAACTTAAACAAGTATGTAGGCTTCAGTTTGAGTGTGCCTGTATTTAATCGTTTTGCTACTCGCAACAGAGTGCGCACGGCTCGTTTGCAACAACAAAACATGGCTTTGCAACTAGATAATACTAAGAAAGTGCTCTACAAAGAGATACAACAAGCTTGGTATAATGCAGTAGCTGCCGAAAGTAAGTATAATAGTAGTACAGAATCAGTGCTGGCCAATCAAGAATCTTTCCGATTGACAAGCGAGAAGTTCGATAACGGCAAATCTACTTTGCTGGAATACGATACAGCCAAACAAAATCTAATGAGGTCAGAGTCGGATCAGATACAAGCTAAATACGACTATCTATTCCGCATCAAAATACTCGATTTCTATAAAGGAATACCGATACATTAATTGTAATTATTGTTTGTAGTTGAAATTGCCATGCCTGTTAATTCGGGTGTGGCTTTTTTTGTTTTATAAGGTTGTGGTTAGTTTAGAATATGCATAAAATGTACGCAATTGAAAGAGCTTTTTGAGATTACGAATAACGCTACTTAAAATGGTGTTGCAACTTGCTTAGTATCATAGTTGTACGAGGTTAGGTGTGAAAACATGGGGATGTTGTGTATAAAAACACCCCCATGTTCTATACCAAAACATCCCCATGTTGTGCATCAAAACATCCCCATGTTTTTATAGTGTCCCCTTTGCGTTTAATCAATAATGCATAGCAAAGTCCCGTATTAAGAACAAACAAAAAAGCCACTTGATAGCCTGTTCTATCAAATGGCTTTCGTGGTTTTTATAATTAAGAGATGCTTTAATCCTCATCGGTATTATAATACACTTCTTTGCCTGTCTCTTTAAAATATTGAGTAATCTGATCTTCTTTTTCAAAATCGAATATGCGCACAATGTTTTCCTTTACCAGTTTGGCTGGTACGCCTGCTATTACCGAATTCTCGGGGATTATCTTGCGGTAGTCTTTGTTGCATACTGTGCCATAAGCAATGGTGGTGTTATTGGGTGTAATAGTGCCGGGAAGGATGGCCACTCGCGAACCGATATAGTTTTTACTACCAAGAAAGATAGGGCGATTCATGGGATAGATAGCGCCATTGGTAGTATCTTTCATGTAATGATAATTGCAGTCGGTGATTTCAGAGAAGCTTCCTATGCGAGCATAGTCGGAAAAAGTGATAGACTGACAACAGGTAAGTGATGAACATGAACCAATGCTCGACATTTCCCCCATGCTAAGTTTTGCTCCCTGTGCTATCGATAAGTGCACTCCTGTTCCAATCCAAACCGTGCCATTTACTTCTAGCTCACCATTTACAATAAATTGAACCGGCTCATTATAGTTGAATGTTTCGTATCGGTATCCTATCTTTAATGTACTTCTTTTAATAGGTGTGTTGAATGTAATTACTCCACTTCTAAGATCCATCTTGCATCCGCTAAAAACAAATATCGGAAGCTTGATAGCATCAGCAAAAGGCAACATCTTAAAGTTGATGTACAGCGTTTTTATCCAATTTAATTGAGTGATAGTTTTTAGTTTCTCTTTCATCTCTTATGTCGTTTGTTGGCAATGAATTCTTGTATATTGAGGCGTTTGTTCAATTGAATATAGGCTAAATAAATACTAGCCAAACAAAATACAGCAGCGCTAGAATACTTTATCCATACATTGTCTATGCTTTGCAAGAAAAATGCAACGCCAGCAAACAAGAGTATGGTAATAAATAAATAACGAAATTCACGCTTAAATCGTATATCGAACAACAAGGAACAAATGAGATATATACCTATGAAGTGAATAATATAATAGACAAAGAATGCGATTCCAACGCCATCGATACCCCAAAGTTGATAACCATATATGGTAAGTAAAAGATATATGGTATTAAAACCAATACCAGTCATAGCAAATATCTTACTCTTGCCCTTGGCTATCAATACATAGCCCATTGTCCACGAACCTATCTTGAATATATTGCCTAGCATAGCCCAGTTGATGCAGAGTACGCCCCCAAGGAACTCCTCTGAATAGAGCAGGCGAATACCAATGGGCATAAAGAAAAGAGCAATAATGATGCAAGGGAAGGCTACAAGTAATCCAATCTCTGCTTGCTTGTTAACCTCACTTTTAAGTTTTACATTATCTTTATTGATAGCGGCAAGCCGTGGATAATAATCGGCTGCCATTGCTGTAAAAATCAAACCAAAGTAGCCTTCGGCTATCGAGAATGCCGATTGATATATCCCGGCATCTTCTATTCCACCATGACGGGTGATGTAAGCTTTCAGTATATAAGCAGCCAATAGTGATAACACACCGTTGAACATCATTACAATGCCCAGCTTTGCCATACCACAACCTTGCTGAAAGGATTCTTTAAAAGTTTGCTTCACCTCTATAGTGCGAATGCGCCGAGCATAAATAGCAGAGAATATCAATGTACAAATAGAGGATATGATGATGGAGAGCACAATCCCCATATTACCCAATAAGAAGAAGAGGGGAATAGAAAGACATAAACCGAGTAATGAACCCAACATGCCGGCTTTGGCTAGGAATCCTATTTGACGCATGCCTTGTAGGGCAGCAGTTTGTCCTGAACTGAGTGCGCTAAAAAGCAAAACAACCGACAGCCATCTAAACATCCAGGTGTAATAGTCCTCGCCAAAGATCCATTGACTTAGTTGTGGCGCTAGTAGAAGAGTAATGATACATCCAAAGCTTCCGGTGAAGTATATCCAGCGACGTAATGTTTTAAGTGTGTGAGATACATGTGTGATATCATCAGTAGCTGCTGCCTCCGATATATCTTTAACTGCACTTACTCCAAGTCCTAGTCCGGTAACAGATTTGAGTACCTCTATTGTAGAGTTAAGAATACCATACAAACCAATGCCGGCAGGCCCTAGAAGTATGGCAATGACTTTGGATTTGATGATGTTGATAAGTATGTTGAAAACCTGAACCCCACCGAAGATACCGGTAGCCTTGAATATTTGTCGGTAAGTAGATTCTTGGTTTGCCATCAATTACATGGGTTTGTTCATCCTTACAAAAGTAAGTTCAATAAATCGAAACACAAAATAAAACATTATCTTTGTTCACATGAACCCTATGTTAAGCATCATTATCCCTTTTTATGGCAATGCCGATAAGCAGTTGCTCAATCGCTGTATCAAATCGATTGAAGAGCAAGGCTTGAGTGCTGATAGCTATGAGGTGATAGTGGCTGATGATGAGGGGCGAGGCTTAGGTGGTGCGCGCAATATAGGGATAGGTAAAGCTCAAGGTGATTATCTACTATTTGTAGATGCGGACGATTACCTACTCTCAGGCGGATTACTCTCTTTGATTGATTTGATACAATCACAAAATCCAGATATGCTCTCTTTTGGATATCAAATGGTGAGCGGAGATGCAATCTTGACTCCGAAAAGTATTGACGACTCTTTTGCTGTATACTCCTCGGGTGCCGACTACATGCTTCAACATAACTTCTTGGGTACTGCATGGCGGCATCTCTTTCGCAGAGAATGGATACTACAACATCAACTTTTGTTCTCAGAATCATCTTATCATGAAGATGAGGCTTTTGTGGCGAAAGCTTATTGCTTGGCGGCTACCACTGTGATTAGTAATAAGGTGATTTATGCTTATTCGCAATATCCACACTCTATTCTCCATCGTATAGAGAAAGAGCAACGCAATAAACGGTTAGACGACTTCGCCAAACTGCTACTTGACTTAAAGCAATTTGATGGTTTGGATTTGAATGAAATACAACACCATGCATTGCAACGACGCCTCCACTTCTTGACTATTGACTTCCTCTTTCAGATGTGGCGCAACCGTTGCTCGTTATCAGATGTTCGTATTCGCATTAAGAGTTTGCATGAAACCGGATTTCTACCTTTACCATCGAAGGGTTATTCATCTAAGTATAAAGTAGCACGTTGTTTTATTAATACTATTTGTAGAAAGTAAATGAAGATATTATTGATAGGCGATTGTAGTGGAGTACACTCTACGTTGGCTAAAGGACTTCGCTCTTTGGGCCATGAAGTGTGCGTAGCCTCTGATGGAGGTGGGTGGAGAAACTTTCCACGAGATATCTCTATAACTCGCAACTCTAAATCTAAATTTGGTGGAGTGTTGTGTATGATGAAGGCTGCTATGAATCTTCATAAGATGAAAGGCTTCGATGTAGTTCAAGTCATTCATTGTCCTTTCTTTCATATTCGTGCCAAACGCACGCTTCCTTTCTTCCGCTTCTTGCGTAAGCATAATAAGAAGATTTTTATGGGAGCTTATGGTACAGACCATTATTATGTAAAGGCTTGTTTGGAAACAGACACTTATCGCTATTCTGATTTTACGATTGCTGATAGACCGATGGATACTCCTTTTAATAGAGCAGATATTGAAGAATGTATGCATGGTGGGACGCTACAGGCGAATCAAGAGATTGCAAAAAACTGCAATGGCATTATTGCATGCCTGTGGGAATATTATGTGGCTTACAAACCTCATTTCCCTGACAAGACTTCTTTTATTCCACTACCTATTGATATTGAAAGTGTATCTGATTGTCGTGTTCGTAGCATCCCTGATAAGGTGAATTTCTTTGTAGGAATTCAATCGGAACGAGCGCAGATAAAAGGGATTGATGTGATGTTTCCTGTATTGCAAGAGGTGCAAAAGAAATATCCAAAGGAATGCTCGATTGAGGCAGTTACGGATTTGCCTTTCGATGAATATCAAAAAAGAATGAATCAAGCAGATGTTGTTCTTGATCAACTCTATTCATATACTCCTGCTGTAAATGCATTGGTGGCAATGGCAAAAGGAATAGTTGTGGTGAGTGGTGGCGAACCCGAAAACTATGAAATCATCAACGAACAAGAGCTACGTCCCATAATCAATATTACTCCTTCCAAAGAAAATGTGTATCAGAAGTTAGAAGATATTGTATTGCACAAAGAGCGTATCCCCGAATTATCTGCTCAAAGCATTGAATACGTGAAACGTCACCATGATCATATCAAAGTGGCGCAACAGTATCTTGATTTCTGGAATTCACATTAAACAAATCGATTGACAGCATTGATTATAGATTCAATCTCTGAGTCGGTCAATAGAGGCGACATAGGTAGACTGAGTTCTTCACGATGTATCTGTTCTGTGATGGGTAGTGAAAGCGCACGATAATCACTTAATGCCTTTTGTTGATGGGGTGGAATGGGGTAGTGTATCAAGGTTTGAATACCCGCTTCTGTCAAATAAGCTTGCAGTCTATCACGTTCGGGAGTAAAAATAGGGAAGATGTGAAATACGTTTGCTTCCCAATTGTCTATTGGTAATAGACGAATGAGTTTATTATTAATTCCATCTAAGTAACGCTTAGCTACCTGACGACGAAGGTTATTGTCTTCGTCCAATCGTTTTAGCTTTAAAGAAAGAATGGCAGCTTGCATTTCATCCAATCGACTGTTTATTCCCATAAAGTCGTGAACATATTTGGCCGATGAACCATAGTTGGCTAGCGTGCGAACAAGGCTGGCCAGCTCTTTATCGTTGGTGGTTACTGCCCCACCATCACCCAGTGCTCCTAAGTTCTTTGAAGGATAAAAGCTAAAGCCGGCTGCATCTCCCCAATTACCAACACGTTTGCCTCCATAAATAGCGCCATGTGCTTGTGCACAGTCTTCTACCACTCTCAAATTGTGTTTCTTGGCGATGAGGCTAATGGCTTCCATATCGGCGCAGCGACCATAAAGATGAACAGGCAGAATAGCTTTGGTGCGGGAAGTGATTAGTTCTTCAATCTTTGTAGCATCTATATTGCACGATTCCAATGTGGGTTCACAAAGAATCGGTTTCAATCCACCACGAAGGATGCCAATGATAGTTGCAATACAAGTATTAGACGGTACAATTACTTCATCTCCTTGTTGCATAATGCCCATTGCTTGATAAGCCATGAATATAAGACTAAGTGCATCCATGCCATTGCCTACACCTACACAATAAGCTGTGCCGCAATAATCAGCAAACGATTCTTCGAATTGTTTATTCTCACCCCCTTGCAAGTACCATCCCGATTGAGTAACTTGTTCAATGGCTTGTGACAACTCCGGCTGAAAAGAGTTACTAATCTGCTGTAAACTATAATAAGGAATCATTTGCTTTGATTTAAAAGTAATTCGTAAGTATCATATACAATCGCTCTACCACCAAATCCCTCTTTCTGAAAGATAAGCCCTTCGTTCAATATCCATCCTCCATCTTCTACAGACGTTCCTAAGTCAAAGAAGTCTTTTGATAAGTAATGAGTATGAATCAAGTAATTGAACAAGAGATCTACAGCTCCGTTTTCTCTTCCTTCGGCAGTAGATGCAATATATTGCGTGTGAGCCACCCGGTCTGTTTCGTAAATGATGCAGCCCGCTATAATCTGTTTAGATAAATCTCTCACGGTAAACAATCGAATGTTATCGGGAAATAGTTGACTTAAACGAACCATCTCTTCTAATGAATGAACGGGTGTTGCATGGTGTCTATCAGAAAGGTTGTCGCTTAAGATAGTCCAATAAGAAGCAAAATCATTGTCTTGACTAACTCGATACGCTGCGTTGAAAGCGTTTCTGAGTTTGCGCTTGCGCAATGTGTTGAAAGGTAAAGCTTGTTTCTGCTCTATTACAGAAGATACTTTGCGACCAATCAGCTGAGCATTGCAACGCCACAAAGCATACAAATCTTCTTCGGCAGGATAGCGATGGTATATAGATGGAGTAGGGCGATAAATAATCTTTGTAAGGCCATCAATCTCTCTAAGATGATTCAAAAGTAATTCGAATATATCCAAAGTGAGAGCTGTTGTGGTTTGGTTGGACATAATTAATCCACCATAAGTTAACCCATTGTGGCTACAAAAGCTGTCTCCTTGAATATGTCCTGGTAATAAAGCGATAATCCGTTTTCCTTTATAAATCAACAATGAGTAGTCATTAAAACGATTATGGTGATAGTCCATATAATCGCGTTCTAATAAGAAAGTACCATTCTTTGAATGACGTACAAACTCATTCCACTCATGTTTGAGAGTAGAAGTGTAGGGTGCAATCTTCAAAGAATCGGTCGTTATGCTCATTTTTGTTGATGGATAAATGCTTGAAACTCTTCGTAAGTATTCAAATAAGATTCCGGTTTATATAATTGTGACGAGAATACAACCACAATAGCTCCCTCTGAGAAGTTGCTTAGTTCGTTCCAGGTGCCTGGAGGTACAAGAACGCCTTCAGTATTAGAATCTAGATGCACAGTTCGTTTGCCATTAACATCTTCTAAAGCAACATCCACGCTTCCAGTCATGGCAACAAGGAATTGAGTAGAAGTGCGATTGGCATGACTTCCTCTAGTTTTGCCATCGGCCACATGGTGCAACCAATATGCGCGTGCTATTTGGAAAGGTACATCAATGCCTCCTTCAATAAGTGTGAGGCTTCCTCTCTCGTCTGTAAATGTCTTTAATTGTTTCATAGTTTATAAATAACGTGATTTAGTGTGTGTTTATTATATAGTATATTCTCGAATCATAGATTGCAAAAATACAGAATTAAAACTTTTGACAAGGGTTAACTGTTATATAAATAAAAAGAAATATCATATGTTTACCCATTTTCTAAATCTATTAGCAACAATAATAAGTGTAGCCAGTTTGCTGATTGTGACCTATGGTGCATTGATTGCTATTATTCAGTTTCTTATTAATGAAGTAAAACGTTTTACGGGTGGCTATAGTACTACAAACATACGCAAACTACGTTCGGTGTTTGGCACATATTTATTGCTTGGTTTGGAATTTCTTATTGCTTCTGATATATTAAAGACAGTATTAGAACCAACCATGACCGAATTGATTATTTTGGGAGGTATTGTTGTGGTTAGAACTGTTCTTTCTGTATTTCTTAATAAAGAAATCAAAGAGCTGGAAGCAGATACGAAAGAGTGCGATAATAAATAATTATTGATATATCTAGCGACAAAGAATTTTAAAATCTTATTGGATGTTTAGTGTTGTTAAATAGTTTCTTGCAATAAGAACTCTTTGATAATATGTTGCTAAATTTGTAATGAATTTAAAGTAAAATATTAATCCTAAACACATGAAGAAAGTATTATTTTTATTATCTCTAATTATCTCTTTCACATCTACCTCTTTGTTCGCACAAGATACTCACTCAATGGATAACATGAGAGTATCAGTATCTGCAGATGCTTATAAAAGCTCTCGTTTCATTGAGAAAGGCACCAACAAAAGCAAAACTTACATTCAAGGTAAAAGCTCATCATACAATAAAAAAGGAGAGTCGGCCAATAAAAAAGCGTTAGCACCTTATGCAGAATATTCATTATCTAGCAAATTGTCGGGTGGTACTTATGAGGTAACAGTATATTATACTCTTGATAAAAGCAATACTCCAGATGATCCAATTGTTATTGTTGGGATGGATTTGTTGGATACAGAAGAAATTACTATTAAAAATAAATTAATAAATACTGTTAAGGCTGATTTCAAGGTAAAAGCTCTACGTGGTAAGAAACATACATTAAAAGTATGGTTACCATCGCAAGGCGTACAAATTAATAAATTTGAAATAAGAAGAAAACTGATCAGTAAATAATCGCAGCTTATTCCTATATGTCAGCATTTTAAGCGTTTGAAGTATATCCTGTAAGATATTCAAATTCTCCATGCTGAAGGATTGTTTTTTTGCTATAATAGTATACTTATAGTAAAGACTATCCTTCAGCATTTTCTTTTTGATATGCTAAATAATTGACGTATAATTTGCATATGTCAATAAAAATTATGATTATTGCACAGATATTATGTTTATTCGATTAATAATGAAGTTTAGCTTTATGTTAATTGATTAAAATATAATTAACAATACAAACAGTAAAACATAGTATAGTACTACTATGTAATATGAATTTTTAAAGTAAAATAAAAAATGAAGAAATTATTTGCTGAAGCACTAGGAACAATGGTGCTTGTATTAATGGGATGCGGTAGCGCCGTATTTTTTGGATGTGAATCGGGATCTGCTCAAGTTCTTGCTGTTGCGTTCGCTTTTGGTCTTTCTGTAATTGCAATGGCTTATACTATTGGTAATATTTCTGGATGTCATATCAATCCAGCTATTACATTGGGTGTGTGGTTGTCTAAGAGAATGAAAGGTTCTGAAGCTATTGGCTATATGGTTGCTCAATGTATTGGTGCAATTGTAGGTTCTGCTATTATTTATGCTCTTACTTCTACAGGTTCTTACGGACCATCTACTGCAACTGGAGCTAATGGTTTTGGAGAAGGTCAACTAGTTCAAGCATTGATTGCTGAGGTAGTATTTACATTTATCTTCGTATTAGTGGTATTAGGTTCTACAGACTCTAAAAAAGGTGCTGGAAACTTGGCTGGTTTAGCAATCGGTTTGTCTTTAGTATTGGTACACATTGTATGTATTCCATTGACTGGTACTTCTGTTAATCCTGCTCGTAGCTTAGGCCCTGCATTGTTTGCAGGTGGTTCTAATTTAGCTCAACTATGGGTGTTTATCGTAGCTCCTATGATTGGTGGTGCTATTGCTGCTGGTGTTTGGAAAATCTTTAGCTGCGAAAAATGCGAAAAATAAGCATGCGATAAGTATAATAAGGAAATGCCCCGAAGAGGTTTTACTCTTCGGGGCATTTTTCTTTATGTTGGGTTTATTACTATAATCCGCTGAAGTTAACTTCTTCAAATACCAATGTTGGTATTCTCCAAGAAGACGTCAATCGTGGATCGTTGCCCGTTGCTGAAAGCGATGACCACAAAGATAACATATTGCCAGTTACATTCATCTCGGAGATTGGTTGTGTTAAGATCCCATTTTCAATAAGAAAACCTTCTATTCCATATGAGAAGTCGCCCGATGTACTATTGCAGTTACCACCGTTGAAACCCGTTACTAAGATACCATTGGCTACATCTTTAATAAGTGCTTTGCAATCTTTGTCGCCCATGTTCATAACAAGCAAAGATGGAGAATCAATTGTCGATTCGCAACCCATTTTGTTGGCATTGTAAGTATCTATATAATAAGTATTCAAAACTCCCTTATCGAAGATGGCACGGCGAGAGGTTGCAACTCCTTCACCATCAAAATAGCGAGCGCCAGATGATTGTACTAGATGAGGCTCATCCATCAAGGTCATGTTGCTAGCAACTACTTGCTCGTTAAGCTTATTCAATAAGAAGGAGTTCTTTTGTTGTAGTGACGAACCGTATATAGCACTAATTAGTGGACGAAGTAGTTGAGTTGATACTGATGGTTCAATTACCATGGTGTATTTCCCCGATTGAATCTTCTTTTGCCCAATTTTAGCCAAAGCACGCTCTAAAGCAATCTTACCAAGATTATCTTTTACTAACTTGTCAAAATAGATTGATGATTCGCCCCATCCTGCTGAAGGACGTGCTTCACCTTCTCCCTTTATGGATACACCCGTGTATAATGAGTTCCAGCTTCTTTGTGTGTCACCTTCAAAACCATTGCTGGTGATGCGATATCCAAAGCTAATTCCATCTCTAAACGAAGAGTTTACAGAGATAATGCGTGGATCTGTACCCAATATTTCATTTGCTGATGCCTTAGCAAGTGCTATTTTATCGTCAGGACTGATAGAAGAAGAACTCTTATCCATCAATTGCAAATCGGGCTTTCCACCTTTGTAGTATTTCGATTCATTAGGCAATTTGCGTGCCTCATCTTTTGCTAAATAGCGAGTAGCTTCAATGCCGTTTTTGATGAATGTTTCCAATTCAGCTTTATTCAAACGGTTGGTGTTGTACGATCCATAGCGACCATCTACATACAGATAAATAGCCAATCCGTTTTCTGATGCTTGTTGCAAGCGATCCATTTTGCCATCTCTCAGCTCAAAGGAGCTACTAGAGCCTGAGTCTATGCTAACCTTTGCTTGCTGACAACCATTCTTTAGGGCATAATCCATTGCCCATTGTGC
>CAMTOV010000010.1 GCA_947074235.1 uncultured Bacteroides sp. | reverse complement strand
TATGGCTGGTTATATATCAGATGATACAAGAAAAGTGACAACGCATCGTCTTATAGAGATGAAGCAACGTGGTGAAAAAATCTCAATGCTAACTGCATACGATTATACAATGGCACAAATTGTAGATGGTGCCGGAATGGATGTAATTTTAGTGGGCGACTCTGCATCTAACGTGATGGCGGGTAACGTAACTACTCTTCCTATCACACTCGACCAAATGATTTATCATGGTAAATCGGTTGTGCGTGGAGTAAAACGTGCCATGGTGGTAGTAGATATGCCGTTTGGCTCTTACCAAGGTAATGAGTTAGAAGGGCTTGCTTCTGCTATTCGTATCATGAAAGAGAGCCATGCCGATGCTTTGAAGCTAGAAGGCGGTGAAGAAATTATTGATACTGTAAAACGTATCCTGAGTGCCGGTATTCCTGTGATGGGACACTTGGGTCTTATGCCACAATCTATCAATAAATATGGCACATACACTGTGCGTGCCAAAGATGATGCTGAGGCCGAAAAACTAATTAAAGATGCTAAACTGCTTGAAGAAGCAGGTTGCTTTGCTATTGTGTTGGAAAAGATTCCTGCTACCTTGGCGGCTCGTGTGTCTAGCGAATTAACTATACCTGTGATAGGTATTGGTGCTGGTGGTGATGTAGATGGTCAAGTATTGGTTGTTCAAGATATGCTTGGTATGAATCATGGATTCCGTCCTCGCTTCTTGCGCCGTTATGCCGATTTGCACTCAGTGATGACTGATGCTCTTAGCCGCTATGTATCTGATGTAAAAAACTGCTATTTCCCTAACGAGAAAGAACAGTATTAATGAATATTTATGGCAAACCGTTTGTGTACGGCTCAATTTATGCGGGTTTGTATTGCTAATTTGTTGTTATTCATCTCTTTGTATATGCTCTTTCCTGTCATCCCTTTGGAGATGTCGCAGCGATTGGGCCTATCTATAGCCGATACCGGAAAGTTGTTTCTGGTGCTTACGGCGGGGATGTTGGTTGTAGGTCCTTTCTCAGCCTATATAGTCGATGCTTACAAGCGAAAACATGTATGTATCCTCTCTTCTTTGGGTTTGATTGGTGCTACAATTGGCTACTATTTTGTGGATAATTACTCGATGCTTTTGGCACTTTGTGCTGTGCAAGGCATGTTTGTAGGGTTGGCTACTATGGCCGGTGTTACTCTTGCAATAGATATCACACATACCAATAAACGTAGCTATGGCAATCTCACCTTCTCGTGGATGGTGCGACTGGGTATGTTGTCTGGTGTGGCTTTAGGGGTGTGGCTATATCAATGGTATAGCTTTGAGATTTTTCTAATTGTATCTGTGGTTGCAGGTCTTTTAGGAAATCTATTCTTATTTACACTATATGTGCCATTTAGAGCGCCAATAGTTACTTCTTTATGTTCTACCGATCGCTTCTTATTGCTGCGTGCGTGGGTGCCTGCTATCAACTTAATGATTATAGCTTTCATTCCAGGATTGTTTGTTCCTATCTTTCATCACTACACTTGTGGGGTGATATTTTTAGGCTATGAACTGCCATTCTTTGCATTCGTAGTGCTCGGATTCCCTTTGGCTTTGATACTATATAGGTTGTTTTTTACAAATGATAAATCTTTTTTAGCTATCTCCGTAGGGCTTATTTTTATCATATTCGCCACTTTGTTTCACGAGATTGCCTTGTCTGCATTCCCTCCATTATTGTTGGGTTTAGGTTTGGGATTGGTAGCTCCGGAGTTTCTGTTGGTGTTTGTGAAACTATCTCATCATTGTCAGCGAGGCACTGCCAATACTTCTCATTTTCTTGCGTGGAGCATTGGCATATCATCGGGCATTGCTTTGGCTTGCCATTTGCAAGCCAATAATCAGATTGATGCACTACCACTTTATGCTTCAATAGCTTCATTGGTGGCATTTGTGTTTTTCCTTCTGATAACTTATCCCTATTTTAAAAGCAAACGTGTCAGATAACTATCAGCTTATAAGAAGCTGATAGTTGCTGTTTCGTCTTTGCCTAATGTAACTTCAAAATAATCTGCATTAGTCGTCTCAATCTTCCCTTTGCTGATTACTTTTATCGCACCATTTGGTGTAGGATTCTTGAATTTATAAACTCCTGGATGCATTGCTTTGATTGTTGCATTCAGTGGTTTACCATTCTCCCATGCCAAGCCAACCGTTGCACCACCACGCACTTTCAATCCGTAGAAACTTCCGCTAGACCATGCATCGGGTAGAGCAGGCAAAAGATTAATAAATCCATCTTGACTTTGCAATAGCATCTCACCAATACCTGCTGTGCCTCCCCAGTTGCCATCTATCTGAAAAGGCGGATGCGAACAGAATAGATTAGGGAATGTGCCACTTCCATGTTGTCTTGGATTCTCGGGAGTATAAGCCGGAACCATTAAACTTTTGAATAAGCTATAAGCTCTATTGCCATCTCCCAGTCTGGCCCAGAAGTTTATTTTCCATGCACGACTCCATCCTGTACCACCATCACCTCTTCGTTCTAGTGTTTCCTTGCAAGCTTCGGCTAGCTCTGGAGTAAGTGTGGTAGATATTTGATTGCTTGGGTGCAATCCATATAGATGAGATACATGACGATGTTGAGGCTCAGCTTCTTCGTAATCTTCCAGCCACTCCATCAAATACCCTTTATCGCTTATTTGATTTGGTGGTAGTTTAGACAAAGCCGATGCTAATTGCTCACTGTAGTCATTATCTATATTTAGTATTTTAGATGCCTCTATCACATTGCTGTAAAGCTCTCTCACCAATTGGTTATCCATAGTTGGAGCCATACATACACTGATAGGAGTGCGGTCGTCGCCAACAAAGAATGTGTTTTCGGGCGATGATGTTGGTGCAGTTACCAACCAGCCATGCTTAGGCTCTTCTACCATAGTAGATAAGAAAAACTCTGAAGCGCCTTTCAATGTAGGATAAATATCTTCTAAGTAAGCTTTATCTTGTGTGTACAGATAATGCTCCCAAAGATGTGCACATAGCCATGCACCACCCGTATTGGTAGCTCCCCACGATGGATGTTCGCCCGGTGCAGTATATTGCCACACGTTGGTCATCATGTGTGCCACCCAGCCTTTGGCATTATCACCATAAAAGGCCTTAGCTGTTTCTTGGCCACTCTCTACCAATCCTTTAGTAAGCTCTACTAGCGGCAGGTGAAGTTCCGAAAGATTGCCTTGCTCCACCGGCCAGTGATTCATTTGCACATTGATATTGGTATGATAATCTCCATTCCAAGGTGTTTGAATATCATTAGCCCACAATCCTTGTAGGTTGGGTGGGAGAGAGCCTGGACGAGTAGAACTAATCAATAGATAGCGACCATAGTTGTAATACAATGAAGCCAGCGAAGGATCCTCCTCTTGTTGAAATCTCAATATCCTTTCATCTGTCGGAATTTTTTTTAATTCAGGATTGCCTTCTATTTTAATACCTGCTCTATCATAGAGTGCTTGATAACTCTTGATACTCTCTTTTTCAGTCACATTCAAGTCGTCGTTGATAGCAGCTGCCAGTAATTCGTGTGCACGTTGCAAGTAGTTGTTTTTCTCAAAAAACGAAGTAGCAGCCGAGACCACAATCCACACTTCTTTGGCATTCTCTACAATAATCTCATCATTATTAATGGTTCTTACTGCTTTTCTGCCAAGGGCTTTTACTTCAGCACATGCAGCATAGGCTATTCCGTCGATGCCTTCCTTACCACTATCCAACACACCGGTGAGTTCTAATATCCCTGTTTGGTTAACAGTAGCTTGATGTATATCTCCGTTTTCTGTGGGTCGTGTCATGCCTATCTTCAAGCTAATGTGATGTGGAAGATTGCTGGTTAGTTTTATAACCAATACATCCTTATCGCGCGAGGCAAAATACTTTCGTTCATACTGTTGCTCTCCGCGCGAAAGCCTGGTGTAAGCCACCGAAGTAGATAAATCTAAAGCTCTTTTATAGTCGTTTATAGTATCGCTGTTGCTATATAGATAGTCTATATTCAAATCGGCTAGCATCTGATACAATCCATACGTTCCCCCTTTCTCCGGTTTCTTAGGCACAAAGCTTTTGTACATCATTTCTTGAGCCTCTCTATTCTTTCCTTCAAATAATAGCTCTTGAATAATGGGTAGACAGTTTGCAGCTTCTTCGTTTCTATAATCGGCCACCGAACCGCTCCACATACTAATTTCGTTCAATACAATGGTCTCGTGTTCTACACCACCATCGGGCATCATGCCTAGGCGACCATTTCCCAGAGGGAGTGTTTCTTCCCATTGTTCGGCCGGCGATGTGTAGAATAAATATTCATGCTCAGCTTTGTTGGGAGAAGAGCAAGAGAAAAACAGGAATGTGCTAAATGTAAAAAATGCGATTAAATTATGTTTCATAGTATTTGTATATTTATAGTAGATTAGTTTGTTAACAAAGGTATGGGATAAAAATTATCAATCCCACAATTGCAGCTGTGATGGCCGTTATCAAAACAGCCCCTGCTGCTAGGTCTTTTACTTTTCCAATTTTATTATTCCATTGGGGCGATACCACATCCGATAGTTTTTCAATGGCTGTATTGAAAGCCTCTGCAGCAAATACCGACCCAATGCAGATACATATTATCATCCATTCAGTGTGAGTGATGCCGAATAGAAACCCGGCTATCACCACCAGAATGGCTGCTACAAGATGTATCCAAGCATTATGTTCGGCAAATAGCCACCTGATGCCTCTTGCAGCGTATACAAAGCTTTTGGCTCTCTTCTTCAAGCTAAACGGTTCTCTCTTTTGTTGCACCATGATTAAGTTCTACTTACTTGTTTCACACCCTTCACTGTGCGCAGCTTTTTTATCAAAGCCTCTAATCGCCCTGTATCACCCACCATGATAGTAAGTGTTCCCGAGAATAACCCATCATTCGAGTCTATGCCTATAGCTCTCAATGAAATATCGTTTTCTTTTGATATAATGGATGTGATATTGGTTACAATACCTATATCGTCGTGGCCCACCACCCTTAATGTTATGGGGTATTGCGTGCCTTGAGACTTGCCGGCCCATTTAGCCTTTACAAATCGATACCCAAATCGGTCGCGCATTTGATCGGCATTGGGGCAATCGTTGCGGTGTATCTTGATACCTCCCGAAACAGTGACAAACCCAAACACATCGTCTCCATAAATAGGATTACAACATTTAGCTAGTTTAAAATCTATTCCTTTTAAGTTTTGATCTATCACTAGAACATCCTCTTTGCTATTGTTGGTTTCTTCCTTTTGGGGTTGTAGGTTGTAGCCTTCTGCACTACGATAAACAACCTCTTCATGACTGTCAGTTTCACGCTTCTTCTGCTCCAGATATTTCTCTAATACATCATTTACGTCGAGTGTCTCTTCAGCAATAGCTTGATAAAACTCCGTCACCACTTTATAGCCCAGGCGTTTTATCATGCGCATCATTACCCCTTCATCATAATCAATCTTACGATTTTTGAACTTGCGTTCCAATGTCTCTTTGGCAAAATCGAGTTGCGTAGCTGCCATCTCTTTCAATGCCTGACGTATCTTGTTGCGAGCCTTAGAGGTAGTCACAATCTTCAACCAGTCGCGCTTTGGCGATTGTGTGTTCGAAGTCATAATCTCCACCTGGTCACCACTATTCAGTTTCTGTTTTAGCTGTACATTCTTGCCATTTACTCTGGCTCCAATACACTTGCTGCCCAGTTTGCTATGTATATGAAATGCAAAATCGAGCACAGTTGCCCCTTTGGGTAGCTTAAATAAATCACCCTTAGGAGTAAACACAAACACCTCATCCTCATACAAGTCCATCTTAAACTGATCCATCACTTGTAGTGAATCACTGTCTGAGTTCTCTAGTGCTTCGCGTACAGATGTCAACCATTCGTCTAGCCCGCTTTCGCCCTTTACACCTTTGTAACGCCAGTGAGCAGCCAGTCCACGTTCGGCAATGTCGTCCATGCGTCGCGTTCTGATTTGCACCTCTACCCATTTTCCTTCAGGGCCCATCACAGTAATATGTAGCGATTCGTATCCATTACTTTTTGGGATAGAAAGCCAGTCGCGCAAGCGCTTAGGGTTGGGCTGATACATATCCGTCACGATGGAGTAGGCCTGCCAGCACTCTTGTTTCTCTTTATCATCGTCAGAGTCGATGATGATGCGGATAGCAAACAGGTCGTAGATGTTTTCAAAAGCCGTTTTTTGCTTTTGCATCTTGTTCCATATCGAATGGATAGACTTTGTGCGTCCTTTGATGTCGAAAGTCAATCCTGCTGCTGCCACCTTTTTTTGTATCGGTTCAATAAAAGAGGCAATATATTTATCGCGCGAAGCCTTCGTTTCGTTCAACTTATCTTTGATAAGATAGTACATATCCTTGCGAAGATACTTCAATGATAAATCTTCCAACTCCGATTTCAGCTTGTATAATCCTAACTTATGAGCAAGCGGAGCATATAGATAAGCCGCTTCATTGGCCACTTTTAGTCTGTCTTCCTCTTTATCGGTGTTTTTGATATGTCTCATCAAGCTCACACGATCGGCAATCATGATTAAGATCACTCGCATATCTTCTGCAAATGATAGAAGCAAATTGCGGAAATTCTCCGATTCAATAGCCGGACTTTTGGCATAGAGCTCACTTGTTTTTACCAGCCCTTTGATGATATTTGCCACATCTTCACCAAATTCACTCTTCACTTGTTCTACTGTCAGCACCCCCGATTTTACTATAGCATGAAGCATGATGCCCGTTAGGCCCGAGCCTTTCATGCCTATTTCATCGGCCACTACAAGGGCCGTTCGCAAATCTCTAATTATAGGATTCATGCCAAAATTGTTGCGTATCAACTTTTTGTCATTTACACCGGCAGTGAGGTATTTTTTCAAATTACGGATGTTATCAGTCGTTACACTGTCTCCCGCAAGTTGGTATAGTTGTTTGTATAGGGCAAAGAATTCTTCTTTCTCTGCCTCTGTTATAAATGCGATTTTATCCATTATTAAAATAGAATTTTTAATGAATTATTCAGCTGTAAAAATAAGTTTTTATTTTGATATTATGCTGATATAAGTAGTCATTTTGTATCTAAATGATACTTTGTTGTTGTACAAATAACCCATAGTGTTTCATTGTTTCATAATAAATATTAAATTTACCCTATCCTTTGCTCTGAATTAATATTTAAATTTGTTTAATATATTAAATAAGAACCGATGAAATTCATACAATCAATTACTATAATCATCTCTTCGATTTTATTATGCTTTTGTAGTAATAAGCATAATACAAGCATTGATAACAACTCACGAACCATTATTGATTTTACTAATCGCACCGTGCAAGTGCCCGATACCGTTGCTAGAGTAGTTTGTATACGTCCCGGGTGTATCAAACTTGTAATAATGGCGGGAGGTATTAATCATATTTCGGGCATAGAAGATACGGAAAAAGGGAAGCTCAAATTTATTCATACCATAGCTTATCCCGAGCTGTTAGAAAAAGAGGTTATCGGTCCGCGCTTTGGTGGAGATAATGAATTGATTTATTCCAATCATCCCGATGTGATATTTATGTCGACCACTACAGCCGAAGCTGCTGATGCGCTTCAAGCCAAATTGAACATTCCGGTAATTGTTATAGAAGGTGGCGACTTTGGAAGCAATTATTGGAAATTCTGTAAATCAATGGGCATTATAGGTAATGTATTGGGCACAACTCAGCAAGTAGATACTCTTCTTTCTTATATCAATAATGAAAAGATAGAGTTGAATACTATGACTTCTGGCTTAGATAAAGTGAATGCCTATATTGGAGCCATCACTTATAAAGGAGAAAGAGATCTCACTGCTACCGATCCTTACTACTCATCGTTGCAATTTATCAACGTTCATAATGTTGCTTCCGAAATAGATTCATCCATTGTATCGCCTATCACCGGCACATTTATTGATTATGAACAGATTATTAAATGGAACCCCGATTTCATATTTGTGGATCGTGGTGGAGTAGCAAAAGCCGATGAATGCTTTAAGAACAAACCTCAGTTGAACAATCTCTTAAAAGCATATAGAAATAGCGATATCTATGTGGTATGGCCTTATAATGGTTATCATCACAACTATGACGTGTTATTGCTCAATGCTTGGTATATGGCAAAATGTATCTATCCCAGTAAGTTTAAAGATGTTTCCATGCGCAATAAAGGAAATGAGCTCTTTACAATGTTCTATGGAAAACCCATATACGATGAATTGTGTAATGAGTGGAGTAAATACCAACAATTGGATTATCAATCAAAAAATATTAATAAAACAGAGTGGCATTCTCTTAATGAGTAATTTGTACTCTAGTATAAAGCATGTATGAACAAAGAAGTTGATATATTATATAAGCAAAGCAGAAAAAGGAAATTCTATTTTATTTATGTCACAATACTGATTCTTTTTCTAACAATCTGCTTTTCGCTATGCCTGGGTAGTACGGCTATTGGGTATAGTGATGTGTATGCATTGATGGTAGGCAAAGCCAGTGATGAAGCCATACAGATTATTATAAACATGAGAATGCCTAGAATAGTGGCAGCCCTGCTTTGTGGATGGGCATTAGCTCTTTCGGGTAGCATCATGCAAATCATTCTAAAGAATCCGCTTGCTTCGCCCTATACATTAGGTATATCCAATGCGGCTGCTTTCGGAGCCTCTGTTGCTATTGTCTTTGGTAGTTTTGCTGTTCAAGTGCCTCAATCGGGCGATTTCATTACTGTGGTCAATCCTTATGCCGTCACATTGAGCGCTTTTGCTTTTAGCCTTCTAGCTCTGTTTATTATTTTACTTATTATGAAATCATTGAGTCGCGACTCTCACACCATCATTCTTTCAGGTATTATCATCAGTTCTATTTTTGCAGCCGCTTTGAGTGGCATTCAATATATTGCTAGTTCGTCTCAATTGGCCTCCATCGTTTTTTGGACATTTGGAGATTTGAGTCATGTAGATTGGCCCGATCTTTTGCTCATATTTGTGGTGTTGCTGCCCATATCTATCTGCCTTTATTATTTTCGATGGAACTATCGTGCCGTAAGTGCAGGCGATGAATATGCTAGTAGTATTGGAGTTAACCCCGATAAAACACGTATCATTGGTCTGATACTTACCACAATATGTACCTCTGTGGCTGTTTCATTTTTTGGTGTTATCGCATTTATAGGGTTGGTAGTTCCACATATAGTCAGAAAGTGCATAGGCAATAATGAAGAATTTCTCATCATTGGTTCGGCTCTCGTAGGGTCTACTTTCTTACTATTGTGCGATACTATTGGGCGTACTATACTTTCACCTATCACTTTGCCGGTTGGTATTATTACCTCCATTGTAGGCGCTCCATTTTTTCTTATTCTATTATTAAATAAAAAAAAGAATGAGACTTACTATTAATAATCTTTCCTACAGTTATAAACAGACAATAGCTTTAAGCAATGTCTCTTTTACACTTAGCAATGGCGATTTTATGGTCATTGTAGGGCCCAACGGATCGGGAAAGAGTACTCTATTGAAATGTCTCGATAGGATTTTAAAATACAAACAAGGGTTGATACAACTCGATGGAGAGGATATTAAACAAATATCGCCCCGCACTCTGTCTAGGAAAATGGCTTATGTGCCACAAAAAGATGAATATACAATGCCAAATAGTGTGTTTGATACAGTGATGTTAGGGCGAAAACCATATATAGAGTGGGGGATAACAGCTCAAGATATACAAATTGTGACAGAGCTTTTGCAACGATTTGATTTATCATCCTTGGCCATGCGCGATATTAATACCCTTAGCGGAGGACAAAAACAGCGTGTTTATCTGGCAAGGGCCTTAGCGCAACAACCTGATATTCTTTTGCTCGATGAGCCCACTGCCAATCTCGATCTATTTCATCAGTCTGAGATTCTAGAGAACTTAGCTACACTTGCCAATGAGGGGTTAATTATTATAGTCACTATGCACGATATTAATTTGGCTCTTCAATATTGCAACAAGGCAATCATGCTATCCAATGGCTCTCTTTTCGCTTCAGGAGGAAAAGAAATCTTCACTAAAGATAATATCGATGACTTATTTGGTACAACGGTAAAGATTGTCAATCACGATAATCAAACCTATATTCTACCGCAGAGAAAAAATAATATTAGATCGTAAATTATAAGGATTGTAGTATGAAAATTGAAATGAAATCTATCGGAGTGGTAAAGAACTCAATTGTTGAACCAATAGCTCCTGGCATCATCAAAGAGCAAGTTAGTGTGATAGAGATAGATTCACACTACGCATTGGGATTGAAAGATATATCCTCTTGTGAATATCTAGATATAGTTTACTATTTTCATTGCAATGCCGAAGAGAAATTAATTGTCAATACCAAGTCTACACAAGGCGTAGGCGTATTTGCTACTCGTATTCCCTCTCGTCCCAATCATATTGGGGTTACTACAGTGAAGCTAATCAAGGTTGAAGGAAACCATTTGTATGTCAGCGGACTCGATGCTATCAATGATACACCGGTGCTTGATATTAAACATTGCGACACTTCAAAATATGATATCGAAACGGTGCATAAATCTATTCTAGCTCAGAATCCTCGCATTGATATTGAGCGATGCATCAACTCTACCAATCGCGAAGATTTGCTTTATAAAGCCGGACAGTTGCATGGGCATATCTGCCCCGGTATTGCTATGGGCGTGTTGTGTGGAGCAGAAGTGATGAAGATGATTTATGATAATAAACAGGATCCTTATGATTATAGGCTTATGGCACAGCAGCCAAACTGCGTGTTGGATGGTCTGATGTTTGTCACTGGCTTTACTCCCGGTCGGCGTCAGCTTATTTTAGAACCGGGAGATAAGATGGAATATAGAATTGTGAATAAAGACGGTAAGGGGTGGCTCATCTCTTCCTCCGATCATAATAGAGAGTATGTCAATCAGAATCTACCCGATGATTTATCAAAGTTTCAAAGAGCAATGCTTGTGTTACAACTAGACTTTAAGAAACTATTTGACATAGAGGATGTTGGGTGATGAATATACCTAATCCGTGACCAGGAAATGATGAACTTTTTAGTATTGCATAGGGTTATATAATATAGTGATATCACTAATAAATAAACAACATGAATCCCCTAAAAATTAAAGGCAACTCAGTTTCGGGATTGTGGATTGCTACCCTAGGCTTTTTCTTTGGCATGGCGTCTGTATCTCTGTTTGGTCCCACAGCGCACAAGTTTGGCGATGTGATGAAACTCGATCCTGCCACCATCGGTCTTCTTGTAGCCATTCCCTCTTTATCGGGCTCATTGCTACGCATCCCATTTGGCGCTTGGGTAGATACCACCGGAGGTAAAAAACCATTCGCTATCCTTCTTATACTTTCTGTGATAGGTGTAGGAGGGTTGATGTGGCTTGTCAATGCCAATTATCCCGATAATATGGATGGAACTTTCCCGCTCATATTATTCTTGGGGCTATTAGCCGGTTGTGGTGTAGCTACCTTCTCGGTGGGTATTAGTCAGGCTTCCTATTGGTTTCCATCCAAGAAGCAAGGATATGCTACTGGTATGTTTGGTGGCATTGGTACATTAGCACCGGGGCTGTTTGCCTTATTACTCCCTATTGTTATTGCTGCTATTGGTTTAGGCTATGCCTATGTTGGGTGGACCGTCTTCTTATTGATAGGTACGCTTATTTATATCCTCTTTGCCCGCAATGCTCCCTATTTTCAGTTAAAGAAAAAAGGCCTATCAGATGACGAAGCAAAGACTCAGGCACTCACTCAAGGACAAGAGTTATTTCCTACAGGTTCGGTAAAGAAGAGTTTGGCTACATCCGCCAAAATACCGGGCACCTGGTTGCTCACCATCCTTTACTTCGTCACCTTTGGCGGTTTCTTAGCCCTCACCGTGTGGTATCCTAGTTTCTGGCGCGAGTTTTATGGCCTTGGCGATATCCAATGTGGACTACTCACTGCATGTTTCTCTATGTTCTCGGCGTTAATACGTGCCGGAACTGGTCCCTTTGCCGATAAGTTTGGTGGGCGCAAACTTTGCTACACCTCCATGATACTGATAGCTATAGGTGCTATAGGCATGATGCTGAGTCGTAGTTTTGCTTTGTCGCTCATCTTCACTATCATACTTGCCATTGCTATGGGCATCAACAATACAGCTGTATTCAAGATGGTTCCTATCTATATCCCTAAGGCCGTAGGAGGTGCTTCTGGATGGATTGGTGGCATTGGCGCATTTGGTGGATTTGCCTTTCCTCCTCTTATGGGAATGATTGCTTCTCATATGGGGCACGATGGCTATGCTTGGGGCTTTGGCATTTATCTAATTCTTGCCATCGTCTGCTTGTTTATATTGATGCTCTTTATGAAAGCAACTCCAAAATCTACAACCTGAAAGAGCCTTTTAAACCTGCAATCTAAAATACTATGTAATAATAACTAACGGTACTAGCTTATGAAATCCGTTTTTAATAAATCTCGTTATTTCGTTCAGAAAGAAACTGGAGAACAAAATGTAAGTAAGAATGACTTAAACGATAAACGACCTTCGGAGAACTTTTATCGTTTTCGTTGGGAACACGACAAAGAGGTGCGTTCTACACATGGCGTGAACTGTACAGGTTCGTGCTCGTGGAAAATCTTTGTAAAGAAAGGCATTGTGACTTGGGAGTTGCAAGAAACCGATTATCCCCGTAACCATCCGGGACTGCCCAATCACGAACCGCGAGGCTGTCCACGTGGTGCAAGCTACTCGTGGTATCTATACAATTCGGGTAGGGTAAAGCACCCCATGGTTCGCTATGAGTTGCTACGTGCTTATCGTGACGCTAAGTCTCAAAACACCGACCCCGTAAAAGCTTGGCAATCGGTGATGGATGATAAATCTCAATCTGTTTTGTATAAGAGCAGAAGAGGATTGGGTGGCTTTATTCGTGTGCCTTGGGATGAGGCTTTGGAGATGATTGCTGCTGCCAATATCTACACCATCAAGACCTATGGGCCCGACCGAGTGGTGGGATTCACGCCAATACCTGCCTTCTCTATGGTCTCTTATGCATCGGGCACTCGCTATCTCAGTCTTTTGGGTGGAACTTGCTTGAGCTTCTATGATTTTTACTGCGACCTACCTCCTTCGTCGCCACAAACGTGGGGCGAGCAGACTGATGTGCCCGAAAGTGCCGATTGGTATAACTCCTCTTATCTTATGCTATGGGGCTCTAATGTACCCATCACTCGTACGCCCGACTCACCCTTTCTTACCCAAGTAAGATACAAAGGTACCAAGGTGGTAGTTATCTCTCCCGATTATAGTGCTGCTACCAAGTTTGCCGATACATGGATTGCACCCAAGCAGGGCACAGACTCGGCTTTGGGCATGGCTATGGGGCATGTTATCATCAATGAGTTTTACATCAAAAACAAAACACCTTACTTCGACAATTACGTCAAACAATATACCGATTTGCCTTATTTGGTGAAGCTCGAAAAGACTCCCGATGGTTATTATAAAAGTGGCATGATGCTTCGTACATCCGATTTTGCCGACCAACTAGGGGTAGCCGATCATGCCGACTGGCATCTCGTGTTGCTCGATGAGGCTACCGGCAAGATGGTAGTGCCCAATGGTGCCATGGGCTCACGCTGGGACAATAGTGGCAAATGGAATCTGAAATGGCAAGATGTACGCACCGGCGATGCTTATACGCCACTTCTATCTGTTATCGATAAAAGAGAGGAATTGCTAGATGTAGCATTCCCTTATTTCGGTGGTGAAGATTATAAGAATCCATACTACAGCGCCTCCAATCATGGCAACATCCAGCAGCGAAAAGTACCTGTAATAAAATGTACTACCAAAGAGGGCGATATATACTGCACTACAGCTTTCGACCTCTTAGTGGCCAATTATGGAATAGACCGTGGTTTGGGCGATGATAATGTTGCTAAAGATTATTCCGATAACATCCCTTACACCCCGGCTTGGCAAGAGCAGATTACAGGTGTACCTGCCAATCAAATTATCACCGTGGCCCGTCAGTTTGCCGACAATGCGGCTAAGACAGAAGGTAAATCGATGATTATAATCGGTGCAGGGGTCAATCAGTGGTACAATACCGACATGACCTATCGCTCCGCTATCAATCTGCTGGTGCTTTGTGGCACAGTGGGCAAGTCGGGCGGTGGCTGGGCTCACTATGTGGGGCAAGAGAAAGTGCGTCCGCAAGTAGGGTGGAGTGTCTTGGCTTTTGCTACCGACTGGTGTCGTCCGCCTCGACAGATGAACTCTACCAGCTATTTCTATATGCATAGCGACCAATGGCGATACGAAAAGGTAAATATAGAAGATCAGCTCTCTCCATTGGCCGATAAGGATAAGTGGAAAGACCTAACGATGGTCGATTGCAACATTCGCTCGCAGCGATTGGGCTGGTTGCCTGTTTCCCCACAACTCAATGTCAACTCCTTGTCTATTGCCGATGAGGCTAAAAAGCAAGGTCAGAGCGTAGACGATTATGTGACCAATAAGCTGCATACAGGCGATATGTATTTGGCTTCCGAAGATTTGGACAACCCTGTCAACTTCCCTCGTAATTTATTTATTTGGCGAGCCAATCTCTTTGGTTGTAGCGCCAAGGGCATGGAGTATGTGATGAAGCACCTGCTTGGCACGCAAAACAACCTCTTGGGCGAAGACATTAAACAGATGCAACAACCATTGCCTCAGTTTGAAAAATGGCGCGAAGAAGAAACCACCGGCAAGCTCGATTTGGTTGTCACGGTAGACTACCGCATGACTACCTCTTCCTTGCATTCCGATATCGTGCTGCCTGCTGCATCGTGGTACGAGAAAAACGATATCAGCTCTACCGATATGCACCCATTTATCCATCCCTTCTCTCAGGCCATCGATCCAGTTTGGGAGTCACGGTCGGATTGGCAGTTCTTCAAAGACCTGTCCAAGAAGTTCTCCGAACTCTGTGTGGGGCATCTCGGCGTAGAGCAAGATGTAGTGTTAGCCCCCTTGTTGCACGATTCGCCCGGTGAGATATCCGAGCCCTTGCATGTAGAAGATTGGAAAGTAAACAATACCATACCCGTTCCGGGTAAAGATATGGGACACCTCGTTACCGTAGAGCGCAACTATCCCGATACCTACAAACGCTTTACTTCCTTAGGCCCATTGATGTCTACTTTGGGCGAAGGCGGCAAAGGCATTAGCTGGAAAGTGCAAGAAGAGATCGATTTCTTAAAACGACTCAATGGTGTGGTGCTGAACGAAGGCGATTCCCAAGGTCTACCACGCATTGATAGCGATATCGATGCGGTAGAAACCATCCTTACCCTATCTCCCGAAAGCAATGGCGAGGTAGGAGTGAAAGCTTGGAAATCGTTGGAAGGCAAAACAGGGCTTCAACTTACTCACTTGGCCGACGGTCAGGAAGAGACACACCTGCGCTATCGCGACTTGGTAGAGCAGCCACGCAGAGCCTTGGTGTCGCCTATCTGGAGTGGTGTAGAAAATGATGAAAATACCTATTCGGCCAATCATGTCAATGTGTTTGAGTTAGTACCTTGGCGCACTTTGAGCGGCCGTCAAACTCTCTATCAAGATCACCCTTGGATTTCGGCCTTTGGCGAGAACCTGGTGGTATACAAACCGCCTTTGTGCAAAAAAGAAGTCGATAATCTCAAAGAGCGTCTCGGCATCACCGGCGATATATTGACACTCAATTTGATGACACCTCACAATAAATGGGGCATACACTCTACGTGGGCCGACAACCTGATGATGCTCACCCTCGGTCGTGGCGGTCCGGTCATCTGGATAAGCGAGAAAGATGCCGATAGCATCAACCTCAAAGACAACGATTGGGTAGAAGTGCTCAACAACAACGGCTCTGCCATGTGTAGAGCAGTCGTGTCGCAACGCATCCCACAAGGAGCAGTCTATTTCTATCACAATCAAGAGCGAATGGTCAACGTGCCCCTTAGTCCTACTACTGGCAACCGTGGTGGCATACACAACTCCATCTCTCGCTTGTGCCCCAAACCCACACACATGATTGGAGGCTATGCACAGCTATCCTTTAGTTTAAATTATTACGGAACCATTGGTGCCAATCGCGATGAGGTAGTTCTTTTGCGTAAGTGCGATAAAGTGCAATGGGGTGATGAAACCGATGAACCCATAAAAGAGTAACATGATGAAGATTAAAGCACAAATAGCCATGGTGATGAATCTCGATAAATGTATCGGGTGTCACACTTGTTCGGTCACTTGCAAAAATGTATGGACCAGTCGCGAAGGGGTAGAGTATGTTTGGTTTAATAATGTTGAGGCTAAGCCCGGTCCGGGATATCCCATCGACTGGGAAGACCAAAAGAGATACAAAGGAGGATGGAAGTTGGCCAAAAAAGGTAAAGTAGACCTCGTGCAAGGTTCACGTTTTAAGATACTCACCGACCTCTTTGCCAATCCTTATCTTCCCTCTATCAACCGGTACTACGAGCCGTTTACGTTCAACTTATCAGTGCTGAGAGATAGCAAACAGTGCAAAACCGTTCCCACTGCTCGCCCATACTCACTCATCACCGGCAAGCTGATGGATATAAAATACGGTCCCAACTGGGAAGATGATTTGGGAGGCCCTTTCAAGAATCGCAAGTCCGATCCCAATCTACAAGATATGGATCAAAAAGGAATGGAGGAGTTCGAACGCTCATTCATGTACTATCTACCTCGCATTTGTGAGCACTGCCTGCATCCTGCATGTCTGGCAGCATGTCCTTCGGGGGCTATCTACAAACGCGAGAAAGATGGCATCGTACTTATCGACCAAGATAAGTGTCGTGGCTGGCGCGAGTGTGTCAGCGCTTGTCCTTTCAAAAAGACCTATTTCAACTGGCGTCGTCAGCGTTCCGAGAAGTGTATCTTCTGTTTCCCACTTATCGAGAGTGGGCTGCCTACCACCTGTTCACACTCGTGTGTAGGACGCATCCGCTACTTGGGGGTGATGCTTTACGATGAAGATAAGATTGCAACTAGTGTTGCCACCGAAAATCCGCAAGATTTGTACGAAGCACAATTGGAAGTCTTTCTCAATCCCAACGACCCACAAGTCTATGCCGAAGCACTCAACCAGGGCATCACCTATGAATATCTAGAAGCAGCCAAGCAATCGCCCGTCTATAAAATGACAAAAGAGTGGAAGCTAGCCTTTCCGCTTCATCCCGAGTTTCGCACCTTCCCTATGGTGTGGTATATACCACCATTATCGCCAGTGCTGCAAGAAATAAATAAGGCCGAATCGTCTGACGTGTATGTGGCCAATGTAGCCGATATGCGCATTCCCATCAAGTATATTGCTAATATGCTCACAGCAGGCAATGAGAAACTAGTGGTTGAGGCACTCGAAAAGCTCATAGCCTTGCGCCGACGCAAACGCCAGCAAACAGTAGAAGGAGTAGACAACCCCGATGTGCCGCAAGAATTAGGACTCACTGCCGAGCAATACGAAGAGATGTATCGCTATCTGGCCATAGCCAACTATGAAGATCGCTTTGTGGTGCCTACCACCTCCTATAAAGATGATAAAGATATGTTCGCTTTGCGCTCAGAAGGTGGCTACGAATATCCCGATGGCAACCCCAACGAATGGAACGCCTTTGGCGGCTTATAATATTGCTTAATAAACATTTTACTTTACTTTATGCAGAAAACATATAAAATATTATCCTTGTTACTCGAATATCCCGAAAAGGATGTTTATGATACTATTCCTTTTATTGACAATGAAGCTACTTGCGATCATTATCTCAATGAGGAGGAACTGAAACAACTGGATGCCTTCCTATCCGAGTGCGAAAAACTCTCATTGGAAGAGTGGCAAATGTATTACGTCAATGTATTTGATATGTCCAAACAGATTAATCTTTATCTGTTCGATCATATCTATGGAGATTCGCGCCAACGGGGCATGGCTATGGTCAATCTCAAAGAAACATATAGCAATGATGGCTTTGAGCTAACCACCAATGAACTTCCCGATTACCTGCCCGTGTTTCTTGAGTATTTATCGTTTCAAACCGACGAGGGTAAAACGATAAAACTATTAAATGATATCAAAAATGTGATTGAAAAACTTCATAAACTCACCAACGAGAAAGATGTTTTCTACAAATACATCTTCAATATTCTTCAATCGCTGATGGGTAGAGAAGTAACAGTATTGGCAACCTAAATATGCATAGATATGGATTATGTTAATGGTTTATTCTTGGGCTACCTGCCATATATAGCCCTCACAGCTTTTTTGATAGGTGTGCTTTATCATTTCTTTGTGTCCAACAAAACGATTCATGCCACATCTACTCAATTCCTCGAGAAAGACTGGCTCATCAAGTGGGGTAGTCCGTTGTTTCACTATGGCATTATCTTAGTATTCTTTGGTCATGTGTTTGGGTTATTCACACCACCATTCGTTATTGAGTGGTTTATGCCGCTCGAAACCAAACGGATGCTTGCCATCTCCATCGGTTTGTGTGCCGGCTTCTTTGCCTTTATTGGTTTGTCATTGCTTTGCATACGCAAGTTTGTTTCAAGCCGTGTGCATAGCACCAGCTCTTTTCAAGATTACTTCATCGTGTTTCTTATCTTGGTGCAAATATCGCTCGGGTTGCTTAGCACCTACATCACTACCCAGTCTACACTTGCCGATTATTTGGCTTTCGATTACTGGGCGCAAGGTCTTGTATGGTTCGAACCCAACGCATGGAAACATATCCTAGAAGCCAACATCATTTATAAACTTCACATTGTCAATGGGTTCTTTATCTTCATGATATTCCCATACACCAAACTGATGCACATGATAAAAGCTCCGGTGATGTATATGTTTCGCGGCAACAAGATGTTCGACTCTTCCAAAACATTGATTGATAAACTATGATTACCATCATCACCGGTAGAAAAGGTTCAGGTAAGACATCGCTTTTAGAGCAGTTATATCTTGAAGAGAATGCCGGTGTGGGGGTGCTTACTCAAAAAGTGTATCAAGAAGATGAATGGATTGGCTATGATCTAGTGCGCCTGCCCGATAAAAGTTCAGCCCCATTCATCCGTTTCAAGGCTTACAAAGATATGCTGGTGGATACCGATTTATTGCAATACAATCGCTTTGTGTTCTCGCAAAAAGCCTTTCAAGAAGCCTCTCGATGGTTGATTGATGCCATCCATGTCGGTCATACGCCCATTTGGATTGACGAGATTGGCAACCAAGAGTTGCAGGGAGAAGGGTTCGATAATGTGATAAAGCAAGCCCTATCTGCAGGGGTAGAGTTGAGGCTAGTCTTTCGGCTTCATCGTTTCAACGACCTATTGCAACACTATCACATCACCCATTACAAACAAATAAAGTGTAAATGATTGCCCGAGATCAAATAATAGGAGTAGTGCTAGCCGGCGGTAGAAGCTCACGCTTTGGTAGCAACAAAGCCCTTTATGTGCATCAGGGGCAAACACTCTTATCACGTGCAGTCCAACTACTGACACCTCTTTGCAGCAAAGTCTTTATCAGTGGTCAATGCGATGATTATCAGCAATTGGGTGTAGCGTGTATACCCGATTTAATCACCGATATAGGTCCACTGGGAGGCATTTACTCAGCCATGCTACACGCCCGTTCCCCGTACTACCTTTTCATTAGTTGCGATATGCCTTATATGACAGTAGCTTGTGCCAAACGGTTGCTCTCCATTAACGAAGAGGTGCAAATCACCTACTGGAAAGATTGCAGGCAAAGTATACAGCTTTTCCCACTTCTTATATCCCGTTCGCTGCTCAGCGCTATCCAACAAAAGATAGAGAAGAAATCGTATAATCTACGCTCCTTGCTCGATACATCTGTTAGCCAATCATTTCTTATCTCTCCCGAAGAAGATAACAACTTTGCCAATATCAATTATCGGTCGGATATTGTTTGCTAACTAGTTAATTATTAGTGAGTAAATATATTTTGTATGTGAACTAACTATAGGCTGTTTTGTTATCTTTTAATAAACCAACCCACTAGAATTATTAAATCATGAAGAAGCTTGACAACAAACCCACGGTGCTTATACTAGGATGTAATTTCGCCGGACTCACTGCTGCTCGATATATTCGCGAAGAGTGTAGCGATCATGTAAATATAGTAGTAATGGATAAAAAAGATTACATCAATTTTATTCCCAACATTCCTATCGAAGTATTTGGTAATCGCAATCCGGCCGATAGCCTATTGTTCTCGTTCAAAAAACACCTTGACGATGATAACACACACTTCTTTATGGCCGAAGTGCTCGATATTGATGCGGACAATAAACAGGTGATTTATAAGCCCAACGAACGTGCCGGCAGTTGCTCGCAAACCATGAAATATGATTATTTGGTCGTTGCATTGGGCTGCCGTCTGGCTTACGATGAGATAGAAGGCTTTGCCGATTATGGCTTTACCTTTTCCGATACCTTCAACGGAGAGAAAGTACGCAAATTCTTGAACTACGAATATAAAGGTGGCCCTATTGCCATTGGCTCCGATCGTTTTATCCAAGGCCAAAGCCCTAAGTTGCCCAATGTGCCCTCGGCTCTAGCAGCTTGCGAAGGCCCTCCAATAGAATTATCTTTCTCTATGGCCGATTGGTTGAAAGAAAAGAAACTAGGTGATGCCAGCAAAATCACCATGTTTACACCCGGCGAAGTGATAGCTGAAGATGCCGGTAAGACCATTTTGGGAAAACTACTTCCTATGGCTCAAAAAATGGGATATGGTTATGTATCAAACACCGTTGGAGTGAAACGTATCTACAAAGAAGGTATCGAGTTTAAAAACGGAACAAGTCTCGAAGCCGAAATGAAGATTGTTTTCCCCAACTGGGCGCCCCATTCATTTATGAAAAATAAACCATTTACCGATTCCGAAGGCTTCGTTATCACCGATTGGTATATGCACAACCCCGATTATCCCGAAATATTTGCAGTAGGTGATGCCGCTGCTGTCACCGTTCCCAAACTAGGCGCTCTAGGCCATGCCGAAGCCATGGTAGTATCCAAGATGTTGGCACGTCTCACCAACCCCAATAAAGCCGATTCAAAAGTCGACCCCGTTTCTCCTATGGTGGTATGTTTTGGCGATATGGGTAGTCACAAAGGCTTCTACATGCACACCAACGAGTGGTGGGGAGGCAATATCAGTGTGATGCAAATGGGACGTTTACCTTACATTATGAAGATAAGCTTCAAAAACATGTATCATGAGTTAGGCGGCAAGATACCTACATGGGGCATGCCACTGAGCGAAGATATTAGCGATCATATACACTTATAATACCTTGAATGATGGATTCTAAAAACGATTTAAATCCGCGGGGAGGATGGTTGAAATCCCAATTCGATGTATCACCCCGCCATGATATACTCACCTTTGTGGGTATTATCATAGCATTGGGTGGCATTGCTTTTTATCAATCCTTCATTCTTAGCGATGTTGAAAACATCTTTGTTATAGGCTCTATGGGTGCCACCAGTACCTTGATTTTTGCCGCCTATCAAAGTCCGTTGGTGCAACCTCGCAATCTATTTGGTGGCCACATCATTTCGGCCTTTGTGGGCGTTTCTGTATATAAAATATTTCCAGATATGATATACCTATCCGCCCCAATAGCCGGTGGTTTAGCCATTATTGCCATGAAGCTTACCCGCACCCTCCATCCGCCCGGAGGCGCTATTGCCTTGATAGCAGTAGGGGGCACCGAGAAAATCAGCCATTTGGGCTATTGGTACATCTTGTCACCCGTACTCTCGGGCGCATTGATACTATTTATCGTAGCCCTTATTATCAACAATCTCAACCCCGATAAGCAATACCCCGTAAATAGTAAGATTATAGCTAAGTGGCGCATTAAGTTGGGCATTGTAAAACCCGCTCCCGACCACCCCGATAAGTCTTGATACATTTTTTTGTTCAGTTAAATTTGTAAATCAATAACATTTTGTATTTTTGGCATATAATCAATAAAATAAGATATTATGTTAACAGCACAAGACAGAGAACAACTGGCTGAGAAAGGGATTAGTGAAAAACAAATAACCGCTCAATTGGCTTCTTTCGAATCAGGTTTTCCTTATTTACGCTTATATGCGGCAGCGTCTATTGATAAAGGTATATTAAAGCCGGCAACTACCGAGCAGCAATCCTACCTACACGCTTGGGAAGAGTACAAAAACGGAGATCATACCATCTTAAAGTTTGTGCCTGCCTCTGGTGCTGCCAGTCGTATGTTCAAAGACTTGTTCGAGTTTTTGGAAGCTCCCTATGCTGAGCCTACCACACCTTTCGAGCAGAAATTCTTTACTAACATTACCCATTTTGCATTCTATAAAGATTTGAATAGTGCCTGTGTGCGTCTGTTCAACCAAAATATCCCTCAACTCATTCTTGAAGGCGAATACAAAAAGATAGTAGCAGTGTTGCTCGATGCCGATGGTTTAGGTTATGGTGTATTGCCCAAAGGTTTGTTGTTATTCCACAACTATCCACAAGGAGCGCGCACTCCACTCGAAGAACATCTAGTAGAAGGCGCACTTTATGCAGCAGGAGCCAAGGGAGATGTAAATGTACACTTCACCGTATCGCCCGAACACCGCTCTATGTTCGAGTCGTTGGTAGAAGACAATGCCGGTATCTATGCCAAAGAGTATGGTGTGAACTACGCCATCAGCTTCTCTGAGCAAAAACCCAGCACCGACACCATTGCAGCCGATATGAACAATCACCCTTTCTACGACAAAGGTAAACTCTTGTTCCGCCCCGGTGGTCATGGCGCATTGATTGAAAACTTAAACGACCTCGATGCCGATGTGATATTCATTAAGAATATCGACAATGTAGTGCCCGATCGTTTGAAGGCCGACACTGTGCTCTACAAAAAGCTTATTGCCGGAGTATTGGTGAGCCTACAAAAACAAGCTTTCGAATACCTTGAGCTGCTAGACGGTGGCAACTATACCCACGAGCAAGTAATGGATATCTTGCAGTTCCTTCAAAAGAAACTCTTCTGCAAAAATCCCGAAACCAAAAACTTGGAAGATGCCGAATTGGTTATCTATCTCAAAGAAAAGCTCAATCGCCCCATGCGTGTATGCGGTATGGTGAAGAATGTGGGTGAGCCTGGTGGTGGCCCATTCTTGGCTTACAATTCCGATGGAACTATTTCGTGTCAAATTCTCGAAAGTTCGCAAATCGATATGAACGACCCAGAGAAGAAAGCCATGTTCGAAGGCGGAACACACTTCAATCCGGTAGACTTGGTTTGTGCTGTGCGCAATTATAAAGGCGATAAATTCGACCTCAACAAATATGTAGACCCTGCTACCGGTTTCATCTCTTACAAATCAAAAAGCGGCAAAGAGCTCAAAGCCCTTGAGTTGCCCGGATTGTGGAATGGCGCCATGAGCGATTGGAACACCGTGTTTGTTGAAGTACCACTAACCACCTTCAATCCGGTGAAAACGGTGAATGATTTACTTCGCGATCAGCATCAGTAATGATTGTTCATCTTGAATTTGATTAATCGAATAGTTAAACAGATTATACTAGGAAGTGCAGCTACTCTGCTGTGCTTCCTTCCTATTTGTGCCCAAGATTCTATTCCCTTCAAAATTCCTTCGCCGGTTCTTCACCGCCTTTCTGCCGATTTTCGTCCCGAATATGTTTTTCCGTCCAACGACTTCTTGCGTGGTGAAAATGAAAACCATGAACGTATCAACAATACCTATGGCTTCCACTTAGCCTACTCCTTTCAGTACGATTCCAATAGCCAGAAGGGGCGCATCTATGGCAATCCCTATCAGGGCGTAGGGGTAGGGGTTTATAACTATCACAATCATAAAGAGCTAGGCACTCCCGTTGCCTTTTATGTGTTTCAGGGCGCAGAGATAGTCCGATTTAACCCGCGCATGAGTCTCAACTATGAGTGGAACTTCGGAATCTCTTGTGGCTGGCATCCCTACAATATCATCACCAATTTCAATAATGGAGGAGTAGGTACTAAACGCAATGCCTATATCAATGCCGGAATTTACCTCAATACCCATATCTCCCAACATTTTGATATCATTGCCGGAGCTACCTTTACTCATTTCTCCAATGGTAATACTAAATACCCGAATGCCGGCATCAACAATGGAGGCATTCGGGTAGGAGTTGCCTATTATTTCAATCGCAACAATCAATTTGAAGAATCCAATAATGAGTCTCTAGCTATTCCTGCATTTCGTCGTCACATCACCTACGATCTACTTGTCTACGGCTCTTGGCGTCGCAAAGGGGCAGCTTTCGATGATCGTTTAATCGCCGTCCCCGGTCATTACCCCGTTTTTGGTTTTAGTTTCTCGCCCATGTACAATCTTGGCTATCGTTTTCGTGTGGGTTTGTCGCTCGATGGTGTATATGATGATAGTGCCAATATCCGTATAGAAGAACTACCCACTGCTTTAGACGATATAAACATACCCACTTTTGAATTTATAAAAACATCCTTTGCTCGACGCACCTCGTTGGGGATGGCTATCCGTGCCGAATTTGTGATGCCCATTTTTACCATCAATCTTGGTTTGGGCAACAATTTTATCCACTCTCACGGCGATAGACGAGGCTTCTATCAACAATTATCCTTGAAGACAGCAGTTTATCGTGGCGCTTACCTCAACGTAGGCTATACACTTCACGATTTTTCAGAGCCCAATTTCCTGATGTTGGGAGTGGGGTATCGCTTTAAATAGAGAAATTTGTATAGTAAGCTATTTCTTTTCCAGCTCAACAATTCGTTTGCTTAAATGGTCAATTAGTTTGCTGTTTGATTTTACTAATTCTTTCAAACTGTCAATATGTTTGATTAGACTACGTTCGTAAGTTACAGAATGAAGGCTCGATTCATGATAATCATACCCCATGCTATTGTTGGTAATTTTACCAAATAATTCCATCTCCGACATTCCAAAAGTATCAGCTATTTTAGTAATTCTTGTCAATGTGAGGTCGGTATCACCGTACTCTATTTTGCAATACGCACTTGTCGAGATATTCAGCATTTCTCCCATCTGTTCTTGCGTCAACCCCTTTTCAATTCGAAGTAAGTGCAATCTTTGGCCAACCATTTTTTTGTTATTTTCACTCATATCGTAATATACTTGTTAACATTAACATAATTATTGGCAAATGTAATAAAAATATAGTATACAATATTGATTAAATATGGTTTATATTTGCAAAACATGTTATTATAACACAAAAGAGCTATTCAGCGCCATTTATCAACTGTTTTGGATGAAAAAACACGATAAGCAACAAACCTAATTAGTTCATTATAATAACCATGACTAGACTGTTTGTATTTTTTTAAAGTTATTGGTTGGTGTTTCTACTCACAATCATAATTAATAGAATTATTATGTTTGCAATTTTTGGAAATATATTTTCGTGCATTTTGTGGGGATTTCTTCTCACAGTTATACTTGTGTTTTTAGTATATGTAATTTTAAGACTTCTTTCTCCATCTTTCACGTTATCTCCTGTTAGTTTTATCATTTTCGCCCTATTGTTGATTTTTATTTTTGCGCAAAGTTTTATGCTGGTAGGTGCTATCAATGTCAAAAGCACAGTCAATAGTATAGGAGGCAATATAGCCTCGATGATTGGTCAAGTTGAGAGTAGCACTCAATCCGTCATACAGCAAAGTGTCGAATTAAAGAACGATATAGCAGAACAATACCCTTTGTTGTCTCCATTCCTCAATAAAGTTGGCGTAGTTGTTCCAGATGGTGTTAATGGAAATGTAGTGTTGGATGTCATTACAGAGATAAAAAGCTCTATCAACTATTATATTTTGCGACGCATACTATGGATGATTGGTTTCATGGCCGTAGGAGTAACTATCATTGCTATAGCTCAACCTAAAAAGCCCAATTACAATTACGACGACGATTTAGATTTATATTGAAAATAACTATAAAATACACATTATGATTGACGTGAAAGACAACCATGTCTTTATAGGCATTGGTGGCACAGGTGGAAAAATCCTAAAAGCCATTAGAAAAAGACTATTTCAAGAGAATTCAACTGAAGAGAGACGTAAACTGCCTTTGGGTTTTGTTTATGTTGACTCCAGTATGGAGATGATGAATCCCAAAGATCAAACTTGGAAAGTGCTAGGAGAAAACTCACAACTTGGCAAAGATAGTTTTCTATATGTTCGTGGTGCTAAGCTAAGCGATCAATTAGATAATGTCGACAACTATCCAGGCATCTCTAGTTGGATTGGTAGTAAAAAGATATGGCGAAACATTGTGGGCAATGTAGGCGATGATGGTGCAGCTGCACAAAAGCGTCGTTTAGGTAGATTCCTATTCTCGTGCAGTGTCAATGAATATGAATCTCTACTCAAAAATCAAGTTCAACACGTCAAAGACGTGAGTAGTAATACCGATATCACTTTCCATATTTTTGCTGGTCTAGCCGGTGGAACAGGTTCGGGTTCGGTGGTCGATGTCATTGCTCAAACTCGCAAGCACTATGAGCCTAATGTAACTTCAGGTTTAAATTACAAAATCATTGTATACTGTCAAATCCCCGAGCATTCTCCACTGCCCAATTGGGACAAAGGGGCATATCATGCCAACGGGTTTGCTGCCCTTACCGAGCTCAATGCATTCAAAGTTAGAAAGTTCACTCCACACGATGTAAGCGGACAGTTTGATAAAGTGCAATACGATGGCAACGACTTCTTCAACTCTTGCTTTTTGTATACCAATGCCAACGAAAGCAATATCACGGTCAATACCAAAGACGATCTACCCAATATTGTAAGCGACATTGTATATCATTATATCACTTTGCCCGAAGATAGCAACGTGCGTGAGTTCAAAGACTGCTTCTCTACAGAAAATGTAGATCCTAAAGATGAATACGATGAAGATGCAGTAGACACAGATATGAAAGTACCTGTGCGTACCAAAGCCTTCAAATCTTTTGGTATTAAACGCATTGTCAACCCCGAAGAAGAAATCAAAGAATACCTTACCTACAATTTCGCTATACAGGCGCTCTATCGCATCAAGTATGGCAATTGGTCCGATGATTTGGGCTATCGTGATGAAGCAGAACCCGATGATTATCGTTCGAAGATTTTCAACAATCAACCATTCTTGAAGAGCATCTTCATGACAGATGATCACTTGATGTTGTCGTTGCCTATCTTGAAGAGTGAGAAAGAACAAAATTGGAAAACATTCACAGATGATTGGGAAGCTATTATGCCTATCATTGGTCAAGCAGCTTGGAACAATAATCAAGATCATGCTTTGCAAGAGATGTCTCGTTTGTGTCAAGATCGCTTCGACAAGAAATTCCGCCAACGTGGAGCTCCCGAATTTTTTTCTGTCAAAACCCAATCAAAAGACGAGCATGCACGCGAGATTAGCAATGCTATCGAAAAACTCTTATTCGAACAGTGGCAAAGTGGCGAACGCTCTATCTATGGCATTAGTCGCATGGTCTCTATGATCTCCGAATATATTGACGATACCGCTCAACGCTATCAAAAAATGATTGTAGAGCGCGAGGGCAAACTATCAGATTTGCTTGAAAGAAAAACTCGCAACGAGCAGCAGTGGGGCAATGTAGGCTTCTTGGGCAAACACCTTTTGGGTAGTCGCAAAGATTTGCATGCCAATCACATTCCATTGATGAAGAAAATCTACATCATCAAAACCGAGCTCGAAGGGTTGCAATTTGCCAAAGCGCTATTGCGCGATTTAAGTGTGATGGTTAGCGAACTGGGCGAAAATGTAAACGTGTTGAGCGAACGCATGACCGAAGCTATCAAGGAAACGAAAGAAGATATCAACAAACGCTGTCACGAAGAGGGCAATGTGGATAATAACTTCCAAGACCCTGTAGTGCGCTACTACGATCCTGCAGCGGTTAGAGCCATCACAAAATCACTTTGCCTCACCAAGTCTACTCAAAACGAGCAAACCAAAAACATTTTGAATAAACTTGCCGAGGTGTGCGGAGCAGAACCCTCTTTTGCCAAGATGGAAGAGAAGGTAACCAAAGACATCATGGTGACTGTGCTCGAAAAGAATTGCCGTGAATCGGCCACAAAAGCACACAATGATGCTATACAAGGCAATAAAAAAGGCATCATCGACAAAAATATTATCGACCAACTATACGAACAATACGGTTCGTCCGAACAAGCCGACCAACTCAAAGAGTTTGCCGATAAAATGGTACGTTCAGCAGGTGTATTCTTAACATTCGATAGTTCTGAAACCACCCGTACTATTACCAACAATGTTGCACCTCGTCCGGGCGTCAATATCATGTTCCGCACTACTTTAATTAGTATTCCGGCTGCCCCCGATAAGTCAAAACAAGCATTTGTCGATCGTCTTGTCGATGCATTCAAAGAAGGCACAGACGGCTCTCGCACCATCAGTTTCGAGTTGAATAGTCCTAAGATAAACGAAATCACGATTATCAACTTAACTTATTGCTTCCCATTGCGTGCGGTCAACGATATAAAGATGCTCAAACCTAAATACGAATTGATGATCAACGATGATCAACAAGGTGAAATCAACCGCTTGGTGCTTCATTTAGAGGGCGATGGCAGCCAATATCCAAACCTATTTGTAGAGCGATTCGACCCTAAGAAATACCTCAAAGATATGATTCTGGGTGTAGCTATGGGCTTGATTCAATATCAAGAAAATGGCGATGGCACAGGCCGCAAATATTACTGTCGTTTGAAGGTAGATGAAGACGGTTTCCCATTGCCTCCAATCGTATTCACTGAAAAACTTTCGGAGCTTCACGAAACAGAAACGGTAAAACGTGCCGACATTCTTCAGTTGATAGAAGAAATCAACGAAAAGATGGCCGAAGATTATTTGCACATCACTGCTCGCGAAGAGTTGGCTAAGGCTGTAGTAGCAGTGTCTAACTCAGTGCTGACCGAACGAAAAAACAACACGTCCGACCCTGTATACAAAACATACTTAGATGTTTGTCGTGCATTAACCAAAGAATTGAAATCATAAATAAAAGAATACGATTATGGCAAAAAATGGAAAAAGATATGGTGTTTGCGAGAACTTTGAAAATTGCAGCAAAGCCAAAGCCAGTGAAAAAATAGAGATGGATGAACTGGACGATTTTATCTGTCCGGAGTGTCACTCTGATTTGCGCGAGGTGCAAGAGAAAAAAGGTAGTAACTGGAAGCTTATCGCTTGCATCATTGTAGTGGTGATCATACTGGGTGGCGCTATAGCTCTATTGTTTATTCCTTCCACACCAAAAATTGAAGGTCTTGTATTAAATGCATCCACTCAAACAATGTTAGTTGGCGATCAAAATACATTGGTGGTAACCAATAATCCGATTGACGCCCCAGCTACCTATGTGTGGTCTACCAGCAATCCGGCTGTATTAGAAGTAAGCAATGGACAGGTTACTGCCATAGCTCCCGGAGAAGCTACCGTAACAGTAGTTGCCAACGAAAACGGCGACGCTGTAGCAATGTGTCAATATGTAGTGAATGCTCCTGTTGTAGAAGTTCCCGTTGAAGAAGTAGAAGAAGTGACTGAAGAACCTGCTAAACCCGGAGAACCGGTAAAGGTTGATGACGGCAATACTAACGGCAAAGTCAACTTAGGATATGCTATCTACGATGGCCCACGTCAAAATGGCAAGCCTCATGGCATGGGTGGCACACTTACCTTCACTACCAGTTATCAAATCGATTTAAAAAAGATGCCTGCCGAGTATGTAAACGTTAGAAAAGGTGATTACATCTCAAATACAAAATTCATAAATGGTAGATTGGTGCAAGGTCAAATCCATTTCACCAATGGCACTCAAAAGTGGATTAATATCTAAAAGTATGCTGAAACTGAAGCTACATACATGCCTCCTATTATTCTCGTTGTTAGCTATCAATAATTCATTGATAGCTAGCAATGATTATAAAACCGACCTGCTGGCTCGTATGGCAGCTTCTATGAATATCACCTCTCAGTTGAGTTCACTAGCCAATGGTGAATACTATAAACAATTTACTTATCAGGGGCAGCCTGTCACGGTCATTGTGCGCAACAATAGCATAGAGCACATCGGGCATTCTCTTTTTACTCCCTATCAGCGTTCTCTTCTCAAAGCACCTATTTGCAACTTCCTTGAACGATTTTCTTTGGAAATAGCTGTACCCTTAGAGCGCGAAAAATCGGTAGAGAAACACATTGCCGAGAGTGGAGTGTCGTTTGATAAAGGCACATTCTCGTCCTTTTGCCATTTGTTCAATGACACCACCTATCAAGTGAGCATAGAGAATAAAGATGATAAGAACTACCTGGTGCAATGGCAAAAAAACAATCAGACCTATTGCGCCATCAAGTTTCCTATCGACTACGATTTGCTCAATGGCAGCGAAATGCTGGAAAACGAACGACGCCTAGCCGGCGAAATTTTAAAAACCAGTGCTGCTTGTAGCAACTCCGTTGCAGCTACCCCAGATGAGCTATCGGCTACGTGGCAGAAAAACTACTTCATTCAGCAAGGTCAAAGCTATTATTCAAATGAGCTAAATACAAATAAGTATTTCGAGCAAGATGATACCGGTGGCTACAACTTAGTATACACTTCAAAATACCCCTTAGAGAGCTTAGCCAATCTACTCACATCTTCAGCCATCGACAATCAGTTTGTGATGGATATTCGCCTCAAAAAGTATGGCCTCACCGAAGATGCGATAAGCGTTCCGCTCAATAGCTGGATAAACTTCTGCCTAAACACCGGTTGCACCCCCTATGTGGGAGTCATAAACTATGATGGCAATTTTGCTACCTGCGAATTATTGATGCGCAATGCCGATTTGGGCTACAATCATGTGATGAAACTAACTTTCGATATTACTCAACTCGAAGATAGAAAAGGAATTATCGAGGCCCGATTGAATAGTTACGTGCCATCCTCCAAAATTAAATATTTGTTTGACGAACTAAGACAATAAATAATGAAACTAAAAACTACACTTGTACTGTTAGGTTGCATCATCGCTGCATCTATCTCGGCTCAACAATCTGAGACGAAACAGATCAATTCTATTAAGCGAAACAATCAGTATATCTATGCCGAAGCCACCATGGCCACCGAAAGTGAAGCCTACCAAGTGGCCGAAGAGCTGCTTACGGTCTATATCAACGATTATGTAGAAGACAAGAAGAAACTGAGTAAAGCCGAAAATATTATCATCAAAGATATAGCCAGCAATTGCGATAAAATTCAAATGATGCGTGGCGAAATGTATCGTGTGTTTGTTTACGTAAAGAAGAGCGACATCATTCCTGCCGACAATCTCATCACGATGGTAAAGCCCGAGGTGGTTGAAGTCAAACCCGAGCCAACCATTGCGCTTCCTCCTGCCCAAATAGAAGAGTTGCCTCAAGGTGAGCCTGTAGAAGTAGCCGACAACCCAGTTGAGTCTAGCTGGCAACAAAATGTCATCAACGAACTGCTGGCTGCATCTACTTTAACCAGTGCCAAGGCATCGCTCAACAGGTTGAAGGTTGAGTATAAAGTAAAGCGCTATGGCACCTACGATGAGTGCAAAAACCCCAATAACTGCTTCTGGATTATTGCCGACAACAATGGCATGATTCAAACCATACTTGGTCCGGGCACTCAGCGCACCAATTTCAAAACCATGCGATACGATTCATTAACCAATTATTCGGGCGCCAATGCTCTTTGGTTCACACTGTCAAAATAAAAAAAATATAGATTCATGAAAGGTATATTAAAAACTTCATCAGTAGTACTACTAATGTTACTGATTTGTTCATCAGGATTGCAAGCGCAAGATGCTGTTTCTTTTGAATTTTCCGACGGTATAGAAAATGCCACCTTGAAGAATAAGATGGAACGTCAAATTTCCAACTTGCTCACCGCTATCAACCGTGCTCAGACAAACAATACTGACATCAATTTCTCGGGCATCGATATCGACGATATGGCCACACAAAGCATCTGCATGCTTTGGAATAATGTGCACTTCCGCACCATGGACGATGATATCGTAGAGCACTGCCTGCAATTGCGCAATGGCAACAACACGCTGCGTGGCTATCAAGTGCGCAACATCGCTATTCAAATGTATCCATTAGACGATACTTATACCGACGATCGCCATCAAGAGGTATGTATCGACTTCAACACATCTGGCAAAATTGTCGATTTCAATATCACCATGGGCATCCGCCAATATACTCAGTTGATGAAAGAGGGTATAGAGCTAAATGATATAGACCGCCGCATGCAGATTATTCACTATATCGAGCAGTTCCGCACGGCCTACAATCAAAAAGATATCAAGTTTATGAACGATATCTTTAGCGACGATGCACTCATTGTTACAGGTAAGGTAGTAAAACGTGTCCCTTCCGAAATTAGCTTGCCCAAGGTAGAAGTGGAGTACAAAGTGCAAGACAAGCAACAGTATCTCAACAATCTTCGCAGTGTTTTTGCCAACAACGGATATATCAATGTCAAGTTCAACGATTATCGCATCAAGCGCCACGGAGCCAAACCCAACTATTATGGTGTAACCTTGGTGCAAGAGTGGAACTCATCAAGATACAGCGACAAGGGTATCGTATTTCTTGTGTGGGATTTTACCAACGAAGATGCCCCCAAAATACATGTACGCACTTGGCAACCCACCGAGGTGAGCGAAGACGAAGTATTTACCCTCAACAAATTTAAGTTGCCTTAATTATGAGTAGATATTTTGCATACATTATCACATTATTACTATTTATAGGCCAATCGCTGTCAGCTCAAGAGCTTACTGTCAAAGAGTTCCGATTGGACGATAGCGATATCAGTGCCGTTAAGTTTCAGGTCAAAGATCTGGGTGGCGACCCCTGTGCCTTGGTCAAGGTTGGGCTAGCCGTTGCCGATGCCACTTTCGAAGGTGATATTGTAAAATCAGAATTCAAAAACGGAGAGTATTGGGTATATCTGATAGGAGGCGCCAATTGGTTGAATATTAAAACCAAAAAATACCTGCCTTTGCGCTATGAGTTCGATGCTGTCAATCCCAATTCTACCTACATCATGCAGATAGAGCGCCCTCTAGTGGCCTATGATGGCCCCACCGGCATTGTCACCATCACCAGCAATGTGCCCAATGCCGATGTATATGTAGATGGCGAAAAAATGAGCAGTGTTACACCCTATAGCTACAAAGGCCCTGAGGGAAAACACACCGTTGAACTAAAAGCGGCCGGATACAACGACGAACGTGCAATGATAGATGTAGAGCTCAATAAAAAGCTAAAACAGCATATCCCCATGCGTGCAGCCGGCAGCTTTTCTGTCAATGGCATCTCCTACGAAATGATAAAGGTGCCTGCGGGAAGTTTCTATATGGGCTCTACCGCCAAAAACGATAAACGCACCACATTCAATTACGAACAACCCGTGCACGAGGTAACTCTTCGTGGCTATAGCATTGGCAAAACAGAAGTTACCCAAGCCCTTTGGGAAGAAATCATGGGTAGCAATCCGTCCATCAATAAAGGTCCTAATTTCCCGGTAGAAAATGTAACTTGGAAAGATTGTCAAGAGTTTATTCAAAAACTCAACGAACGTTGCGGAACAAGCTTCCGACTACCTACCGAGGCCGAGTGGGAGTATGCTGCCCGTAGCAGAGGCACAGATCCTTGCGATGAATTTTCGGGAAGTAGCCAATTGGCCAAAGTTGCCCATGTAGGCGTGTGCACCAATTATGTTGGCATGAAACAACCCAATGCTTTGGGCATATATGATATGAGTGGCAATGTAGCCGAATGGTGCTCCGATTGGCTGGGCAAGTATACGGCAGTCAAAGAAAACAACCCTACAGGCCCTAAAATGGGAGTTCGCAAAATCATTCGTGGCGGTTCATACAAAGACGAAGAGTCCTCACTACGCAATGCCTATCGCGGACACGAAAAGCCAGGAGATTCCTCATCTACCATAGGGCTTCGCTTGGCACAAGATTTATAATAATAACTACTAAAATAATTATTAATTTTAATGACTAGATTTATGAAAAAAATTATTTCATCTTTGTTTGTTGCATTGCTGTTTGCAACAACAATTTCTGCGCAAAACGAGAAAACAAATGTGTGCGTTGATAATTTTGGTTACAACACAAGTATTGGAACAAACTGGGTTACAAACCTTCGCAACAATGTCATTCAAGGTATTCATCAAACAGGCCGTTTGAATATTATCGACATTACTAATCTAAGCAATTTATCAAACGATAACGAACAACGCTTAGGTGAGTTGCGTCAAAGCAATGTAGACGTGTTAATCAAAGGTCATTTCAACTCTTTGCATTCACTACGAAACTACAAAGACGGAAAGAGTACCTACGAAACTACAGCCGATTTTACATTGACGCTTGTCGATACTAAAACTGGTGCTGTGTTGGGTTCAGAAAACTTTAAAAATACTTGGTATTCAGGTAGCACAGAGTCTGAGTCTATTACAAAAGCATTAGAAGAAGCTATTGGCGATATGAAGAAGTTTGTCGACAATAAATTCAAAATGGAGGCCGTAATCAAAGCGCTCGACCAAGTAGACCCTAAAAAAGGAGCTAAAACAGTTTATGTTACATTGGGTAGCGAAGCCGGCATCCAGCCAGGACAAATGTTCGATGTTTACCAAGAAATTGAAATTGCTGGCGAAATCGGACAAAAACAAATTGGCACAGCCAAAGCTAAAGAGGTAGTAAGTAGTGGCATCACACTTTGCACAGTATCAAAGGGTGGAGTAGAGATCAAAAACGCTTTCGATAATAATGTGAGGCTTATCGTTGTGTCTCGCGCTAAAAAAGACCTATTCGGGTTGGGTGATATTCTAAATTAATCCATATATGAAACAACTTTTTTTCTTTCTGTTATTAGTAGGCCTAAGCTGCAGCCTCCATGCCCAATACAAAGGAGTAGGAGAGGTAGAACTACTAGAGTTGGACGAAACCACAGCTACTTTTCGAGCCGAAGGGTTGTCCGATAAAAAGAAGGGTGTGCTAGAAGCCGCTACCAAAAATCTTTTCTATAAACTATTCTACGAAGGCGTAGAAGGTTTTAACGATGACCAAAAATTGGTAGAGCAAGAAAAGAAGTTTTGGTTAGACAATTTCTTCAAAGGTGGCGATAGAGCACCTTACAATGGTTTTGTGAAAGGAATTCAATTGGATGGCGCTATCGAAACACTTCCTACAAAAGAGTATCGTGGCTTTGCCAATATTGTGGTCAATTACGAGTCGCTCATTCGCACACTCAAAATCAATCACATCATAGTAGATGAAGAAACTCAAAAAGTAGCCCCCGAGCCAAAAGAAAAACGTGAATTTGGCATTGGAGTAAGAAATAAAGATTAATATTTCTTCTTATATCTAATATAGCATCCCGCTTATCTTTTTAAAATTATAAAATGATAAGTGGGATGTTTTATATATTTTAATTTATATTTGCATTATAAAATAGCAACACAATTCAATTTTATTCATTAAAAATACAATCTATTTATGAAAAGAATTTTTTCAATCATTATGCTTATCTCTTTGAGCATTAGTATGATGGCACAAGATCATGACAAGCCAACAGTATGTATCGACGATTTCGAATATGCTCGACGCATTAGCTCAAAATGGGCCAATATGTTGCGCGATAATGTAGCCAAAGGAATTTTAGAAACTGGTAGATTGGACGTGGTAGACGTTCAAAATGTAGACGAACCAACCGATAGCGAAGAGAGTTTCCTTCAAGGTTTATCTCAAGATAATATAGGAGTGTTGGTAAAAGGAAATTTCAACCTGCTCGATTGTCAATCAGAGCGTAAGGGCGGAAAGTTTATCTATACAGTAAAAGTAGGCTATAGCCTTACTTTAGTAGATACCAGTACAGGTAAGGTGATGGTTACACACGAATTTGAAGGTACTAGCGGCAGAGGCGATGATGAATCAAAATGCATTGCACAAGCCATCGAATTGGCTACGCTTCACAGAATGAAAAAATTTGTAGAAGACAACTTCAAAGTAGAAGCATATATTAAAGAACTCGACCAAGTAGACAGAAAAGGTGCTAAAACCGTTTTTGTGACCATGGGTAGCAATGATGGCATCCAAAAAGGTCAGATGTTCGATGTTTATCAGGTGCTTGAGGTAGCTGGCGAATCGGGCTCGCGCCTAGTGGGCACTGCCAAAGCCAAAGAGGTGCTTGGTGGAAACCTTTCGGTTTGTTCTATCACAAAAGGCGGAGACGATATTAAAAACGCTTTCGATAGAGGCCAAAAACTAATAGTAGTCACTCGTGCTAAAAAAGGTCTGTTTGGCGATATTTAAAGCACATTGATTTATATAATATAGAAAAGCTTACTCACAACTTAAGTGGGTAAGCTTTTTTTTTAGCTATCAGGGTGCTCATTATCCCAACATTCAGCATATCCCTACACACGTTTGTATCAAACAAATCAACTCGATGGTTGTTATCATAGAATAACTTAATTTATACACTCTATGTTTGATACAGCTCATATTCACCCCATGTTGGTACATTTCCCTATAGCGCTCACGCTACTGGGAGTTTTATTATCGGCATTCAAATTATTCAAACCCAACAAGTGTCATTATCCTTGTGGCGAGATAATTTTATATTTTGCCACCTTCTCGGCTATACTGGCACTTATTGCCGGCAATAACTTTACGCCACACTTTACAAACCCTGTGTTGCATCAAGCCAAAAACATTCATAGCACGTTTGCCGGCATCACACTCACACTGTTGTGTGTGGCTACAGCAGGCTATTTGGCTAGATACATCTTTAAAAAACGAGCACACCTGTTCGAAGTTCTAGGATGGATAGTCTACCTCTTAGCAGCCATCTCCGTGTCTATAACAGGTTTCTTAGGTGGTTCGCTGGTATACAACGACTTACTTCATATGCATTAATCTATTCACGAGGCAAAGTCGGCAGTTTATTGAGCAAATACATCTACAATCAAGAGGTTTGATACACTTATTTTAAGCTTACTCACAACTTATCAAGTGGGTAAGCTTTTTTTAATATATCATAATGTTCAAAACACAAATCATTAGAATGTAAATGAATTATATTACTTTTGCAGTGCGAATTTAAATTCAATATTAAATGAAAAGAATACTTCTGCTTGGATCGGGCGAACTCGGAAAAGAGTTTGTCATCTCAGCTCAGCGCAAAGGGCAATATGTGATTGCCTGCGATTCATACGAAAACGCTCCGGCTATGCAAGTGGCCGATGAGTTTGAGGTTATCAACATGCTACATGGCGACGATCTCGACCAAGTGGTACGCAAACACCGCCCGGACATCATTGTCCCCGAAATAGAGGCCATTCGCACCGAACGCCTTTACGACTACGAAGGACTTGGTATACAAGTGGTGCCTAGTGCCCGCGCTGCCAACTTCACCATGAACCGCAAAGCCATCCGCGACTTGGCTGCCAAAGAATTGGGTTTAAAAACGGCTCGCTATTTTTATGCTACTACTTTAGATGAACTAAAAGAGGCTGCTCAAGAAATAGGTTTCCCTTGTGTGGTAAAACCACTGATGTCTTCATCGGGCAAAGGCCAATCGTTAGTGAAGAGTGCCGACGAGCTGGTAGCAGCCTGGGAATATGGTTGTAGCGGTAGCCGTGGCGACATCCGCGAACTCATTATCGAAGAGTTCATTAAGTTCGATAGCGAAATCACCCTACTTACGGTAACTCAAAAAGAGGGCCCAACGCTATTCTGTCCACCCATCGGTCACATCCAAAAAGGAGGCGATTATCAAGAGAGCTTCCAACCTGCACCCATCGACCCTCTTCACTTAAAAGAGGCACAAGAGATGGCTGCCAAAGTTACCGAAGCCCTTACAGGTGCCGGCCTATGGGGTGTTGAGTTCTTCTTGAGTCACGAAAACGGAGTTTACTTCTCTGAGTTATCTCCTCGTCCACACGATACTGGTATGGTGACACTAGCCGGCACACAAAACCTCAACGAGTTTGAGCTTCACCTTCGTGCCGTATTAGGTTTGCCTATCCCCAATATCAAGTTAGAGCGCATGGGTGCAAGTGCTGTTATTCTATCTGGCATCACCTGTCACGAGCCTCCTAGCTACAAAGGTTTAGAGTCGGTAGCTGCCGAAGAGGATACTTATCTTCGTATCTTTGGCAAACCGTTTACTCGTGTTAATCGTCGCATGGGGGTAGTGCTATGCTATGCGCCAATCGGATCTGACCTCGATGCTCTTCGCGATAAGGTAAAACGTATTGCTGCGCAAGTGGAAGTCTGCTAATACATTTAC
>CAMTOV010000009.1 GCA_947074235.1 uncultured Bacteroides sp. | reverse complement strand
ACGCTCTTTATCAAAAGCTCTGTCGCTTTGTCTATTTTGCACCAATTCAAGAAAATCGCTATACATAAGATGAGTAGATTATTTAAGGATAAGATTTGTTTGTTTTACTTATAAGCAATCATTCGGCTGATATATTTACCAATGATATCGAACTCGAGATTAATAACACTACCTACTTTAAAAGTATGGAAGTTGGTATGCTCATAAGTATAAGGGATAATTGCTACCTGGAAGGTATCATCGGTAGGATTACAAACAGTTAAGCTTACTCCATTTACAGTAACAGAGCCTTTATCTACTGTGATGTAGCCACGCTTAGCCATTTCTTTATCAAATGAATATTTGAATGTGAAATACCAACTGCCTTCTGCATCATCAATGGCAATGCAAGTGGCAGTTTGATCAACATGACCTTGCACAATGTGTCCATCAAGACGACCATTCATCATCATGCTGCGCTCAATATTCACTTTATCTCCTACTGCTAGCAAACCTAAGTTAGAGCACTCCAGAGTTTCCTTCATGGCTGTTACAGTATATGTATCATCTGTGAGCCTAACTACTGTAAGACATACACCGTTATGAGAAATACTTTGATCGATTTTAAGTTCGGATACGAAAGAGCATTTGAAAGTGAAGTGAATATTTTCTTGCTCTTTTTCTAAAGCTACCAGTGTAGCATATTCTTCTACTATTCCAGAAAACATGATATGTATATTATTTAGATTAATAAATCAAGTTAGTTTCTTTTGAAACCTTATTGTATGGTGGTAAAGGTACAAAAAAAAATAGAGCTTTTCACAAGGCTCTATTTTTCAGTTTTCAATAGGTATTAGTTTTTTTTTAAGGTAAAAAGATTGTTTTCAGGATAACACCGCAAATATACGGGCTTTTTACCATACAATCCAAACAATTAAACATGTCTTATAACATAATTTTGGATTTTATTTGGATTTATTATTATTGCAATAAAAAAGCCCCTACATTATAAAGCAATGTAGAGGACAAATATAATAAAACTTGATTTAAATCAATTCTAAATATTAAATAATATTCATATTTTCTTTATTCTTCTTTGCTGCGACTGTGCTTTAAAACCTTTGCATCTATAAAAAACACAATCTCTTCGGCTATATTGGTAATATGATCGCCTGCTCTCTCCAGTTTTCTGAATACACCTACCAGATTGAGGCATGCAAGCGTTGATTCGGGATGTTGCAATATATAATTTGCCAATACTTTGGTTGCATCGGCGTTTATTTCATCTACTAATCCGTCTTTGGCAAATACCGATACTGCTAATTCAATATTTTCTTCTTCTAAAGCGCGTTGCGTACAATCGAGCATAGACAGAACTTCAGCCAACATCTCTTGAAGACGAAGTTGCTTTAGTAAATTCAACTCTAATACAGAATCATTGTTATTGATGACAAAACGGGCTATACCTTCGGCAAAGTCGCCTAGTCGCTCAAGGTTGGAGTTTATTTTGAGCATAGCCAAAACAAAGCGCAAGTCAATAGCAACAGGGTTATAGAGTGCTATAACTTCTTCTACGTCGCTATCTATTTTAAGTTCAAAGGCATTAACTCTTCGCTCGCGCACTATAACCTGCTGAGCCAATTCTTTATCCAAAGACAGGGCTGCCTCTCCGGCACGTTCAAGCTGGCCGTGAACCAAACTCCACATTTCGCTTATCTCTTTTTTCAAAAGCAGTAGTTCTGATTCTATAAATTGTACCATATTATAATATCAAATTAAGTTTTCAATAGTTACCTGCAAAGAAAGAAATAATTGCTCAAACACACTTTATAGATGATGTGAAGTTATAATTGCATTAATATTACAATTATATTACATACACATATTACTCTCCTACACCATTCACTTGCTTATATTTTAGCAACAGCTGCTTGCTTCGTCTCACTTTTTCGGCCATATCCATATGAGCATCTTTGTATTTTCGTTCGGCTTTATTAGAGTTTATCTCGCATGCCTTCTCATAGCAATCTATCATTCGCTCTATATAGTTTTGCCTGGTTTCAATTTCGGGAGTCAAATCGGCCAAGCGGTTGTATATTAACGAAAGCGAAACCAAATTGCCCACGTTACATTCGGGAAGCAAATCATACATCTGACTAGCAAAATATGAAGCTTCGCCCCAATCGCCTATAGCTACCGCCTGCATGGCTCGTTTATCCATCTTATCAACTGCTGTTGGTGCACATGCAATAGACAGCAAAACAGTAGCTACAACTACAAAAAGAATACTAAAATATTTTATCATGGGGGTTATATGCAATACATTATATTAAAAAACAAACATACTTTCTTAAAATATGGAACACAAAAATAAAATTCATTGTTGAGACTTTAAAAGAAATCACGAAAAAAAACATAGACAGAGTCAAAAAATAACAGTTTTCCCCCTCAACCAACATTATTATATCTGTTTTCACCCCCAACAGAAGGACTAATTCAACACAATATAATGTAGTATTATTATCTTGAATTTAAAACCTACACAAAATACATTGTTATTTGTGTAGAAATACCTTTAAAAACAATACAAATTACAACGTAAAATAAATCATTTAATAAATGCCTTCATAATTCATCATACTAATAATCATTCTTAGTTATTATCAATCATACTATCTATATAAGCTTAAAATATCATCACATTCATCCAATGTTACATATATTTTCTATATTTTTGCAGTTTGATTCATTACAATAATAAAGTAATAAAGCTATGACAGATAATAGAAATGAGGAGTTGGGCAGTGAGAAGAAGAGCCTAAATTTCATTGAGCAAATTGTTGAAAAAGATTTGAAAGAGGGTAAAAATGGAGGTAAAGTACAAACACGTTTTCCGCCAGAACCCAATGGATATCTACACATAGGACATGCAAAAGCTATTTGTATGGATTTTGGTATGGCAGAGAGTCATGGTGGTATTTGCAACTTAAGATTTGACGACACAAACCCTACTAAAGAAGATGTAGAATATGTTGAGGCAATTGAGGAAGATATCAAATGGCTAGGATTTGACTGGGCAAACGTTTATTATGCATCAGATTATTTTGGTCAGCTATGGGATTTTGCAATACAACTTATCAAAGAAGGCAAGGCGTATATTGATGAGCAATCATCAGAACAGATTGCTGCACAAAAAGGCACTCCTACACAGGCGGGTATTGATAGCCCCTATAGAGAAAGACCGGTAGAAGAAAGCTTATCGCTTTTTGAGAAAATGAACACAGGAGAGATAGAAGAAGGTGCAATGGTGCTTCGTGCAAAAATAGATATGACAAGCCCTAACATGCACTTCCGCGATCCTATTATATATAGAGTGGTAAAGCATCCACATCATCGCACTGGCACTACTTGGAAGGCTTATCCTATGTATGACTTTGCGCACGGACAAAGTGATTATTTTGAAGGTGTGACTCACTCATTGTGTACACTAGAGTTTGTTCCTCACCGTCCGTTATACGATTTATTTATCGACTGGATAAAAGAGGGCAAAGATCTTGATGATAATCGCCCCAGACAGTATGAATTTAATAAGCTAAACCTAAGCTACACGCTAATGAGCAAGCGCAACTTGCTGACATTGGTAAAAGAGGGTTTGGTAAATGGATGGGACGACCCACGCATGCCTACTATTTGCGGTTTCCGTCGTCGTGGTTATTCGCCCGAGTCAATTCGAAAGTTTGTTGATAAAATAGGCTATACTACATACGATGCTCTTAACGAGTTTGCATTGCTTGAAAGTGCTGTGCGCGAAGATTTGAACACACGTGCCACTCGTGTATCTGCTGTGCTCAATCCTGTGAAACTGATTATCACCAACTACCCCGAAGGTACAGTAGAAGAGTTGGAGGCTATCAATAATCCTGAAGATGAAAACAGCGGCAGCCATATCATAGAATTCAGCCGTGAGCTATGGATGGAACGCGATGACTTTATGGAAGATGCTCCAAAGAAATACTTCCGCATGACTCCTGGTCAAGAGGTAAGGTTGAAAAACGCTTATATCGTGAAATGTACAGGATGCAAGAAAGATGAGAATGGCGAAATCACAGAGGTGTATTGTGAGTACGACCCAGAAAGTAAGAGTGGAATGCCTGGAGCAAGCCGCAAGGTAAAAGGTACACTACATTGGTTAAGCGTCAATCACTGTCTACCTGCCGAGGTGCGTCTTTACGAAAGACTATGGCAAGTAGAAAATCCTCGCGACGAATTGGCTTCAATTTGCAAGGAGAAGGGTTGCGAACCACTAGAAGCAATGAAAGAAATGATTAATCCAAACTCATTGCAAGTGTTGACAAACTCTTATATAGAGAAGTTTGTAGCCGAATTGCCTACTCTTTCTCATTTACAATTTCAACGCATTGGTTATTTCAACATCGATAAAGATTCAAAAACTGACAAGTTAATCTTTAATCGCACTGTTGGACTAAAAGATAGTTGGGGAAAAATAAACAAATAAAACATCATGAATTCATTCAATGAAAGCGACGAGGAATACAAAAAAGAGCTCGTCGCTCAATATGAAGAAGCTTTAGCACAAAATATTCACCCCTACTTAGATCCTCTCGAGATTTGTGATTTGGCCAATTGGTATGCCGTATCCGAAGATTTTGAAAAGGCTCAGGAGGTTTTAAAATTGGGCTTTTCGTTACACCCAGACAATACAACAATATTGATAGAGCAAGCCTACTTGTATCTAGACTTATCAAATATAAAAGAGGCTAAATCAGTATGCTATTGCATTAATGACGATTACAACCCCGATGTTATCATCCTTAAAGGTGAGATTCTATTAAATGAAGGTAAACTAGATGAGGCCGATAATATCTTTTTATCTCTTACTGAAGATGAGTTGAACAAGTTTGAGGTATTGCAAAACATTGCCCAGCTATACATGGGCATGGGATATCCAGATTATGCCATCAAGTGGTTGAAGAGTAAAGAGGATTTATTCAAAGAAAAAGAGCAGTTTATTGCCTTAATGGCCGAGTACTACCGTTTTTCTAATGATAATGTTGAAAATGCTATTGAATATTACAATCAATTAATAGATATAAACCCGTATAATGCCGACTACTGGAATGGTCTTGCCAATACTTATCTCAGACTTGAAAAATTTGACGCAGCACTAGATTCTATAGATTTTGCATTAGTTGCCGATAGCACTTCGGGTGATGCTTATCAAATTAGAGCTAATGTGCTATGTGCTATTGATGACATGGAAGGAGCAACAGAGGCTTACAAAAAGGCGATTGAATATGGTGGCGTGCTGCCTGCATATGGATATACCTTTATGGGAGTAACCTACAATAGCAGCAAAGAGTGGGACAAGGCTATAGAGTCATTTCATAAAGCTCTAGATACTATTAACACCAACCCACACTATGACGGGTTGCTAGCCGAGATTTACAATAATCTTTGCATCAGCCTTTGCAATTTGGGCAATTTAGATGAAGCCAATGAGATGAGTGATATGAACTGCAAAATGAATCCTGAGAATCCTTTTATACTAATTACAGATGGTAGAATAAAAATGCATCAAGATGATATGAAAGCAGCTGTCAAATCGTGGGATAAGGCTTGTGCTTTATTACCAGAGCTTGATATATATCTTCAGATATCCGATATTCTTATTGAGTCAGGACATTATAAATATGCATTTGAATATCTGGAAAGAGCGCTGACTGTAAGCCCCAATTATCCTAAGCTTTATAATCGTTTGGCGTTGGTGTGCATATTGAACAAGGATCCTGAATCCTTCTGTAAGTATAATAGTTTAGCTTCACCTCCATATACTTTTGATGATATTGACAGGTATTTAGAAAGCTTAGACCCTCAACTTAAAGAAGAGTTTAACAACTTTATTAGTGATGTGAAAAGAATTGATAATCAAGATTTATAACAATATAATAGATTAAATAAACGAATGGAATCAGTTACATTTATACATTGGTGTTTAGAGAACTTAAATTACTGGACGGTGACGCTTTTGATGATGATAGAAAGCTCTTTTATCCCTTTTCCGTCTGAAGTAGTTGTACCGCCAGCGGCATACAAGGCCGCAGTATATGGCGATATGAATGTTTATCTTGTAGTATTTTTTGCAACATTGGGTGCAGATTTAGGAGCACTTATCAATTATTATATTGCATATTTTCTTGGTCGCCCCATAGTTTATAAATTCGCCAACAGCCGATTTGGCCACATGTGTCTTATCGATGAAAACAAAGTGAAGCATGCCGAAGCTTATTTTGATAAAAATGGTGCAGTATCTACTTTAGTTGGCCGTTTAATACCGGCTGTACGACAGTTAATTTCTATCCCTGCCGGTTTAGCTCGTATGAAGTTATCTACCTTTTTGCTTTATACTACAATTGGTGCGGGGTTATGGAATTCCATTCTAGCTGCTATCGGCTACTATTTATCAACCGTTCCGGGTATTAATACCCCAGAAGAGTTGAGTGCACGTATCAATGAATACAGCCATGAGTTGAGCTATATATTTATGGCGTTGGCTTTATTCGTAGTGGGTTTCTTAATCTTTAAAGGAACTAGAAAGAAAAAACAAAAAAGCATAGAACAATAAAAAGAGAATAGCCCGGAATTATTAAAAAATTCCGGGCTATTTTTTTATTCAACCAAAGCTTTCATTGCTTTTTCATAATTGGGTTCTTCTACAATTTCAGGAACCATTTCGGTATAAATCACTTTTCCATCTTTATCTATTATCACAATGGCTCTTGCTAGTAAGCCTGCCAATGGGCCATCAGCCATCTTCACACCATACTTCGCGTCAAAGTCAGTATCTCTAAAGTCCGATACAGGAATCACATTTTCAATACCTTCAACTGTGCAGAATCTGCCACTAGCAAAAGGTAAATCTTTTGAAACAGCTAGCACTACAGTATCTTTAAAGTTGGATGCCAACTCGTTGAACTTACGCACAGATGTGGCGCATACACCGGTGTCTAAACTTGGAAATATATTCAAAACTACATTCTTTCCTTTAAGTTCCTTCAAAGAAAGAGTTGACAAGTCTGTCTTTACCAAATTAAAGTCGGGAGCCACATCGCCAACTTTAATAAACTCTCCCGCTATCTTTACGGGTGTTCCTTTAAAATTTGTTGTTGCCATAAATCACGTATTAAAATATTATATGATAGAAATCTTCTTTCAAAACAACTAAAACGTCATTAGGTTTAGATTTCCATCATATTCATTTAATAGTAATTTTAGGACTTACTTTTTAAAGTAATTATCAAAGAATAGAATATGATAATCTATTGAGTTTTCCCAATATTCGCCATCATGATTGCCGGGGCGAGAAATAAAATCGTGATCAATCTTATTTTGCAATAACTGATTGTGAAGATTTACATTGACATCATAAAAGAAATCACTCGTGCCACAATCAAAGATAAGAGCTAAATCATTGGGTTGAAGTTTATCCAACTGGTTAATTACAGTATATTCATCCCACAATTGAGCGTTTTCTTTAATATCACCAAGCTGCTTTGACATTTCCCAGTTGTTGGGGAAAGGGCGTATATCTACCCCACCACTTGTGCTACCTGCTGCTCCAAACACATCTTTGTGACGGATGGCATTATACAAAGCACCATGTCCACCCATACTCAAACCAGTGATAGCTCTTTTGTCACGGCTAGCAATAGTTGGATAGTTAGCATCAATATAGCTTATCAATTCATCTGAAACAAATGTTTCATATCTATAAGATGGATTCTTGGGGCTATCCCAATACCAACTATTCTTACCATCGGGGCATACAAAGATGATTCCTTTTTCATCGGCTATTTCTCCAAGTTCGGGTTTTAGTGCTACCCAGCTGCGAGCATTACCGCTATATCCATGAAGCAGATAAACCGTAGGATAGTTAACTACTGTATCAGATGCGTTGGTAGGTGTTACAACTACCACCTTTACATCTTTGTCCATAGAGTTGCTCTTCACATATATCGTGTCTATCTGTGCAGCATAAAAAGGAATTGAAACGATTAGAGCTACAAACAGTAGCAAGGCATGCTTTTTCATACGTATTTGAGTTGAAGTTTAATTAAAAAAAACGGCAATCAGCTATTGCCATATTTAAGATATAGAGACAAAAATACCTATTTTTAGAAAATTAGAACTCTTATTTTTATTATTTTTGTCTTATCCTTAATCTTTAAACCCTAGCCAAGCATGCGATTTGTCATATTCTTTCTCCTCTTCATCTTCTCTGTACTGACTACTCTACATGGGCAAACTACGCATTCAATAAAAGGAGTTGTCATTAATAAACTAAACCGCAAGCCTTTAGATTATATCAATGTGCAGTTGGTGGGTAGCACACAGGGCGATGTAACAGATTCATTAGGGCATTTTATCATTGACGATATAAAGCCGGGGATATACAAACTGAAGGCTTCGGCCATTGGATATAAAAGTGTAATCACACCCGAGTATATTGTTTCTACCAAAAATCTTAATGTCGCCATTGAGATGGAGGAGAGTGTATCCGAATTGGAAGGAGTAACCATCACGGCATCCACTTTCAGAAGAAATGTGGAGAGCCCCACCGGTCTGCGCATTATTGGCCTGCAAGAGATAGAAAAAAGCCCTGGAGCTAATAGAGATATTTCTAAAATAGTGCAATTGTATCCTGGAGTGGCTTTCTCGCCAGCTAGTTATCGCAACGATTTGATAGTGCGTGGTGGCGGACCTTCCGAAAACAGTTTTTACTTGGATGGTATTGAGATTCCCAATATCAATCACTTCAGCACACAAGGAGCATCGGGTGGTCCGGTTGGTTTAATTAATGCCGATTTTATTCGCGAAGTAGGCTTTTATTCAGGTTCATTTCCGGCCAATAGAGGCAATTCGCTCAGCTCGGTGATAGACTTAAAGTTGAGAGATGGCGATATGGAGCGTCGTTCTTTAAAGGCTACATTGGGAGCTTCGGAGGTATCGCTTTCTTCTAATGGATATTTGGGAGAGAAAACATCTTATCTAGTCTCGGTTCGCCAGTCTTATCTACAGTTTCTGTTTGACATGCTCAACCTACCCTTCTTGCCTACCTTTACAGATGCTCAGTTTAAGATAAAGACTCGCTTCAATGCCAACAATGAGCTGACAATACTTGGATTGGGTGGTATAGACAACATGCGACTCAACACTAAACTTACTGGCGATAATGCTGAATACATATTGAGTTATTTACCCAAGATTCAACAAGAAACATTTACTGTTGGTGCTCTTTATCGTCATTTCACCGGCATTCATGTGCAAACATTTGTGGTGAGTCATAATTATCTCAACAATCGCAACACCAAATACAAAGGCAATGATGAGGCTACTGAAGACAATCTCATGTTTAAGATAAACTCCATTGAGCAAGAAACGAAGTTCCGATTTGAGAACACCTCTACCATCAATAATTATCGTATCAATGTAGGAGCCAATCTTGAAGTAGCCCAATTCTCCAACAATAGTAAACAAAAGATTTTTGATGGTGTAGCACAAGATATCAACTACAACACTGCAGTAAACATTTTGCAATGGGGCATGTTTGGTACGGTAGACTATACGTCAAACAATGATAAGTTTACTGCTTCGCTCGGGCTTCGGTTTGATGCCAATAACTTCTCTTCAAACATGAACAGGCTATCCAAACAGGTATCGCCACGTGTGTCTGCTTCATATGCTTTCAATAAGGCCATTAGCCTTAATGCGGGGTTTGGAATATACCATCAGATGCCGCAATACACAGCCATTGGTTTTAAAAACAACCTGGGCGAATATATGAATAAATCGCTCAAATACATGTCTGTTACACAAAGCTGTTTGGGATTGAATTGGCGTTTAACCAACAATATAGAGCTGTCTGCCGAGGGTTTTTATAAGCAGTATTCCAAGATTCCTCTTTCGGTGATAGATGGTATTCCGTTGGCTTGCAAGGGAGATGACTATGGCATCATTGGCAATGAGCTTCTCTTATCGCAAGCACAAGGCAGGGCCTATGGAGTGGAGATATTGGCTCGATGGATTATTGCTAACAAACTTAATGTATCGTCATCGCTCACCTTCTTCAAAAGCGAATATCGCAACGATAAGAGTAGTCCGTATATCGACTCGGCATGGGACAATCGGTATATTTTCAATCTGAGCGGCACGTACAATTTGCCAAAGAACTGGAGTGTGGGAATGAAGATTAGCAGCATAGGAGGTGTGCCATATACGCCATATGATATTGAGAAGTCGGCATTGGTTGATGCATGGGATGCACAAGGTAAACCATACTACGACTATTCGCTATACAACACAGAGCGTTTGCCGGCATTTACGCAACTGGACGTGAGAGTGGATAAGGTATTTTATATCAAAAAATACATGCTAGGATTTTATATAGACTTGCAAAATGCACTGAAATGCACCTATAAGCGCCCCGATATATTGATAAGTACCGGTGAAATTGAAAACCCTACCGCTCCACAACAAGAGCAAAGATACAAGATGCGATACATAGACCAACGCAGTGGCACCATACTGCCTACTATTGGCATCACCTTTGAATATTAAAACAAAAACATCCCACTCGCTTTGCCAAGTGGGATGTTTCTGTTTTATCTATAATAAGTTACTTGCTAGCTCGCTCAACTCGCTTCGCTCACCTTTTATTAAATTCACATGAGCAAATATCTTTTGCTGCTTCATCTTATCTATCATATAAACCAATCCGTTAGATTCACTATCTAGATAGGGTTGGTCTATCTGCTGTATGTCACCCGTAAACACCATCTTAGTGCCCTCACCAGCTCTGGTTATGATAGTTTTAATCTCATGCGGCGTTAGGTTTTGTGCTTCATCAATGATGCAATACGTTTCGCTCAAGCTGCGCCCACGTATAAAGGCCAATGCCTCAATCACCAACTGTTCGCTCTTTTGCATATCCTCTATTCGTTTTATCTCCGAAGAGTTGGGCGAGAACTGACGCTTTATTACATTTAGATTATCAAACAAAGGTTGCATATAGGGAGAAACCTTCTCCTTGGCATCACCCGGCAAAAAACCAATGTCTTTGTTTGACAAGGCTACAATAGGTCTAGCCAATAGAATCTGTTTATAATCATTTAAATTATGCAACGCAGCAGCAAGAGCAAGCAATGTTTTACCTGTTCCGGCCTTACCCGTTAGCGCTACTAGTTTGATATTTGGATCATTCAATATTTCGAAAGCAAAGCTCTGCTCGGCATTGCGCGGTTCGATGCCATAATTTTTTGTTTTATTGACCTTGCACACCGAATGCGTAAATGGATTGTAGCGAGCCAACGCACTGCTGCGGTCGCTCTTTAGCACAAAGCATTCATTGGGAAAGATAGAATTTTTAAATTCAAACTCACCAATATCAATACCATCTTTGTTGGAGTAGATGCCATCGATAAGTTCGGGGGCTATGCCCTCAAACACCTCGTTGGAGCGCTCAAAGATATCTAGATTTACTACCTTATCGTTGATATAATCTTCGCAAGCTATGCCTATAGAGCGGGCTTTCATCCTAAGATTTACATCCTTTGTCACAAGTATTGTTTTCATTTTTGGATTCTTGTGCGACAGATAATCGGCTACTGCCAGTATCTGATGATCGGGTTTTCTTTCGAGAAAGGATTTGTAAACCAAAGGAGACTCTACATCGCCCGTTACCACAAAGAGTTTTCCCAATCCCGGCCCAAGCGAAGCACCTGTGCTGAAGAGGTTATCATCCGTTATTAAGTCTAACTCGCGCACAAACTCCCTAGCATTATAGTTGATTTGCTCGTTTCCTTTCTTGAACTTGTCCAGCTCTTCGAGCACTACAATAGGTAGGTAAATATCATTCTCTTGGAAGTTTTTAAGGCAATCATAGTCGTGAAGAATAACATTGGTATCAATCACAAAATTTTTCTTTGTTCCCATATGCATCTTAGATTTAAATGTTGATATTTGCATTTCAATTTGGAAAAGGCTTATCCTCATTGGAATGCTCTACTAAATTAACAAAATAAATGGATAAACGGCCTATTTGTGCTGTTAAATTTGACAAAAGGTAAGATGAATTATAACGAAACGATTCAATATATATATGATAGTGCTCCGATGTTTCAAAAAATTGGGGTAGCGGCATTCAAACCAGGATTAGGAAACTCGCATCAATTGGACGAATATTTTAATCATCCTCATCGTCAATACAAAACTATCCATGTAGGCGGAACCAATGGCAAGGGTTCTTGCTCTCACACTTTGGCAGCTGTTCTTCAATCGGCAGGCTATCGTGTGGGACTATACACATCGCCTCATCTTATCGACTTCCGCGAACGCATACGGGTGAATGGCGAAATGATATCTAAAGATTTTATTGTAGAGTTTATCAATGGCAACAGGAGCTTTATCGACTCTTTATCGCTCTCGTTTTTTGAGCTGACCACTGCCCTAGCCTTTCGCTATTTTGCACATCAGCAAGTTGATATTGCTATCATAGAGGTGGGACTTGGTGGAAAGTTTGATAGCACCAATATCATTCAGCCCGACCTAGCCGTTATCACCAACATCAGTCTAGACCACACACATATATTGGGGCATTCGCTTGCCGAAATTGCCGGAGAGAAAGCGGGAATTATCAAAGCCGATACACCGGTAGTAATTGGTGAAACCACATCTGAAACCAAAGAGGTGTTTGCCAAAAAAGCATCGGAGTGCAACGCTCCTATTGTATTTGCCGAAGATAATCCAGTTGTACTATCTGCTGTAGCCAACAATGGGTGGAGGTACGAAACAAAGCGCTATCAAGCCTTGCAGGGAGAGTTGGGTGGTTATTGTCAGACTAAGAATGCGAATACAGTGCTTGTTGCTATTGAGCAATTGCAGAGGTTAGGCTATAGAATAGACGAACAAGCTGTAAGAGAGGGTTTTGCAAATGTATGCAAGCTAACAAACTTGATGGGCAGATGGCAAACCGTTAGTCAGCAACCAAGAATCATTTGCGACACAGGGCACAATGTGGGTGGTATGCAATATATCGTCAATCAACTAGAAAATACTCCACACAACACGCTTCACTTTATCATCGGCATGGTGAACGACAAGGACATAGCAAGTGTGTTGCAATTATTACCCAAAGAGGCCACTTATTATTTCACTAAGGCAAGTGTAGAGCGTGCCCTATCAGAAGTAGAATTGAAAGAGAAGGCAGAAGCCGCTGGGCTGAAAGGAGAATCTTACCCCACAGTGGCCGAAGCACTGGAAGCTGCAAAAGAAAAAAGCCTCCCAAAAGACTTAATCTTTGTAGGAGGCAGTACCTTTATTGTGGCCGATTTGTTAGCGCACTGCAATACACTCGATTTCCACTAAAGCTTCTTTTGGCAATGTTTTTACAGCAAAAGCCGAACGCGCTGGAAACGATCCTTCGAAGAAAGTTGTGTATACACCATTCATACCTGCAAACAGAGACATATCGCTCAAAAACACAGTAGTTTTTACCACGTTGCTCATTGTCAAACCTGCTTCTTCCAAAATGTGCTTCATATTTTGAAGTGATTGGCGAGTTTGAGCTTCGATATCTTCGGGCATTTCACCTGTAGTGGCATCAATAGGAAGCTGTCCTGATACAAACACCATTCCGTTGGCCTCGATAGCTTGGCTATATGGGCCGATAGCTCCTGGAGCTTTCTCGCTACAAATAACTTTTTTCATTTTCTAAATCTTATAATTGGTTATACAAATAGTTAGCATCAATAAGAAGTCTAACATCAATTGCAAAGATATACATTTTTATTTGATAGAGCTTTCAATGTGTTTTATTGTATGAAACTAAAGTTTCATTGTGAAGAAACTTTAGTTTCGCCGCAAAGACAACAAAGTTTTACCACGATGAAACTATTTTAAAAATAATCTATTATTTTTTTAGAATGCATGCAGTATTTAATGAAAGTCTGTATTTATATAAGCAAAGACAACAAAATAAGTTCATAACTTTATCATATATAACCTAAACTTAACTGATGTGTAGAGATAACTTTTGCGATTATCTCTAAAAAAGAAGAAGCTACGTCGTGATTGACGCAGCTTCTTCTTTTTTTATATTATTGGTAATATATTATTTGCAGTGCTTTTCTATCAGCTCATCTACATTGGTGTCGCCCAACTCTTTTGCTTTTTGAAAGCTTGCACAAGCCTCTGCCATTTTCTTCTGCTGTATTTGGCAAATGCCCAACAAACGATAAGCTTCTGAATAGCTAGGATCCATCTTAAACACTTTATCTAGCTCACTTATTGCCTCATCAATTCGTCCTACTCTCAAATTAATAACTGCCAACTCTACATAATAAGCAATTTCGTTTTTATTCAATTCAATAGCCTTGTTGATATCATCTAAAGCTCGTTGATATTGACGACCGTGGAAAGCTGCTTGCTCACGATAATAATAAAACACATCATTCACTTGCCCATTCACTGCATCGAAATAAGCGTCATAATCCATCAAAGCTTGACGATACTGCTGAGTTTCAATCTTCATTTGTGCACGCTCTAAAAGATAAGCAGCATTATCAGCTGTCATAGGTTGCGCCAAAGCAATGCAACTATCAAGAAGTGCAATTACTTCGTTTGCATCAGCTCCCATCAACTCTTTAGTTTTAGCAGCATTATAGAAAGAACCTGGAGAAGCTAAGTTAGTTTCGTTTACCTTATTATACCACTCTAAGGCTTTATCATATTCATTTTTAGCAAAATAGATATCGCCATTCAATTGCATATATATAGGTAGAGCTTCAATAGCTAGAGCATTGTTGTTATACTCCAATGCTTTATCATACGTCCATCCATTAAATGTATTCTCGGGTTTTTCAAGTTGATAACTATAAATTTGCTTAGCTATTGTATAGTAAACATCCGATTTCTTATCAGCTACTTTCAATGCCTGTTCAAAATCGGCTGCTGCACGCGAATAAGCCGCAGCATCGTTCAAATCAACCATAGATGCAATGGCTCTTCTGGTATATCCTTCTGAGTTGCTAGGATATTGATTGATAAAATCATTCAATAAAGACAGGTACTCTGCATTGGACATTTGTGTAGAGGCTACGTACAAAAGCACAAGCGCTTGTTCTTCACTATCGGGCAATCCTTTTTTAATACCAATACTATTTAGAGCACGGTCGTTGATTGACAAACCCGATATGTTTTGATCCATTGCAAAAGAAGCACTAGCTGCATAGCATATCTCTGTAGTATCTCTTCCTGTAGCTTTTTGAGCAATACCAAACACATCACCATTCACACTAACCACCGGACAACTTACCATTTTATCTTTGAGTTGCATGCTAAGCGTATAGTAGTCATAACTCTCGCCTATTTTAGAAATCTCTTTCACCTTACCGGTAGTTATGTTTCTATCCTTTTGAGTAGAATATGGTAGTAAATACACCTCTGCTCCAACAGCCGGACTTACAGTTGCAATATTCAAATTTGGTACTTTCTTTTCAGTGATAGCCACTCTAAACTTGATTACATCGTACATCTCGTTGGCGCCAAGTATAGACTCAACAGCCATTTGCTTGCCATCCGAATTGATGATAACAGCTCGTTGAGCACCCTTGAAAGTAGAGTAATCGGATAAAGCTATTCCGTTGTCAGTAACAAAAAATCCATTTCCGCTATTCAATAGCTTATCATCTCCATCGTAGGTGATGATTGAGAATACAGCACGCTTCGCTTTATCAACCCACTTAGGCGCTTGAGCCATCAGTGTTTGATTAAGCAAACAGACAAATAAAATGAATAGTATTTTTTTCATGGTTAATATGAATGTGTTTATGTAGAATATTAATTAGTTCTTTGCTTAACAGCCTCGTAAATTAAAATACCTGCAGCTACTGAAACGTTGAGTGATTCGATGCTTCCAAGAATTGGGATCTTTACCCACTCATCGCACAATGCAAGGTTTTCGTAAGATACCCCTGTATCTTCAGCCCCCATGATGATACAAGTAGGCCCTGTATAATCGGCTTTGGTATAATCATAATCGCCTTTCTCGGTAGCAGCGATGATTCTAAAACCACTGTCTTTGAGATATTGCAAAGTAGACTTTAAGTTTTGCTCTTTACAAACAGGCAGTGTATGCAAAGCACCGGCTGATGTTTTCATCGCATCTGCATTTACAGTGACACTACCACGTGCAGGAATAATCACTGCATCTATAGCAGCACACTCGCATGTACGGGCAATAGCACCAAAGTTACGCACATCGGTAATACCATCCAGCATCACAAATATAGGGTTCTTTCCTTCTTCAAATAAGAATGGCACTAAATGCTCTACCTTTTGATAGCTTACTTGCGATATAAAAGCTATTACACCTTGATGATTCTTACGAGTAATGCGATTGATACGTTCAACCGGCACTCTCTGTACAGGAATCATTGTTCCCTTTAAAGCTTCAAAAAGCTCTTTTGAAAGGTCGCTTTGAATATCCTTCTTTACAAGAATCTTATCTATCTCTTTTCCGGCTTGTATTGCCTCAATCACTGCGCGAACGCCGAAAATCATTTCACTTTTATCCATATCTATAAATATAAAAACTAAATATTTTTTAGCCCAAGCAATGCTTTCGCATTCTCAAGAGCTGCTTCGGTCAAAGTAGCTCCACTCACCATGTGAGCAATCTCTTCAACCCTTTCTTCATTAGTTAAACAACGAATATGACTATTAGTTTCATTATCGTTGTCTTGTTTGTAAACTTTATAATGTGCACTGCCACGTGCTGCAATTTGCGGTAGATGAGTAATACTTATTACTTGTCTTTCTCTATTACCCATTTCTTGCATAATATCTGCCATTCTATCGGCTATCTCTCCCGATACTCCCGTATCTATTTCATCGAAAATAATAGTTGGAAGCTTTACTGCACCGGCTATCATGGCTTTGATTGATAACATCACGCGTGCTATTTCACCTCCAGATGCCACTGCGGATATGTTTTGCAATGTTCCATTTTTATTGGCAGAAAAAAGGAAGTTAACGGTATCATGACCATACAAACCAAAGTCCTTGCGCTGGCCCATTTCTACTTGAAAACGTACGTTAGGCATACCCAAAGTAATGAGTCGCGTAGCCATCTCCTTTTCAACGATCTGTGCAGCTTTAGTTCTGGCTATGGTCAATACATCAGCTTGTTTCTTCACCAACTCATATTGTTTTTTCTTTTCTGTTTCCAGTTCTTCAATACGCGTATCATATGAGGTGATAGAATCTAACTGTGCACTATAATCCTGACAAAGTACAATCAACTCCTCTACCGTTTGCACACGATGTTTCTTTTGCAAAGAGTAAATCAAGTTCAAACGTTCATTAACTTCATCCAATCGTTGAGGGTTAAACTCAGTCTTCTCATTCTCCTGGCTTACTTCGTCTATGATATCTTTTAATTCGATATAAGCACTATGCATACGTTCGGTGAGTTCTACTGCAGGCGAGAAAACTCCTTGTATATGCGATAGGGTTTGTGTACCCTCTTTCAAAGTAGATAATACGCCACCTTCATCCGAAGCGAACATTTGTTCAACCTTATATAACGATGCTTTTATATCCTCGGCATGACTAAGTACATCTACCTCTTGTTCTAATGACTCTTGTTCGCCATCTACCAAGTTGGCATCACTTAGCTGGCTCAGTTGAAAGCGAATATAATCTTCGTCGGCCTTACTCTTTTCAGCTTGTTCTATCAAGTTAGCGAGTTCAACATCAAGCTTCTTCCAAGATTGATAAAGCGATTTATATTGCTGAAGAGCGACTTCATTGTTAGCTAAAATATCTAGCACATTCAATTGAAAGCCTTCTGTATTCAATAGCAAGTTTTGATGTTGCGAATGCACATCAATCAACTGTTCGCCAATCTCTTTCATCAATGCTAGCGATACGGGAGTATCGTTGATAAACGAACGGCTCTTGCCCGATGCCAATATTTCTCTACGCAATATGCATTCATCATCATACTCCAGTTGATAGTTGTCAAAGAAAGACTTCATTCCATACTTACCAATCTGAAAGCGCGCTTCAATGATACATTTGTTAGCCTCTTTGCGTATCGATTTAGTATCGGCACGTTGTCCCAATAACAAGCCAATAGCACCCAAGATAATAGACTTACCCGCCCCGGTTTCGCCGGTAATGACTGAAAACCCTTTATCAAGATTGATATCCAATTGTTCTATTAAAGCGTAATTTTGAATATATAAAGAACTTAACATAGATTATTTTGCTTTGATCTTATCCCAGTCTGAATTTAAAGACGGGTTAATATTCGACATTATTTGATAAACCTCTTCACGCTCTTTTTGAGCTGAGGGAGAAGTTCCACCATATATATTAATCAATTCATCCCTTTTTATTTCTGTAAATACCACAGGCAAAGAAGACATGGGTTTATTCCCTTTAGCTGTTTTCAGATTGTTTAATGACTCAGTGATAGCAGCGCGTCCTCTTGTTGCGTTAGTTGCCATTTCATCCAGTCCTTTGCGATGATAGTCGTACATCATTTCGCGAAGGGGGCTCATACCTTCATCCAAATAATCGGATACCAAAGCATAGCGATTTCTGCTATCGTCAAAAGCCTTCCAGCCTTTTTCATTAAGCATTTGTGCAGAGTTCACAATATTTTCTGCAGCCACTATCATTTCAGTTCCGCCTTTAGGAGACATGGTATCCATATCCAAACCAATCATCATGTAGATGTAGTAGGCTATAACGGCGGTTAGGTTATTATCAATCTGATTATCTCGAAGCTCCAGCGGGTCGAACTCTTTATAATCGAAGTTTACGTCCGAATCTTTAAAGCTAAAAACAACCGACTGATAGCCCGATTGAAAGATAGGACGAGTAGATTGTGCTATTAATTCGCACGACCATCGGCCTTCTGTTTCATCGTAGCTCTTTACCGTAAGGTTGAATGAGCAGCGAATACGTTCGTTCGTTTCATATTGAGCAGCTGTCCACCTACGATTGTTGACAAACTCTGTCAGCGCATTCTCAAGAGTTTTGAATACTTGCACATTAGTTCCTTGCACCTGCTGATGATTGATAGTAACTTTACAGTTAATCTCTTGTGCACGCACTACATGAACAAACAGCAATAATACAACAACTACAAGTGCCTTCCTCATAACAACTCTTTCGATAAACGATCTATAATATCACCCGCCACTTCCGTTTTTGGTTTCAGCGGATAGTCTACTCTACCCTCTTTATCAATAATGCTTATCTTGTTGGTATCGCATTGAAATCCAGCACCCTCATCATTCAATGAATTGAGAACGATAAAGTCGAAGTTCTTTCTAGCCAGTTTATCCTTAGCGTTGGCATATTCATCATTGGTTTCAAGAGCAAAACCTATCAACTTCTGGGTTTTACTTTTCATCTTTCCTAGATGAGCTGCAATATCCATTGTTGGCATCAAAGATAGTGATAAATCCTCTTTTTCTCGCTTTATTTTCTTGTCAGCGGTGGCAGCAGAAGTAAAATCGGCTACTGCTGCACATAGTATAGCAGCATCAGATGTAGGGAAGTAAGTTTCAGCCTCTTTGGCCATCTCTGCTGCCGATTCCACATCGATACGCTGAATGCGAGAATGCTTTGTTTTGAGTTGAACAGGGCCTGCAATCAATGTCACATTAGCCCCTCTCGAAGCACACTCCTCGGCCAAGGCAAAGCCCATTTTACCCGATGAATAGTTGCCTATAAAGCGCACAGGATCTATCTTTTCGTAGGTAGGCCCAGCGGTAATCATGATGTTTTTACCGGCCAAGTCGCCATTTTGAGAGAAGAATTCATCCAACGTACGGATAATCTCTTCGGGTTCTTCCATTCTGCCCTTACCCACCAAGTGGCTAGCCAAGAAACCAGTGCCCGGCTCGATGATATAATTGCCATACGAGCGAAGTATATCCAAATTCTTTTGAGTAGACGGGTGCGCATACATATCCAAGTCCATAGCCGGAGCCACAAACACAGGAGCTTTGGCCGACAGATAGGTAGTGATAAGCATGTTGTCGGCAATGCCATTGGCCATCTTGCCTATGGTAGAAGCCGTAGCAGGTGCTATCAGCACAGCATCTGCCCACAATCCCAAATCTACATGGCTATTCCAAGTGCCATCACGCTGAGCAAAAAACTCACTTATCACGGGTTTGCTGGTAAGCGCCGAGAGAGTGATGGGCGTAATAAATTCTTTTCCGGCAGGAGTAATCACTACTTGCACCTCTGCCCCCTCTTTAATCAAACCACGAATGATATAGCACGCTTTGTAAGCAGCGATGCTTCCCGTGATACCCAATATTATTTTCTTTCCTTTTAACATCCGTATTTCACTTTGATAAAAGCAATTCTTAATTCTAGCAATTATTTAGTTGTCATGTTGCTCAACTCGCGCAAACGAATCTTTGTCAACATGGCTTTTGTATTTAGCGTAAAGTCATTGCCCATGATCCATCCATAGTAGCCTGAATCTTTCTTCAAAACCTCTGCTACCGATTGGCCTTTGTACTTACCGAAGTTGAACACCTCTACCCCATTATCATCAAAAACCATTCTACCGGCAAAATCCACATTCTTGTTGAATGAAGAGTAATCGGCCAAAGCTGCAATATCATTTTCCAAATCCTCGTAGCGATCTAGCTGAGCTTTCAATACTTCGTATGTAGCACGTGTGTCAGCTTCGGCAGAGTGAGCATCTTCCAAGTTTTTCTCGCAATAGAACTTGTAAGCAGCCGATAGTGTGCGTTGCTCCTTTTTGTGGAAAATTACTTGCACATCCACAAACTTTCTGCGGCTGATATCAATATCAACACCCGCACGAAGAAACTCTTCGGCCAATACAGGCACATCAAAGCGGTTTGAATTGAAACCTGCCAAGTCGCATCCTTCAATATCATTGGCTATGGTTTTGGCCACCTCTTTGAAGGTAGGGCAATCCACCACATCTTCATCATATATCCCATGAATAGCAGAAGAGCCTTCGGGAATGTGCATCTCTGGATTAATCTTTAGCGTCTTAGCTTCCTCGTTACCATTAGGATAAACCTTTAGATAACAAATCTCTACGATGCGATCTGCGTTGATATTAGTTCCGGTAGTCTCTAGATCAAAAAATACGATTGGATTTTTAAGATTCAGTTTCATGAGTTACTATTTTAATTTGCGAAAAAGGACACAGAAATCTTTATGTACCCCTCTTGAAAGTAGGAGCTAGAAGTTCTGTGTCCTTTCCGATAAAAGTTTATATTCTTTAGTCGTTAAGCATCATAGGCATCAACAACATTAATAAGTCTTCGTTGTCTTCTTGCTCAGCAGGCACAGTTACACCCGCACGCGATGGATCGGCCAATTCGATAACCACTTCGGTAGAAGAGATGTTGTTTAGGATATCCAACAAGAATGTAGATTTGAACCCAATGCTCATTGGTGTGCCTGTATATTGACAAACATGTTTTTCTTCGGCTGAAGTTGAAAAATCGATATCTTGTGCAGAAACCACTATTTGATTTTCGTCAAGACGAAGTTTAATCAAACTGCTAGATTGCGAAGAGAAGATTGACACACGACGCAATGCACCAATTAGTTGCATGCGGTCTACAATCACCTTGTGAGGATTGTTTTGTGGAATCACCGAGTTGTAGTTTGGATATCTACCTTCAATCAAACGGCAAATCATGCGATATCTTTCAAGTGTAAAGATAGCGTTGCGTTCGTCAAACTCTACCAATACTACACCCGCTTCTTTAGGAAGAAGGTTTTTCAACATCGATGCTGGTTTCTTTGGCAAAATAAATGCAGCACGTTCTGTTCCGCGAGCAGCCGTTGTTTTGCAACGCACCAACTTATGACCGTCAGATGCTACAAATGTCATATCTTCGGTAGTAATATCGAAGTAGATACCATTCATCACCGGACGAAGTTCATCGTCGGCAGTAGCGAAAATACTTTTATTGATACCATTCAAAAGAACAGATGCGTCTAATTGCACATTCACACAGTTTGCACCCAACGAAGGCGATAGTGGAAACTCATCAGCATTAAGACCCATGAAGTTGTATTTTCCGTTTTGATACAGAACAGTCATTTCATAATTGCTCATATTTACATCAAACGACAACGGTTGTTCTGGAATCTCTTTCAAAGCATCCAACAAAGTTTTGGCGCTGATAGCAAAACGAGCGTTATCACTACTTTCGTTTACTTCCAAAGAAGTAATCATGGTTGTTTCACTATCCGATGCCGTAACAGTCAATGTTCCATCTTCGATTTCGAAAAGGAAGCATTCTAAAATTGGTAAAGCACTTTTGGAATTGACAACACGACTTAAGTTCTGCAAATGAGTAAATAGAGTATTACTTGAGACGATAAATTTCATATAGTTCTGCTTCTTTAAGTTTAAATTCTATGAATGTACAAAATTACAAAAAAGATATTGCAAAGCTAATAAATCAGTAGAAAAAACAAAATGGAATAGGAGAATTATCTACAAAAATTGTAACTTCGCCCAAAATTTAAAATTAGTAGAATGGAATTTACAGGAAAAATCATTGCTGTGCTTCCTCCTAAAGGCGGAGTAGCAAAGGCAACAGGAAATGAGTGGAAGGCACAAGAGTTTGTTATAGAAAACCACGACCAATATCCAAAGAAAATGTGCTTTGAAGTATTTGGTACAGATAAAATAGATCAATTTAATATTCAACTAGGCGAAGAGCTTACAGTATCGTTTGATATTGATGCTCGTCAATGGCAAGACCGTTGGTTTAACAGTATCCGCGCGTGGAGAGTAGAGCGTGTAGCAGCTGGTGATGCAGCTATGCAAACAGGTTCACCAGTTCCTCCTCCTGCTCCAGCAGCAACTCCTGATTTCAACACAGGCGATGCTAAGGACGATCTTCCTTTCTAACATAATAAATATATCATACACGCAAAAGGCCATTCGACTTCGGAAGTCAAATGGCCTTTTGTTTATTATACAACTGTATATTTATTGCACTGGCAAATGCATATTAAGGCACTGCCTCATGCTTGTTTACGCACTGGCTAAACTAATTTAGTCAGTATCATTTAAGGCAATTTCAAAACCTACACATTTTACGTTGTAATTCTACACATTTAACCTCATTAAATGATACAAATTACACACAAAAATGTATCAGTTATCAAACTCGTTTTGAAGAGTATAATAATTGGAAAGTAAAAAATAAAAGGAAGTAATATTGGGGTTAGTCAATCACAAGTCCATCCCACGCAAGATGCATATTTTGAGGCAAGATATTTTCTACTTCGGCATGCAAACCAATGTGGTGACTCATGTGAATAAAATAGGTTTTCTTAGCACCAATTCTGCGAGCTGCCTCTATGGCTTCTTCAAGATTCTGATGAGTGGGATGCGGTTCTATCCTCAAGGCATTAATAATCAAAACATCGACTCCTTTGAGCAGCTCGTAAGACTCATCGGGCATGCTCAGCATGTCTGTGATATAACCTAGTTTGTCAATGCGATATCCAAATATCTTGGCCTTGCCGTGCATCACCAATAGTGGCACAATCTCAATATCATTGACTGTGAAGGGTTGATAAGCATGAATTTCGTTTAAAAATATCTTGGGTGCACCCGGATAAGTATGGTCTACAAAGCAGTAAGGCATACGAATTCTCAACTGTTCGGCTACATTGGGACGCACATAGATAGGAATTTCACTCAAGCGAGAGAAAGGACGAAGATCGTCTAGTCCACTAACATGATCGTAATGATCGTGCGTTATTAGCACTGCATCAAGCTTCTCAAAAGGAAGAGGAAGTACTTGTTGTCTAAAATCGGGACCGCAATCCATCAAGAGCCGAGTTTCATTAATCTCTACAAGCGCAGAAGTGCGCAAACGATGATCGCGAGGATCTGTTGACGTACAAACGGGGCAGGTACAGCCTATTTCGGGCACACCGGTTGATGTTCCACTTCCGAGTATTCGTATTTTCATTGATTTCTTGCGTTGCTTCTTAGTTGCCAACCCACTTAGATTATATTCACTTCGGGAGTAATATCTATATTGAATTTATCTTTCACCGATTGTCTTATCGCATCCGATAGGGCAATGATATCCTGTCCGGTAGCTCCACCTTTATTTACTAACACCAAAGCTTGATTTTCATAAACTCCGGCTGCACCAATTGTTTTGCCTTTCCAGCCACACTGCTCTATCATCCAACCGGCTGGTATCTTAACAGCGGTATCGGATAATTGATAGTAAGGCATTCCGAGATATTCTTCGGACAACTCCTTAAAGCGTTCGTAACTCACCACAGGATTCATAAAGAAGCTACCGGCATTGCCAAGCTCTTTTGGATCGGGCAGTTTGCGTTTTCGAATGCTTATAACCGCAGCACGAACAATAGGCAAAGTTAGTCCATCTGAGCCTTCTACCTCGTCGCGCAAAGCAGCATAGTCGAGCACAAACTTGCGCACCTTACTCAACTTAAAACAAACATGGGTGACGAACACATTCTTCATATCGGCCTGTTTGAAGATGCTATTGCGATAGGAGTATTTGCAATCTGCCACAGCGAAAGTCTTAGTCTCCCCATAAATATTCATGGTTTCTACAGAGTCTATCAGGTCTTTTACCTCTACCCCATAAGCTCCAATATTTTGAACAGCACTAGCTCCTACCTCACCGGGGATAAGCGATAGATTTTCTACACCATACCAACCTTGCTCCACGCAATATGCCACAAAATGATCCCAATTGATGCCGGCTCCCGCTCTTACCCAAATAGAGTCGATATCTTCTTTAACAACCACAATGCCACCAATGCGCGAATGAAGAATAGTACCTGCATAGTCGTGCGTAAACAAAAGATTGCTACCTTCGCCAATATGCATATATGGATCTGTTATTTCACCATCGAGAATCAATTTATATAACTCTTCTGCCGAAGAATATTCAATAAAGCGCTTTGCTTTGACATCTACACCAAACGTATTGTGATGTAAAAGAGAGAAGTCAGTTTGTATCATAATTGCCTCCTTTGTATTATATTAGATGCTTACATCTTCAAATTTATACATTTCCCACGACGAAGCCTTCGATTTTCTCTTAAAATATAAGATATTTGAAAATCCATTCTCCATTCCTTTGAGGGCTAGTATTTTTTTATTTGAACTATCCGAACTGCGTTGACCGTAGTTTATATTCGAGAGTTTATCGACAGGTAGGTCGGGTTTGAAAGCAAACCACTGCTCTAAATCTAAAGAAGCCTGAATGATAGAGAAATCATCATCGGGATCGGCAGTAACAAATATCAGCGGATCGACAATGCGTGAAGATTGAAAGGTAGTATCAACGGCAAACTGAGCAAAAAATTGAGCAAAATTCTCTTTGTCAGTACTAATTATGGGACTCAAGTCTAGCGAATCGAGCTGCCATGCGCCATTATTTTTAGTGAAGAAATAGTTTTTTACTTGTTGGGTATTGAGATAAATCCATTCTACCTGCACGGCTGTTAGATTTGTATCGCCCACCAACTCAATATCTTCTTCTCTATCAAAAAGAAGAGTGTAGTAGTCTTGATCGACAAACAAATCATCGTGCACCCAGGTTGCTTCATCTATTTCGGAAACAGTGCCATTGTCATTGTAGGGCAAAGGAAAACTGATTCGTTCTAGTTGCAACGAAGGATTAGAGGCAAAGTTATAAATGAAATCATCGAATTGTTCATTCACCATTGCCTCAAAAGAATCTATCAAATCGTCTTCAATCTGCACACTATCTATATCGCATAGACTAGAGTCTGTAGTTTGAATAACAGATATTGTTTCGCTCTTTCTTTTTTTATCGGCACATGCCGCCAAAAGAGAAAGAGCTAATACTCCAATAAGTATTTTCTTCATTATTTAAATTTAAGTCTTAATTTCTCAAGCATATCCTTCGTCATAGCATCTAAGCAATACTTAGGATTCCAGCCCCACTCTTTGCGAGCACATGAGTCATCTAAGCTATCGGGCCAACTATTGGCAATGCTTTGTTTTAAAGGATCTACCTGATAACTCATTTTGAAGTCCGGAATGTATTTACAGATTGTTTTGTAAATCATTTCGGGATCAAAGCTCATAGACGTAACATTAAAGGCGTTGCGATGAATCAATTTTGACGGATCTGCTTCCATTAAATTGATAGCCGCATCCAATGCGTCGGGCATATACATCATATCCATAAATGTTCCCTCTTGTATAGGGCACACAAATTCTTCTCCTTTCACTGCCGAATAAAAGATATCGACAGCATAATCAGTTGTTCCACCACCAGGAGGTGTTACATTAGAGATGATTCCTGGGAAACGTACCGCTCTTGTATCTACTCCATATTTAGTGTGGTAGTAATCACTAAGCAATTCGGTTGTAACCTTTGAGATACCATACATCGTGCGCGGACGTTGAATAGTATCTTGTGGCGTATTTACATGAGGTGTATCTGCTCCAAACGAACCAATAGAACTAGGGGTAAATACTGCACATCCATGAATACGTGCAACTTCCAATACATTCCACAAACCATCAATACCAATTTTCCAAGCCAACATAGGCTTTGATTCTGCTACAACAGATAACAGTGCAGCAAGGTTGTAAATCGTGTCAATTTTATGTTCTTTTACCACATTCTCAATCATGGTAGCATCAGTAACATCTGTTATTGCACAAGGACCAGACACCTTCAGTTCGCCTTTTGGCTCTGCACCTGCGATATAACCTGCCACTACATTTTCGTTTCCATAACGTTTGCGCAATTCCATTGTAAGCTCCGATCCAATTTGGCCGGTAGCTCCAATTACTAAAATATTTTTCATTCTACTTATTAAAAGGTTTTGTTGGTTAATTAGCGCGCAAATTAAGCACTTTTTTTTTATTATTATATCAATTTTCTATTGATTATTTAATATAAAATAATGTCCTTTGCACTGAACTATTAAACTTAAACTGATATGTACGGTAAAATGAAAGATTACCTCAGCAAAACTATCGCTGAAATTAAGGATGCAGGCTTGTATAAACAAGAAAGACTTATTGAAAGTCCGCAACAAGCTGCCATCATGGTAAAAGGAAAAGAAGTATTAAATTTCTGCGCAAACAACTATTTGGGTCTATCTAACAATCCACGACTGATAGAAGCAGCCAAAACAACCATGGATACTAGAGGATACGGTATGTCTTCGGTACGCTTTATCTGCGGCACACAAGATATTCATAAGATTCTAGAGAAAGAGATTTCTGATTATTTCCAAACAGAAGATACCATTTTGTATGCTGCTTGTTTTGATGCAAACGGTGGTGTGTTCGAGCCTTTATTTACCGAAGAAGATGCAATCATCTCCGATTCATTAAATCATGCTTCGATTATTGACGGCGTACGTCTTTGTAAAGCAAAACGCTATAGATATGCTAACGCTGATATGGCAGACCTTGAAAGATGTTTGCAAGAAGCTCAAGCACAACGTTTCCGCATCATTGTTACTGACGGTGTATTCTCTATGGATGGCAATGTGGCTCCTATGGATAAGATTTGCGCATTGGCCGAAAAGTATGATGCTTTGGTAATGGTTGATGAGTCGCACTCGGCAGGTGTAGTGGGTGCTACAGGTCATGGTGTGAGCGAACTATACAATACTTACGGAAAAGTAGACATCTATACCGGCACATTGGGCAAAGCCTTTGGTGGTGCACTTGGTGGTTTTACTACAGGTAGAAAAGAAATCATTGATATCCTTCGCCAAAGAAGCCGTCCATACTTATTCTCAAACTCTTTGGCTCCTGCTATTGTTGGTGCAAGCATCGAGGTATTCAGAATGCTAAAAGAAGATAACTCATTCCACGATAAATTGGCAGAGAATGTTAGCTATTTCCGTGATAAGATGATTGAAGCAGGGTTTGATATTAAGCCAACTCAAAGTGCTATCTGCGCGGTAATGCTTTATGATGCAAAGCTATCGCAAGACTTTGCAGCCATGATGCTTGAGGAAGGCATTTATGTTACCGGCTTCTACTATCCTGTTGTTCCTAAAGATCAAGCTAGAATCCGTGTGCAGATATCTGCAGGACACGAGAAAGAGCACTTAGATAAATGTATCAATGCTTTTATCAAAGTAGGAACAGAGCTAGGACTTATAAAATAATTGATATATATAGATATGCAAGAACTTACACTCACTACTCCGGCATTATTGTTTTCGGCTGTTTCGCTCATCTTGTTGGCATACACCAATCGTTTTTTATCGTATGCGCAATTGGTTCGTCAACTTCGTGATAGATATCTTGACAACCCTGAAGATAAGCTTACGGAGGGACAGTTGGATAATCTGAAGAAACGTTTGAACCTAACTCGCTTGATGCAAGGGTTTGGAATAGCTAGCTTATTCTTTTGCGTAGTGAGTATGTTCTTAATCTATATCGGACTGCAATTAATTTCTGCTTACGTCTTTGGTTTGGCACTTATTTTATTGATAGTATCATTGGGCGTTTCATTTAGAGAGATTCAAATATCTACTCAATCGTTGAAAATCTATTTGAGTATTATTGAGAAGGAAGGAAAAAAGAAGTCATCGCTTAGCAGCAGAAATCTTTAATAAAGGTATTGACATAAAAAAACTCTCGCAGCTATCAGCTGCGAGAGTTTTTTTATGCTTAAAGTCTAAATGCAATTAAACTAATTCATCTGAAGTATAGCTACCAGGCAATTCACGACAGTTGTAACTAGATGCCATAATCTCGCCATAAGCTCCGGCAGAGCGAAGTGCAATCAAATCGCCACGATGTACACGATTTAAATCTATTGCTTTACCAAATACATCTGAAGACTCACAAATAGGACCTACAATATCGTAAGTCTCTTTTGTTCCTTCTGAAGTAATGTTCTCCATCTTATGATATGCTTGATAAAGTGCAGGACGAATTAAGTCTGTCATACCTGCATCAAGGATAGCAAATTGTTTCTTTGTACCTTGTTTTACATAAAGCACTTTCGAAATCAACGAGCCACATTGAGCAACTACCGCACGACCCAATTCGAAGTGCAATGTTTGATGCGGACGAAGTTTAAGCTGTCCTGCATAAGTTGCAAAGTATGATTTGAAATCTGGAATTGGTTGACGGTTTGGATGATCGTAATCGATACCTAATCCACCACCTACATTGATATGTTTCACCAATATATGGCGAGCTTCTAGTTTATCTTGCAATTCGTTTACACGATTACAAAGAGCAACGAAATCGCCCATATCTAAAATCTGTGAACCAATGTGGAAATGTAAACCTACAAAGCTTACATTCTTCATTTCTTGTGCTACATCTATCACCTTATCCATATCTTCCATGCTGATACCAAATTTGTTTTCAGCAAGCCCAGTAGTGATATGTGCATGCGTATGAGCACCTACATTAGGATTAATACGGAATGCAACATTTGCAACCTTACCTTTTGCAGCAGCTAATTCATTGATTACTTCCAACTCTGGAATAGACTCTACATTGAAGCAGAAGATATTGTAATCTAAACCTAATTCAATCTCCCAATCGGCTTTACCTACTCCGGCAAAAACAATCTTATCAGCAGGAAAGCCTGCTTTAATAGCAGCACGAATTTCACCACCGCTCACACAATCTACTCCTAAACCACTCTCACGAATGATAGTAAGTACTTTAGGATTGGCATTTGCTTTTACAGCATAATGCACATCGAATGATTCATAACGAGCTGTTTCTTGATTAATACAAGCTAAAGTCTCACGCAATACTTTCGTATCATAATAATAAAAAGGAGTACGAAGTTCACGAAATTTATCTATCGGAAAATTACCTTTCATAAAAAACTATGTTTGAATTATATTGTATTGAAAAAAAGCGCCTTTACCACGGTTGAGTAAAAGCGCTTTTATATAGTGGTTTATTATTTATTGCTATCGAATAGCGCTTGGCTCAAAGCTTGAAGCGAAGCTTTCTTATCGCATTCTCGAATTAAGAAAGAGATATTGTAGTTGCTACCACCATAAGAAATCATACGAACAGGCACGTTACGCATTGCATCCATCGTTTTAGCTTCAAAACCTACATTTTCCCATTCCAAATCGCCTACTACACAAACGATACACATATCTTTATCAACTGTTACCGTTCCATATTTTTTCAAATCATCCAAGATTTCATTAATATGCTTTGTGTTATCAATAGAAACTGATACACCTACTTCTGATGTACAAATCATATCGATTGATGTTTGGTAGCTCTCAAAGATTTCGAACACTTTGCGCAAGAAACCGTGAGCCAACAACATGCGACTAGACTTAATCTTGATAACAGTGATATTATCTTTAGCGGCAACTGCTTTGATTTTACCTTTTTCTGTATCGTTTGAAATAAGCGTACCAGGAGCTTTAGGGTCCATTGTATTCAACAAACGAACAGGAATATTAGCATATTTAGCTGGTTGGATACATGTAGGGTGAAGAATCTTTGCACCGAAGTAAGCCAACTCAGCAGCCTCTTCAAAGTGAAGCTGACGAACAGGAGTAGTTCCTTCCACAATACGAGGATCGTTATTGTGCATACCATCGATATCTGTCCATATTTCAATCTCAGAAGCATCTACAGCAGCACCAATCAATGATGCAGTATAGTCGCTACCACCACGTTGCAGGTTATCAATCTCGCCATAAGCATTGCGGCAAATGAAGCCTTGCGTGATAAAGATTTCAGCATCAGGATGAAGTTCTACCTGAACTTGAAGTTTATCTTTGATATAAACCGGATCAGGTTCGCCATTTTTGTCTGTACGCATAAATTCCAAAGCAGGAAGCAACACAGATTTTACGCCACACTCTTGCAAGTAGTAGTTGACCATAGCAGTCGAAATCAATTCTCCTTGAGCCAACACCACCTTTTCTTCGAATAGAGTAAAAAGGTCTTTTGTAAATGAACGGATATAGTCAAAATGTGATTTAACAATCTCCAATCCTTTCTGTTTATACTCCTCTGTAGCATATAGTTCATCAATCACCTGTTTATATTTAGCTTCCAGTTTATTGATAATCTCATTAGCACCTTCCGGATTTTTCTTATACAGATAATCGGAAATCTCAACCAATGTATTTGTTGTACCAGACATAGCCGATAAAACAACAATCTTTCTTTCACCATCGGTAATCAATTTGGCTACCTCTTTCATTCGCTGCGCAGAGCCTACAGAAGTTCCTCCAAACTTTAAAACTTTCATTTTCGTTTCTGAGTTTAAAATTAGTATGTAATTTAATTTAAAATCTTTGCATATTCATCAGTCACATCCTGCAACAGATGATCTTGACAACGATATACACGGCCGGGATATTCATTCAACAACTGCAAGTTGTGGGTAGTCATAATAACCGATGATCCCGACTGACAGATATTGTGCAACAGTTCTACAATTGCTTTGCCCGTTTCAACATCTAAGTTGCCGGTTGGTTCGTCAGCCAATATAATTTCGGGCGAATTGAGTACAGCACGCGCTATCACGATGCGTTGTTGCTCTCCTCCCGACAGTTCATTGGGGAATTTATATCCTTTATGATTCATGCCTACCAACTGAAGCACCTCTTCAATGCGATCGTTGATAGCCGTTTTATCTGTCCACCCCGTAGCACGAAGCACGAAATCAAGATTATCATGCACCGAACGATCGGTAAGCAATTGAAAATCTTGGAAAACAATACCTAGTTGTCTACGTAGTTGTGGTATATTCTTTTGTTTGATAGTTGTCATATCATACCCAAGCACTTCAGCTTCGCCCGATGCAATATCGAGTTCACCATAAATTGTCTTGAGTAAGCTAGATTTTCCCGAACCCACCTTGCCTATTAAATAAACGAATTCACCTTTATTCAATTGAAATGTAACGTGGTTCAGCACATTAAAATCTTGCTGACTTATCTCTACATCATTATATTTTATCAATGCTTCTTCCATGTAGCACTATGACGTTCTTGCAGTTCACGAGCCAAGTCTTCTATACGATATCCTTTTGAAGTAAGCATTACAATCAAGTGATAAAGCAAGTCTGAGCTCTCATAAATTAAGCGATCGTTTGTTCCGTTGGTAGCTTCAATTACTGTTTCAACAGCCTCTTCGCCTACCTTTTGAGCTATTTTGTTAATGCCCGATTCGAACAAGCTAGTAGTATAAGAACCTTCGGGCATCTCTTCATGACGCTTGTCAATAAAGTCTTGCAACTCTTTGATAAACATCACCGGCTCTTCGTTCTTCTCTCCCCAGCAAGTATCTGTTCCTGTGTGGCAAACAGGGCCTACAGGATGTACTTCAATGAGTAAAGTATCATCATCGCAATCGGCTTTTATCGAAACTACGTGTAAGAAGTTACCACTCTCCTCGCCTTTTGTCCAAAGTCTATTCTTTGTGCGGCTAAAGAATGTTACCTTTCCTGTTTCTACAGTTTTAGCGTAAGCCTCTTGATTCATAAAGCCTAGCATTAAGACTTTGCGTGTTTCTTTATCTTGTATAATGGCAGGCACTAGCCCATCCATTTTATCGAAATTCAAATTCAACATGATTATTTTAAGATTTACATTTCATAATATAAAACCTATGTTTTTCTTACAAACATAAGCAACATCCAATTAAGCGTCAAACTCTTACTGTAATCCCTTGTGCGCAAAGATACGATTTTAAATCGGGAATTTGTATCTCTCCGAAGTGAAAAACACTAGCAGCCAGTGCTGCATCTGCTTTACCTTCAGTGAAAGTATCGCGAAAATGCTCCATTGTGCCTGCGCCGCCAGATGCAATAATTGGAATAGAGAGCCTATCGGATAGCTGAGCAAGTGTTTCATTGGCATAGCCTGTTTTCACACCATCGTGGTCCATGCTTGTAAAAAGTATTTCTCCGGCACCACGTTCTTGCGCCTCATGCGTCCAGCTCATCAATTCTTTATCCGTTTCTACTCTACCACCATTCAAATAGCATTTCCAGCCATTGGGAGTCGATTTGGCATCTACAGCCAATACGCATACCTGCGAGCCAAAGTGTTTAGCAATTTCGTCAATCAAATTAGGATTGCGTATAGCCGAGGAGTTAATAGATATCTTATCAGCACCTGCATTAAGCAGTCTATCCACATCGCTCAACTCGTGTATGCCACCACCTACTGTAAATGGTATATTGATATTGGCAGCAATGCGCTTCACCAGTTCGGCAAAGGTTTTTCTTCCTTCGTGACTAGCCGTAATATCCAAAAAAGTCAGTTCGTCAGCCCCTTGTTCGCTATATGCTTTGCCCAGTTCAATAGGGTCGCCGGCTTGTCTTAGGTTCACAAAGTTTGTGCCTTTCACCGTTTGCCCATCTTTTATATCCAAACAAGGAATAATTCTTTTTGCTAATGCCATGAATCGTTATCTATTTTATTAGAGTTATCAATTTAAATAGCCACACTGTGAGATTATAAAAACTCACGAAGATCGGCTAGTGTGATATGTCCTTCGTAAAGAGCCTTGCCAAATATCACAGCAGGCACACCGGCTTCTTGCAGAGCTACGATATCGTCTATGCAACTCACGCCACCACTTGCTATTAAATATAGAGATGGATGAGCCGCAAGTATCTCTTTATACAATTCGGTAGAAGGGCCGGCCAGCATTCCGTCACAGCTGATATCGGTACATATCACCTTTTGTATGCCTTTGGCGATATAGTCGTCGAGAAAAGCAAACAAATCGCACGTGCTTGCATCTTTCCAGCCATTCACCGCTATCTTTTTATCTTTAGCATCGGCACCAAGAATAATCTTTTCAGCGCCAAATGTATCTATCCAGTGCGTAAACAGTTCGGGATTCTTCACCGCTATGCTACCACCCGTTATCATTTGAGCACCACATTCAAAAGCTATTCTCAAATCATCATCCGATTTTACTCCCCCTCCAAAATCTACTACAAGAGAAGTTTGTGAAGTGATTTTCTCGAGCACACGATAGTTTACGATATGATGCGAAGCAGCACCATCCAAATCAACTACATGAAGTCTGCGTATGCCATTGTCTTCAAACTCTTTGGCTACTTCTACAGGATTCTCGTTGTAGACTTTTTTACTATCATAATCGCCTTGCGATAAGCGCACGCACTTACCATCAATTATATCTATCGCAGGGATGATTTCAATCATTATTGTATTATGGAGCTAATTTTAATTATCTATATATTAAGGAAGTTCTCTAAAATACGCGAACCGGCTTCACCACTTTTTTCGGGGTGAAACTGAGTTGCATAAAAGTTATCTTTGTGCAAAGCAGCGCTAAATGGCTGTATATAATCGGTAGTTGCAATGGTGAAATCGCACTTGGGCACATAGAAACTATGCACAAAGTAGACAAACTCATCGTGAGTGAAGCCCTTAAAAAGCTCACTCTTCAAGTCGGATATCGTATTCCAACCCATGTGTGGCACTTTTTCTTCGTGCTTATTGGGCACAAATCGCTTCACGGGCACATCAAATATACCCAAACAGTCTACACCTCCCTCTTCAGAGTAAGAACACATGAGCTGCATGCCTAAGCAAATGCCCAACACAGGCTGCTTTAAATCCTTAATAAGACTATCCATACCACTTGCACGAAGGTACTTCATGGTAGTTTCTGCTTCGCCTACTCCGGGAAAAATCACCTTATCGGCAGCCAAAAGCGCATCTTTATCATCAGTGATAATGGCATCTACCCCAATTCGCTTTAAAGCATAGTCTACCGAACGAATATTTCCGGCATTGTATTTTACGATAACAACATTCATTATTTATCTTTTAGCTAAAGATGACTGTTTTATTTTTGTAAGCCAACACTTTGCGTTCGATGTGTTTTTGCACCGCACGCGAAAGCACAATTTTCTCAAGGTCCTTACCTTTATATATAAGGTCTTCTACCGAGTCTTTGTGAGTGATGCGCACTACATCTTGTTCGATGATAGGGCCGGCATCAAGTTCGGTTGTTACATAGTGACTGGTAGCACCAATAATTTTTACCCCACGTGCAAAGGCTGCATGATACGGTTTTGCACCCACAAACGCAGGAAGGAACGAGTGATGAATATTAATAATCTTATTAGGATAAGCATCTATCATTTGTGGCGACAACACTTGCATATAGCGAGCCAACACTACACATGAGATATTGTGTTTAGCCAACAGTTCAAGCTCTTTCTTCTCTTGCTCTTCTTTAGTTTCTTTTGTGATAGGAAACAAGTGGAATGGAATTCCAAAACGTTCTGCCACATGTTGCAAGTCGGGATGATTACTAATAATCAATGGAATCTCTACATTCCATTCGCCGGCTGTATAGCGAGCAAGAATATCGAATAAGCAATGCGACATCTTTGAAACAAAAATAGCCATGCGAGGCTTCACATCCGAGAAGTACAATCTAAAATTCATCCCATACTTCTGCGCATATAGTGTTTCGAAGTAATCTTCTATTTTTTCTTGTGGAACTAAGAAGTCTTGCAACTCCCACTCTATACGCATAAAAAAGATATTCTCTACATGATCTACATATTGATCTAAGTATATAATATTTCCTTTATTTACAGTTATGAAATCGGTTACTTCAGCAAGAATTCCGGGTTTATCTGGACAGTGCAATAATAGTTTGGCTGTTTTCATCATTTTTCAATTTAGCATATTACTAAAGAGTAGACATTCGTCACATCTTATATTTTAGCCTGCAAAAATAACTAATTATTGCTATTAATCGAATTTTACCATCAAAAAGTTTAAATCGAATAACCGATTTATAACAGATAGAAAGTTTAAAGGGATAATAAATCATAATCTAGCATCTTTCATGTTTAGGCAGTGCGTTTCATCTAGTTTCATAGGGATGAAACTTTAGTTTCGCTTCGATGAAACAAAAGTTTCACCACGGTGAAACTATCTCAACCTTTAACGTCTATATTATTATCCATAAAGTTTCAATTTTCTTTTTACATAGAACTCACTCATAATGAACCACTAAGGCATTCAGAGCTACATTTATTGCAAAAAAGTTAATGCAAGCACTTGCAGAATTGAAAAAAACCACTACCTTTGCAACCGCAATCGAGAGAGATGCGAAACAATGAAAAGTTGAAATTTTGGTGCGTTAGTTCAGTTGGTTAGAATACATGCCTGTCACGCATGGGGTCACGGGTTCGAGTCCCGTACGCACCGCAAAGAAAGGAAGTCAATTTATTTGGCTTCCTTTTTTTGTTTAAGTTAAAATCCTTACGGCAACAAGCATGAAACTATTATGGATAGGGCTTTTCAGTTGCTTTTAAAATTCTTTAAAAACGGTAACATTGAAAATTGAAAAAAGAAGACTCGAACCGAAGATATTTTTGGGAAGTACACTGAAATAGTACACCATTTTAGATTTCTTTAAGTCAAAAACCATAAACTATGTACTCTATTCTTACCTATTAGTACACAAAACTAATAAGAATCAAAGAATTATGGTAAGATTGAAATTTGTTGTCATAAATAACGGCTCATCACTTAGAATCAGTGAAGATTAAGAGCGTTTTTATAAGTATATGAAGAGAAAGCAAATAAGCGAATCGCATGTAAACGTGAATTGGGACGGTAAAAATAAAAAGTTATTACAGTACTCCAAAAACCAAAAAGAGAACAACTTGATATTAGAGAATGCCAAAGAAATGTACTAAAAGCTTATTATTGGATATCCAGAATTCAATGCAAAAGAGTTAACCTCACGCATTTTGACTAGCCCGAAAATTTATTGATGTCTTTTGCCCTGAGTATTACTTTGCTATTTTTCATTTCGTTTGCGTTTGTTTGTGTGTTTTGCTGCTATTCTATGGGCTCTATTGTAAGAAAACAATTGAGTCCATATATACCTTTCAGAAATATATCTATGGTAAAATTCATGGTTTCTGATTCAATTCCAGTAATTGCGCTTCTACTTATCCCAGCTTGTTTGGACGATTTGTCCTGGGATAGATTTAAGTTACTTCTCATTTCAACGAAAACTCCTTTAAATGCCTGTCTGGAGGAAACAATGTAAACTCCTTTGTTTGGGATATTTATTTTAATTACATGCTGTATTGCGTGTAAATATTTAAACAAATTGTTTGCTGTATAATTCATATTGGCCCTCTCAATGATATTTAGCTGCTTATACAACAACCCAGAACGTCTACACATTTCCAGCTTACCACATCCGACAGATTCTCTACACTCCACTAACTTTTGGCTAAATTCTTCTCTGTTCATAATTTAAAATGGTGATTTATAAAACACAACTACACATATAAATGGGATGAAAAACGCCACAACAACATTTCCTACAAGTAGGTAGAAGTATGGCTTCAATACCCCACTAGCTATGTCTGCGTCTAACATATCACATTTTATAGCTCCGTATATTAAAAAAGCTGGTAGCCCTACTGACTCAATTACCACAAAAGACACCAGCAAATACTGAAACAATACCGGATAAGTAAAGTCAAGCATACCTAACCAATAATAAGGGAGCATAAGCGATATAAAAAGCGCTATGCCACCACCAATGCCTTTAAATACAGTCGAGGTAATATCTATTCTCTTTTCGCTAGGTGGTATTATAACAGAATGTTCATTACATTCCAACCCATGCTGATTGAGAATAGCCTTAGCTACTTGATGAATATTTTTGCGTTTTCTTTTTTCACCATTTGGACCAATAATAGGAATATAGCTATATTGAACTCTTCCCAAACAATTGTAAATCTCTTGCATACAATTTACAGGATCATGATAAACTACGCCAATTATTTCTTTTTCAGTTCTAGCTGGAATAAGCATCGTTCCCATATCTTCAATAATAGTTTCAACCCCATCTTCCATAGCATATAATTGAATATTATTTTTACAATACCAACTATTTCTTTCTGTTATTTTGTGATCTTCTTTGAATTTTTCAATTGCTTTTGACATATCACCTAAGTCAACTTTACCAATTTGATATTCTGAAAGTCTCTCAAAAATATAGTAATAAACACTATCTTCATTATAGCCATTATCATACCAGCGGTAAGAAAAAATATCGAATACAATTACACGTTCCATAGCTGCTGACATACTTACAACGATTTTTCCATCAACTACTATCTTATACACATTCGATTTTTGAGCCAACAAGACTTCAATACCCTTAACTCTAATAATCATATAATTAGCTGCTTCTTTTTTATTCATAAAACAAAAATAACAATAAACATCAGACACAACTACTTCTTATTGAAATTTTTCCAGTATGGCGTCAGCCAATTCGTTTGCTTGCGATATTAAATCATCTATATCCTCCACGTATTCATCATTTTATCGTCTCTTTTCCGAATCCTAGAGGCCATACGGTATATTATCAAAAGCGACTTGCTCATCTGACTATATGTCCTCCAAATCACTAATAATGCTTAATATGAAATGACTATATCAGCTAGCGCTGTTCTTTTTTCCTTATTAAGGATAAAAATAACTTCGAAGCTTTTTTGTTTGTATAAACTCTCCATTTAAACATTCAGATTGTTATCTTTGTAATAATATAAATTATAAAGAAGATAAGTATGAAATATATTGGAGCTCATGTCTCAACATCCGGTGGTGTAGAAAATGCACCAATCAATGCCAATGCTATTGGCGCAAATG
>CAMTOV010000008.1 GCA_947074235.1 uncultured Bacteroides sp. | reverse complement strand
CTATCAATGCTACTCGCCCCGTGATGGTGCTAGTTGGTGCCATGTTGATATTTGGTGAGCGACTCAACTTATATCAATGGATAGGGGTGCTACTAGCCATCTTCTCTTTCTTCTTGCTGAGTCGTTCGGGCAAGAAAGAAGGTATTAACTTCGCTAATAATAAATGGATTCTTTTTATTGTGTTGGCAGCTATTACCGGAGCTATCAGTGGATTGTATGATAAGTATCTGATGAAACAACTACACCCCATGTTGGTGCAATCGTGGTATAATGTTTATCAAGTGTTTATCATGTGTCCTATTTTGGCTTTGCTTTGGTGGCCAAAACGTAAATCTACCACACCTTTTCGTTGGGAGTGGAGCATCATTCTCATCTCTATCTTTCTTTGTGCTGCCGATTTTGCCTACTTCTATGCTCTCAGTTTTGAAGGCTCTATGATTTCTATCGTATCTATGGTGCGTCGCAGCAGTGTTATCGTATCGTTTGCAGTAGGAGCTATGGTTTTCCATGAAAAGAACCTACGTAGCAAGGCCATCGACTTGGCTTTAATTTTGATAGGTATGATTTTCTTATACTTTGGTACAAGATAAGAACTTACTCTCCCTTTATACTTCGTTGCTATTCTCTCTTTTTTAAAACAGAATAATAAAGTTTTATTAAAGAGTGAACCATAATATACCATTTGTTTGTTATTATATAACTGATTATGCAATTCGAAAAAGGATTGCAATGATAGCTCTAAAGAGTTATCGCAATAACAGGTAAGATTATAATAATAAAATAAAATGGCTTACATTGATTATTACAAAGTTCTTGGTGTAGATAAAAGTGCATCGCAAGCTGATATCAAGAAAGCATATCGCAAATTGGCTCGCAAACATCATCCCGATTTAAATCCGAATGATGCTAGTGCTAAGGATAAGTTCCAGGAAGTAAACGAAGCAAACGAAGTGTTGAGCGACCCCGAAAAACGTAAGAAGTACGACGAATACGGTGAAAACTGGAAGCATGCCGACCAATTTGAAGCCCAAAAGAAAGCCCGTCAGCAAGGCGGAGGCGGCTTTGGTGGATTCGGTGGTTTTGGCGGCGGAGGTGGTGAATACTACTCTTCGGATGGTGCCGATTTCGGTGGCGGTGGATTCTCTGATTTCTTCGAACAAATGTTTGGAGGCCGAGGCGGTGGTGGTTCTAGAAGTCGTGGCGGCGGTGGAAATTTCCGCGGTCAAGATTTAAGTGCCGAACTTCACCTCTCTCTTCGCGAGGCTGCCGAGACTCATAAGCAGGTTTTGAATGTGAATGGCAAGAGTGTGCGTATCACTATTCCTGCCGGGGTAGCCAATGGACAAGTCATAAAACTAAAAGGTTATGGTGGTGAAGGTGTAAATGGCGGACCAAAGGGCGATTTGTTGATCACTTTTGTTATTGCTGATGATCCTATCTTTAAACGTGTAGGTGATAATCTATATGTTGATGCTGAGATTGACCTATACACAGCTATTTTGGGTGGTGAAAAAGAGGTGGATACTTTGAAAGGTAAAGTGAAGATGAAAGTTAAACCGGGCACTCAATCGGGCACAAAAGCTCGCTTGAAAGGTCAAGGGTTCCCTGTTTATAAGAAAGATGGACAGTTTGGAAATCTCATTGTTACTTACAGCGTAAGTATTCCTACCAATTTGACCGACGAACAGAAGGAGCTGTTGCGTAAAATACAAAGTTTAAATAAGTAAAGAATCAAGAATATGCAAAACGATTTAATTATAGTTAGTGACTATTGTCACAATTGCCATATAGATCCCTCATTTATTGCTTTGTTGAATGAGGAAGGCTTGGTGGAAATCCAAACAGAAGGAGGTGAACGTTATCTTCTTGTAGAGCAATTGCCCGAACTGGAACGTTACACTCGTATGTATTATGAACTTGCCATTACTCCCGAGGGTATTGATGCTATCAATAATCTGCTGGATAAAATGGAAAGTATGCGCAATGAGATAAATATGCTGCGCGCCCAACTAAATGTTTACGAACGATTTGCTTTTGAAGAGTTGGAGGAATAATACAAAGAGTGACTATATATATAAAAGATGAGGCACAAAACCAGAGAGAAAGCTACTCTGCGGTTTTGTGCCTTTGTCTTTATTAATGATATCGTTTATTGGCGATAGTAAGCCAATTCGTCTTTATCAAATTTGCGAATAAAGTTGAAATGCTTTTCTGTTTCAGCTTCTGCATAGCGCACATACACTTGAGCAGATGTTTCAAACAATTCAGGACTAGTAGTTGCATCTTGAAGCATCAAGTGACTCATGATAAGGTGAGAAGCCATTTCTACCAGGCGACGAGCACAGAAGTCAAGCATTTCTTGGTCTTTCAACTCGGTGATTTGAGTAACACATGCTGAATACTTAGTAGCCATTGTTTTCAAACGATCTTGCAATACACTCATCTCAGGCGATACCTCTAGTGCTTCATAGTCTTTGATGATGTTTAGGTAAGAACCATTGGTTACATAACGGATAGCAGCCACCACTTGCAACTGAGTAGTACCCTCATAGATAGATGTGATACGAGCATCGCGATAGATACGCTCACAAGCATAATCTTTCATAAAGCCCGATCCACCATGAATTTGGATACAGTCGTAAGTGTTTTGGTTAGCAAACTCACTACCCATTCCTTTGCCTAGTGGAGTAAATGCGTCAGCCAATTTAGCAAAACGTTTTTGTTCTATACGTTCCTCTGGAGCCAGTTTGCGCTCTTTAGCAATATCGTCCAATGCTTTGTAAACATCAACAAAACGAGCTGTTTCGTAAAGCAATGTGCGCGATGCATCTAGTTTAGCTTTCATCAAAGCTAGAATTTCAGCTACAGCAGGGAATTCAATAATCGCCTTACCAAACTGCTTGCGGTCTTTAGCATAAGCCAATGCCTCGTTGTATGCAGCTTGCGAGATACCTACCGATTGAGCAGCAATACCCAAACGAGCACCATTCATCAATGCCATTACATATTTAATCAAACCCAGTTTGCGGTCACCACAAAGTTCAGCTTTTGCATTCTTGTAAGTCAACTCGCAAGTAGGAGAGCCTTTGATACCCATTTTGTTTTCAATGCGGCGCACATCCACACCACCATTGCGCTTGTCGTAGATAAACATAGATAGTCCGCGACCATCTTTTGTTCCCTCTTCCGAACGAGCCAACACCAAGTGGATGTCAGAGTCACCATTGGTGATGAAACGCTTCACACCATTCAAGTACCAACATTTATCCGCTTCGCTATAAGTAGCTTTCAACATCACTGCTTGTAGGTCAGAACCCGCATCCGGCTCAGTTAAGTCCATAGACATGGTTTCGCCTTCGCATACACGAGTGATGAAACGTTGTTTTTGATCTTCGTCAGCAAACTCATAGATAGTTTCTGCACAGTCTTGCAATCCCCAAAGGTTTTCAAAACCGGCATCACTACGGCTTACGATATCGGCTGCCATAATATATGGAGTGATAGGGAAGTTCAAACCACCGTAGCGGCGAGGCATAGCCATACCCATCAAGCCTGCCTTGCGACAAGCCTCTAGGTTTTCGGCAGTACCCGGTGCATATGTCACACGACCGTTGGCACAAACAGGACCGTCGTGGTCTACACCCTCTGCATTGGGAGCGATGATATCACCACAGATTTCACCAACAATCTCCAATACTTTGTCGTAACTATCCATTGCATCCTCAAAGTCTACAGGTGCATAGTCAAATTTATCTTTGTCCGCATAGTTGCGTTCTTTCAATTCAACAATTCTCTTCATCAACGGATGACTCAAATGATGCTTGAGTTCCGGAGTGTCTGTATAAAAATTTGCCATAATATTTTCTTTTTAATAAGGTAATGTAAAATTGATCGGTAGATACATCGTAGTCTTTTTGAATTCCCCATCCATAAAGTAGGGAGCCCACTTGTACTTCTTTGCTACCTTTGTCAAGCCCTTTAAAGCTTCTTCGCTCAGGGTTTCATTCTTAGATTCTCTTATGCTAAGATCAGTCATACTGCCGTCGGTCTGGATGGTGAAGGAGAGAACTATTCTTCCCTCTTCTCCATTCGCTGCCTGTTGTGAAGTGTAGCGGATATTATCTCTCACCAATTGCATAAAATGCTTTGTACCTCCCTTAAAATAGGCAGGGCGCTCGTAAGGTTGATGAGGTAGTTCTGCTCCTTCTATGTCGTATAACTTACCACTTTTGCATTGGCCATTGGAATAAAACTCTTCACGACGAACACTGCCATTAGGATAATATTGAATGAAACTACCTTCTAGTTTGTTGTCCTTGAAGTTGCGTATAGAGTGCTTTGCTCCATCTGCATAGAAGACTGAACATTCGCCAATACGCTTATTATTACTGTAGTTTACAATCAAACTATCTGAACCATTGCGGTAGTATACTCTTCTTTCACCTTGACGTATGCGTTGCTCTTTGTTGAAGCTCACATATTGACAAGTCTCCGTAAGCTGACCATTAGGTCTATATAGGTTGACTTTAAGTAGAGGAGTCTCTTCAAAAACGATTGCATATCTTGAAGCTTTGGTAGAATCGTTGATGATTTTACCTTTGCTGTCTAGCCATATTTTCGTGTTATTGTCTGCTTGTGCAGCAAAACTCATGGCTATACCAAGAAGTAGCAATAGAGATCTTTTCATAATTACCTTAGTCGATTAATTTACTTACTATTTGCTTTATAATACTTAATCATCTTAGGTACAACCTCTTCAATAGAGCCGTTAATTACATAATCGGCAATTTGATTGATGGGTGCATCCGGATCGCTGTTTACCGAGATGATGATACCACTCTCTTGCATACCGGCAATGTGCTGAATTTGTCCTGATATACCGCAAGCGATATATAATTTAGGACGAACAGTTACACCTGTCTGACCAATTTGTCTGTCGTGGTCAGCATATCCGGCATCTACAGCTGCACGGCTTGCGCCTACCTCTGCATTCAATACCTTAGCTAAGTCAAATAGTAAGTTGAAGTTCTCTTTAGAACCCACACCATAGCCACCGGCTACAATGATAGGCGAGCCTTTCAAATTATTTTTGGCTTTTTCTACATGGCGCTCTATCACTTTCACGATAAAGTCTGTATCGGCTACATATTTCTTCACATCGTGAGAAACTACTTCACCTTTATAATTTACATCAAGAATCTCTTTTTTCATTACCCCTTCGCGAACGGTTGCCATCTGTGGGCGATGTTCGGGGTTGATAATTGTTGCCACAATGTTTCCACCAAAGGCAGGGCGGATTTGATAAAGCAGGTCTTTGTATGTTTTACCTTCTTTTTTATCTTCGTGGTCTCCAATCTCTAGTGAAGTACAGTCGGCTGTCAAACCGCTAGTCAAAGCCGAAGAAACACGTGGGCCTAAGTCGCGACCAATTACGGTTGCACCCATCAAGCAGATTTGTGGTTTCTCCTCTTTAAATAGATTTACCAAGATAGAAGTGTGAGGCAATGAAGTATAAGGATAAAGACCTTCTGCATCAAAAAGATGTAATTTGTCTACTCCGTATGGTAATACTTGTTTCTCAATACCATTCAAACCGCTACCTGCTACCACTGCTTCGAGTTGGCAGTTTAGCTGATTGGCCAATGAGCGTCCTTTAGTTAGAAGTTCTAGGCTTACGTCCAATACGTTTCCGTCTTCTATTTCGCAATATACAAATAAGTTATTCATAGTGCTTATCGAGTATTTTTAGCCAATAGTGTGGTTAGCTAACAGTTCAACAATCAAATCTTCTACATCACGATCGCTACCGGTAAGAGTTTTGCTCTCTTTCGCTTGGAATACGATGTTTTGGATAGCCTTTACCTTAGTAGGCGAGCCACTCAATCCACATTGAGCTAAGTCACCGTTTACATCGGCTACACTCCATTCTGCTAAGTTCAAATATTCACGTGTGTCATACATATCTGTATAATCAAGGTCGCCTGCTTGTTTTTCAGTCACCGTTTTAGCATGTTTGTACTTTTGCACCAACTTAGCATTGCGAGGACGACAAGGATCGGCCGAACCAGTCACCGTAATAACCAAAGGAAGTGGGCCAACTACTGTCTCTACACCACCATCAATGTGACGTTTTACAGTGATTTGTCCATCTTCTATTTTCAAAATCTCTTCAGCGTATGTAATCTGAGTCATTCCTAACTTCTCAGCAACCTGTGGGCCTACTTGTGCAGTATCACCATCAATCGCTTGACGGCCACCAATGATAACATCTACGTCACCAATTTTCTTGATAGCAGTAGCCAGTGCGTATGAAGTAGCCAATGTATCAGCTCCTGCAAAAGCACGGTCGGTCAATAAATATCCATTATCAGCGCCACGGAAAAGACCTTCGCGAATAATATCAGCAGCACGACCAGGGCCCATAGTTAGGATAGTAACTGTAGAACCAGGATGTTCATCTTTCAATCGTAAAGCTTGTTCCAGAGCATTCAAATCTTCAGGATTGAAGATCGCGGGAAGTGCAGCACGGTTTACAGTGCCGTCGGCTTTCATGGCATCTTTCCCCACGTTGCGCGTATCGGGTACTTGTTTTGCCAAAACAACAATTTTCAAACTCATGTTATTAGTTTTAGTATTAGTATATTTTCATGTTAGAAGTCGGAGTGTACTTGTATAAAATACGACTAATCACACTATCCGATTAACTATCAGCGTGCAAAATTAAACAAACCACCGACACAGCCAAGAAATATTTGAATAAAATGCACATATTCTTTCAGTTTGCGCAAGTAGCCTTTTGGGATAAACTGATATAAATAATGCAGTTTGTAGACAAAAACGCTGTGTTGGTAGATTCTTTTTTCCAGTATAATATCTCTTTACTACTTTTGATTTGATTGAAATAGCTTTAGTGTATAAGCTAAAGCATGAATGGTTACTATATATAGATGTGTATTGGTATTTATAAGTTGTATATACATCCCCATGTTATCTATAAAAACATCCCCATGTATTATATCACAACACCCCCATGTTTTTATGCATTACATCCCCATGTATTTGTATAAAACATCCCCATGTTTTTATAGTGACCTCACATGGCTATGATGTATAGATACCAAAAAACACTCTTTACGATGCTTTGAATTACATGATAAAACAGTGATATAAACCTTTTTAATAATGACACATAAAGAATGTACATGAGAAAGATTAATTTGAATTTGTATGCAGTGATGGCATTAGCCTTGATTTTGATTTGTAGTTGTTCTAAAACTCAAGATTGGGAATGGAATGAAAATGGCCAACCCATTATCCCCGGTCAGGGCGAAGATGGCGGTTCGTCAAATGATGGTATCTCTGGCACGTTGCTCGATTTTGATATCTTGATTGATGAGGCTGATACGTCGGGTGATGATTTTGATGAAACCATTGTGACCGATAAAAATGCTGATGGCTATGATGACTTTGTAGAAAACTCAACTTTTACCAAAACGGTGGCAATAAACTACAATGGTACATCTGTAAATATAGGCAATGAGGTAGATGGTGTGACAGTGGATGTGGATGGTGCACATGTTGTTGTGAACTCTACAGTAAAAGAAGTGGAGTATGTCTTGTCGGGATCAACCACCAATGGTTCGTTCAAAATGTATAGTAGCAATAAATATAAGCTTACTTTGGGTGGCGTGTCTATTACCAATCCTACCGGTGCGGCTATCAACATACAAAGCAAGAAACGTGTATTTGTGGTGCTTGAAGATGGTACAGAAAATAACCTTACGGATGGTACAAGTTACACTACCATAGATGGTGAAGATATGAAAGCTTGTTTTTTTAGTGAAGCGCAGCTGATATTTAGCGGTAAGGGTGCATTGAATATTGCCGGACTCTATAGACATGCCTTGTGTAGCGACGATTATATTCGCTTTCGCAAGGGGGTGAAACTTAATATCCGACAAGCCGTGAAAGATGGTATCCATACCAACGAAGGTGTAATCATCGGTGGTGGTATCTTGAACATTCAAGCTACGGATGATGGTATACAAAGTGAAGATGGTGACATCGTAGTTACGGGTGGTCGCACTACGGTGCTCACAACCGGAAATGGGGTGTATGAGGATAATGATATCTCTTCTTCATCGGCTATCAATGGAGGTGCAGCATTTACTATGACCAATGGTATAGTGCAATTGAAAAGTACAGGTTCGGCAGGTAAGGGCTTGAACATTGATGGAGATATCAACATAGATAACGGAACGCTTCGTGTGATAACAACCGGTAAGCAATATGTATATCAAAAGTTAGATTCATCGGCCAAAGGTGTGAAGAGTAAAGCTAATGTGAATATCAATGGTGGTACTATCTGGGTGAAAACTACAGGAGATGAAGGTAGTGAAGGGATAGAGAGCAAGGCCACCATGACCATCAATGGTGGAGATATAGCTGTTTATGCTTATGATGATGCGCTCAATGCCAGCAATCATATAGAAATAAATGGTGGAAATATCTATTGTTACAGTATTGGTAATGATGGAATAGACTCAAATGGTACGCTAACCATTACTGGCGGGGTAGTGGTAGCTTCGGGCGCTACATCTCCGGAAGATGGTATTGATTGTGATCAAAACACATTCAAGATAACTGGTGGGGTAGTATTGGGCATTGGTGGTGCAACTAGTATGCCTACCTCTAATGCTTGCACGCAGCGCAGTGTGGTGTATGGTGCTTCGGGAACTGCCGGACAGTATATATCTATACAAAATAGCAACAACGAGTCGGTGTTGACCTATCAAATACCACGCACATATAGCAAGATGACCTTGTTGTTTAGCAGTCCTAAAATGCAAACAGGAGATTATACCATTTATACAGGTGGTAGTGTAGAAGGCGGCTCTTCATTCTATGGTTTGTATACCGATGCGGTATATCAGTCGGGAACAAAAGCTACTACATTCTCTGCTAGCTCTATGGTAACATCTGTGGGCAATGTAAGCTCAGGTGGTGGAGGCGGTAATAGACCATGGTGATAAGATTATAACTCAAGAAAACAAAAAGGGATAAAAGCTACTTAATGAGCTCTTATCCCTTTTTGAAATTTATAAGGTAAATGGATTATTTGATACCCATTTTCTTTGCGATATCTTTAGGTATAGCATTCTTGTTTACTACAATGTTCATCGTTTTGTAAGCAGTAAATGGTTTAGAAGCATACCAAGTACCTTTGTACTTGTTGTTTGTTCCCCAAGAGTTTTTAACCATATAGTATTCGTTGCCATTTTGATCTTTTGCGATACCATAAATAACCATACCATGGTCATCGGTAGTTTCCCAGTTATCATAAGCTTCTTGACGCATCTCTTGAGTCACATCCATTTGAGGCATAGGGCGAGAAGTCAACTCTTTGCGTTTGTCGGTAGCTGTAAGACCAGTCCAACGAGCCATATCCGAGCCTGAAAGTTCAGCTGCTTTAGCTGCATCGGGCATCACTGCAATACCGTCACGAGTAAATCCTTGTTCGCTTACATCGCTACCCCAAGCAATGGTGTAACCTTTGTCAACAGCATTGTCCATAATTGCCATCAGTTCATCAATTGGTACATTGTATGACATGCCATTGCGCCAGTTGTCTTGAATTTCAAGAGGAAACTGAGAATAGAATGGATGATGGGTGTATGAAGTAATAGAAACATAATCATCAGCGTTCAATCCTAAGAATTTAGCGAATGATTCTGGTGTATATTCTTTTCCTTCGTAAGTAAATGTTTCAGGACATTCTCCAAGATAAGTATCATAGATAGCACTCAAACCTTTGCGCCATACCGGACTAAGTTTTTTTGATTTGCCTTTAGCAATAGCGTTTACATAACCTTCGGCCACAGCATCAAGTTCGCTGTGTACAGGTAGTGAATCGCCATACATAATACCAGGCATAGCATCTTGTGGCACTAAACCGTAATTTTTCAAACAATAAATCACATCGTAAAAGCTTCCGCCAGGTGAGAAAGAGTTCTGACCTTGGAAACGTACATAGTTGCGTGCTCTATCGTTCATTGTGTGGTGCACAACAAACATTTCAGATAAATCATACTCACCTTTGCCCATACGAATTAATTCAGACTCAAGAAGACCTAATCCTGAATAAGACCAACAAGTGCTTGAGCGATTTTGATTTTTAATAGAGGTGATAGGGTTCTCTTTGACTGTAGTAAAGATGAATCCTTCTTCATTATTAGTGTCTTGTGCAAATGTTGCAAAGCTTCCTAATAAAAAGGATACTAATAGAATTGTCTTTTTCATTCTAATATATTATTATTGATTATGTTATGAAGCACAAATATACACTATTAAGTAACTAAATAAATGTGAATAATTGAGAAAAAATAATATCTTTGCGTTTTAACTGTTTATAGTTCTGATAGAATCCAAATGTATAATAATAGATGTGATGTATAAGGTAACTTTATTTTTATTGTTTCTGTGTTTCTCCATAAATGTGTATACGCAATCTGAAGTAGAAATTGCTATAACAGGCATGAAAACTGTTAAAGGAAATATTTATATGGCATTGTGTGCGGATGAATCACAATTTGATGAAAAGGAAGAACCTTACATTGGGCACTTGTTGCCCGTGAATGACTATGTGTTAATTCATACATTAGAATTGCCCGAAGGCGAATATGCATTATTAATATATCATGATGAAAATGAGAACGGCAAATTGGATAAGAATGTGTTTGGAATGCCAAAAGAAAGATATGGCTTTTCAAACAATGAATTTGGGCCGCATGGCAGTAAACCGAAATTCGAAAAAGCGCTATTTAAAGTTGGGCCAAATGAGTTAGTAGGAATTGATATTCAATTGAGGAGATAAGAAGTCGTTAAATTGCCTAGTGTTTACAATTGATTGTAAACATTGCATGATATAAATTTGTTTTTATTTACATGTCTTCAAATAATTAGATTTCTCTTTTATGATAACAGTCGATGAACGAATTGGTTTGGTGCTCGAGGGAGGTGGAATGCGTGGTGTCTTTACCTGTGGAGTGCTAGATTGCTTTATGGATAATAAGATACATTTTCCTTATACAATAGGTGTTTCAGCCGGTGCATGCAATGGACTCTCTTATGTGTCGAGACAAAGAGGGCGTGCAAGATATAGCAATATTGATATGCTAGATAAGTATCACTACATTGGTTTTAAGCATTTGTTATTGAAGCGCAATATCTTAGATTTTGATTTGTTGTTTGTTGATTTTCCCGATAATATTGTACCCTATGATTATGATACTTATTTCTCTTCGAAGGGTAGATTTGCCATGGTGACAACAAACTGCTTGACAGGAGAGGCAAATTATTTTGAAGAAAAGAAAGATAAGAAGCGATTGATAGAGATTGCACGAGCCTCGTGCAGTTTGCCTTTTGTTTGCCCTATTACTTATATAGATGATGTGCCGATGCTTGATGGTGGTATCGTTGATAGTATTCCTTTGCTTCATGCTATAAAAGAAGGTTTTGAGTATAATGTAGTAGTTTTGACTCGAAATTATGGTTATCGAAAAGAGATAGGCGATATCAAAATACCTTCTTTTCTATATTACAAGTATCCTAATTTGCGCCAATCCTTAAGTAGACGTTGTAGTATATATAATGAACAACTTGAGCTAATAGAACAAATGGAAAAGCAAGGGAAAATTCTAGTTATACGCCCAATAGAACCAGTAAAGGTGGATCGTATTGAAAAAGATACGAAAAAACTAAAACAGTTTTATGAAGAGGGATATGAGCGAACACTTCAATTGATGGATAGCATTAAGGCATTGCTCAAAGAGGAATGTACTATTTTTGCTTAATGATATGCTGAATCTTCTTTATGCTCATTTGTTTCAGTTTCATTTTCAATGATTTCGGCTTTATTTTCTATACTATCTTCTACATCATCCTCTTCATCATCATCCATAATTTCGGGTTTCTGAGGGCCATACTTTAAATAGACGAAAGCACAGAAGGTGCCAGCTATTGCTCCACTTAAATGTCCTTCCCAAGATACATTGGATTTGGTAAAATGAGGAAACATTTGCCACACTATACCACCATAAAGAAATGTTACTAATAAGGATATAGCAATCAGTGGTATATGCTTTCGCAACAATCCACTGAAAAACAGAAAAAATGCTAATCCGTATATTAAACCACTAGCGCCAATATGCCAACATGGTTTGCCAATTAAAAAAGTAAGAATGCCTGCTCCTATCCATATGCTTATAAATATATTTATAGCTATGTCTTTATAGAAATAAAATAAACACCATAATAAAAAAAGAAGAGGAATGGTGTTGGCGAAAAGATGCTTGAAACCGCTATGAATAAAAGGATGTAACAAAATGCCGGGAATCCCTTTTAAATGCATGGGGTAAACACCTAGTTGCACAACATTGATATCCATGCCAATCTCGATGATCTTAACTATATAGATAATAAATATAAACAGTAATCCGGGCACTAGTGCTAAAAATAATCGATGTTTTTCTTGTTTCATACTGTTGTTTTACGAATAATTGTTTGCAATGCTACAAATATTTAAACGAATATTAAAAAAACAGCCTCTTTTATTTTTGTTTTTCTTCATTATTTGTACATTTGGTGAATATATGTTATTAAGAAATATTGAATTAATATTTTGTCGTGATGAATTGAAAAACGCGACTAACCTATGAATTAATTTCACTAATGCAGAAAAAAAACAAAACTAGTATCTCGATTAGTTTATTCTGTTATAGCAACTTTCTAATGCATTGGAATATAGAATTTTAACCTTTAATATAAATACACGCCTATGAGTTATTTACATTTTGACAAGACCCTAATGACAAACTTAGAAGAATCTCTTCCAAGAGAAGTTCTAAGAACAAATCGATCGGGTGCTTATCACTGTACAACAATTGTAGACTGTAACACACGCAAATACCATGGACTGTTTGTGATTCCCGTTCCTAATTTGGATGATGAAAATCATGTTTTATTATCTTCTTTGGACGAAACGGTAATTCAACACGGTGCTGAGTTTAATTTGGGTTTACACAAATATCATGGAGACAATTTTAGTCCTAACGGACATAAGTATATCCGTGAGTTTGATTGTGAGCATGTTCCAGCTACCACTTATCGAGTAGGAGGAGTAATTTTGAGAAAAGAAAAGATTTTTGTACACTACGAAAATCGTATTCTTATTCGTTATACACTTCTCGAGGCTCATTCTGCTACAAAATTACGTTTGCGACCATTTCTTGCTTTTAGAAGTGTACGCGAATATACTCATGAGAATTCGCAGGCTAGCAGAGAATACCAACCTGTAGAAAATGGTATTAAAACCTGTATGTATGCCGGTTACCCGGAATTGTTCATGCAATTAAACAAATCAAACGAATTTCATTTCTCTCCCGATTGGTATAAAGGTATAGAATACCCGAAAGAACAAGAACGTGGATATGATTTTAATGAGGATTTGTATGTTCCCGGCTATTTTGAAGTAGATATAAAGAAAGGAGAAAGTATTGTCTTTTCTGCCGGTATATCCGAAATGTCTTCTCGAAAATTGAAGAAAGCATTTGAAAGTGAAGCTGCCGATCGAACTCCACGTGATAGCTTCTATCATTGTTTGAAAAACTCTGCTCATCAGTTTCATAATAAGCAAGATGGTAATCATTATCTTTTAGCTGGCTATCCTTGGTTTAAATGTCGTGCTCGCGATATGTTTATCTCATTGCCGGGATTAACATTGGCTATTGATGAGGTGGATGAGTTTGAAGATGTAATGGATACAGCTGCAAAAGCTATCTACAACTACATTGAAGAGAAACCTATTGATTATAAGATAAGTGAATTGGATGATCCGGATGTTTTGTTGTGGGCAGTTTGGGCTATCCAGCAATACGCTAAAGAGACCTCTCACGAACAATGTTTAACAAAGTATGGTAAACTGCTATACGATATTATTCATTTTGTTTTAAAACGTAAGCATGATAATTTATTCTTGCATGAAAATGGCTTGCTATATGCTAATGGTGCCGATAAACCGATTACATGGATGAATTCTACGGTAGACGGTAGACCGGTAATTCCACGTACAGGGTATATCGTTGAGATAAATGCTTTGTGGTATAATGCTCTTCGTTTTACAGCCGATTTAGCAAGTGAGGAAGGCAATATAGGGTTGGCAGATTCATTGAATGTGCAAGCTGAAATTACAGGAAAATCATTTGTTGAGGTATTTAGAAATGAATACGGTTATTTGCTCGATTATGTAGATGGTTATATGATGGACTGGAGTGTAAGACCAAATATGATTTTTACTGTTGCTTTTGATTATTCTCCACTGGATAGAACTCAAAAGAAGCAAGTGCTTGATATTGTGACAAAAGAACTTCTTACTCCCAAGGGACTTCGCACATTGAGTCCTAAAAGTGGTGGTTATAATCCAAATTATGTTGGACCTCAAATACAACGTGATTATGCTTATCATCAAGGAACGGCTTGGCCATGGCTGATGGGATTTTATATGGAAGCTTATTTGCGTATATATAAAATGAGTGGTCTCTCTTTCGTGGAAAGACAGCTAATTGGCTTAGAAGATGAAATGACTAACCATTGTATTGGTTCTTTGCCTGAACTCTTTGATGGTAACCCTCCATTTAAGGGTAGGGGAGCGGTATCTTTTGCCATGAATGTAGCTGAGATTTTGCGTATATTAAAATTATTGTCTAAGTATAATTATTAAGAGGAGGGACACGATGAAAGTTTTAATGTTTGGATGGGAATTCCCCCCTCATATTTTAGGTGGTCTTGGAACTGCTAGTTATGGATTAACTAAGGGTATGTCAATGCAAAGTGACTTAGATATTACTTTTTGTATTCCTAAGCCATGGGGAGATGAAGACCAAAGTTTTCTTAAAATAGTGGGTATGAATAATGTGCCGATAGTGTGGCGCGATGTTCAATGGGATCATTTACAAAATAGATTTGGGAATTATATGAATCCTCAGGATTATTATGACTTCCGCAACCATCTATATGCTGATTTTAATTATTTGCACACCAACGACATTGGGTGTATAGAGTTCTCTGGTAGATATCCTGATAACTTGCATGAAGAAATAAATAACTATTCGATTGTTGCGGGCGTGGTAGCACGAAAGCAGCAGTTTGATATTATTCACTCTCATGATTGGCTGACTTATCCGGCTGGTATACATGCTAAGCAAGTATCGGGCAAACCATTGGTAATACATGTACATGCTACAGACTTTGATAGAAGTAGAGGTAATGTAAATCCTACTGTATATGCTATTGAGAAAAATGGTATGGATCAAGCCGATCATATTATGTGTGTTAGTGAATTGACTCGACAAACGGTAATACATAAGTATTTCCAAGATCCTCGCAAGGTAACAACTGTACACAATGCGGTTTCTCCACTTTCGCAAGATATTGTAGATATTGTACCAAGAAAGAACCCTAAAGAAAAAGTGGTAACGTTTTTAGGACGAATCACTATGCAAAAAGGGCCTGAATATTTTGTTGAGGCTGCAGCTCTTGCTTTAAAGCGTACTAAAAATGTTCGTTTTGTAATGGCAGGAAGTGGTGATATGATGAATCAAATGATACGCTTGGCTGCCGAACGAGGGATAGCAGATCGTTTTCATTTCCCAGGTTTTATGAAGGGTAATCAAGTTTACGAGGTACTGAAATCAAGTGATGTTTATATCATGCCTTCTGTATCTGAACCATTTGGTATATCTCCTCTTGAGGCGATGCAATGTAGCGTACCAACAATCATCTCTAAGCAATCGGGTTGTGCAGAAATTCTCGAAAAATGTATTAAGACAGATTATTGGGATATACAAGCTATGGCAGATGCAATCTATGCAATTTGTACATATCCGGCACTTTATGAATACCTGCGCGATGAAGGTAAAAAGGAGGTGGATGACATTAAATGGGAGAACGTAGGCTATAAAGTGAGAGGCATTTACGATGAAATTATTAAGAGTTACAACTAATAAAAATACAATATTGATATGAGAACAATCTGTCTATATTTTGAAATACATCAGATAATACATCTGAAGAGATATCGGTTTTTTGATATTGGTACTGATCATTACTACTATGATGATTTTGCAAATGAAACTTCTATAAATGAGGTTGCTGAGCGTTCGTATATACCGGCGCTTTCTACACTCATTGATATGGCTAAAAACTCTGGAGGCTACTTTAAAGTTGCTTTATCGGTATCGGGAGTTGCATTGGAACAACTAGAAATTCATGCTCCTGCTGTTATCGATTTACTTCATCAGCTCAATGATACGGGATGTTGTGAATTCTTAGCGGAACCTTATTCTCATGGTTTGTCTTCGCTCGCCAATGAAGAATGCTTTATCGAAGAGGTAAAACGCATGTCAGCTAAGATAAAACAAATGTTTGGTAAAACTCCTAAGGTATTCCGCAATTCGAGTTTAATTTATTCTGACGAGATTGGAGCCGTGGTTGCATCTATGGGATTTAAAGGTATACTAACCGAAGGAGCTAAGCATGTGCTGGGATGGAAAAGCCCTCATTATGTGTATCATTGCAATCAAGCACCAAATCTAAAAGTGTTATTACGTGATTATAAACTGTCAGATGATATCTCATTGCGATTCTCTAACTCTGAGTGGAGTGAATACCCTTTGTTTGCAGATAAATATATGAGTTGGATTGACTCATTTCCACAGGAAGAACAGGTGATAAATATTTTCATGGAATTAAAGGCATTGGGTTTAACTCAATCATTATCTTCAAATATTTTAGAATTCTTAAAAGCACTTCCTGCTTGTGCAAAAGAAAGGGGTATTACTTTCTCTACTCCTACGGAAATTGTAACAAAGCTTAAATCTGTTTCACCTATTGATGTATCTTATCCAATATCTTGGGTAGATGAAGAACGTGATACTAGCTGCTGGTTGGGAAATGTAATGCAACGAGAGGCATTTAATAAACTATATAGTGTATCTGAACGTGTGCATATTTGTAATGATCGACGCATTAAGCAAGACTGGGACTACCTTCAAGCTAGCAATAATTTCCGTTTTATGACTACTAAGAATAATGGAATGTGGCTGAATAGGGGCATTTATGACTCTCCATATGATGCATTTACAAATTACATGAATATCTTGGGCGATTTTATTAATCGAGTAGATTCATTGTATCCTGAAGGTATTGATGATGAGGAACTAAACTCATTGTTGACTACAATAAAAAATCAAGGCGAAGAAATTGCAGAGTTGCAAGATGAACTGGAAGTTTTTAGAAAATCTTCTGACATACCGGTAAAAGTGGCAGAGAAGAAAGCAACTAAACCTAAAGTGTCTAAAACTAAAGATGAAAAACCTAAGACTGATAAGAAAGTTGCTGCAAAGAAAAAGAAAGTAGAAAAATAGGATAATCTATTGAACTCTATATAACAAGAAAGCCTCCAAAATTTTGGAGGCTTTCTTGTTATATAGGATATTGGCAAATTATTTATTACCAAATGAAGTGTAAATAACGTCTAAATCAAGTTTACTACCTGTTAAACCGCCTTTTAATTTTGTGTAACCAGGTTGTAGATCATTTAAAATACCTACAACATTACCATTAGAGTCTGTAACTATATTAACAGGAATCAATGCTACTTTATCCCACATAGTATATTTAATCCACTCTTCAATGGTTTTCACAGGTTGCCCATTAGCACCAAGTACCTCAGATATTTCTCCAAAAGTAGCAAGTTGCTCTACAGCTGCTGCTTTTTCTGCCAAACATATGTTGATTAACTGAGAAATATTGGGGAATAAATATTGGTTGGTATAAACTGCTCCACGTGTAGCAATGTAAGAAGTCAATCCATCATTTATCTCATTATTTATAAAGAAAGATTCTTTGTTTTTTTCTCGAACCATTAATAAGTAGGATGGCGCATTCATTGTATACTCATACTTATTCTCATCGTTAGACTGATTGTAACTTGTAAAAGCAAGCTTTACTACATTTAATGTATCTTGGCTTAAATTCTCTTCAAAGTCAGTCAAAGGAAGTGTAGCTTGAGTATAGATGCCTGCTGGTGTTTTCAAATATGTCCAATCAGTTTCTTCAACTTTTTGTTGAATCAGTGTTTCATCACTTTTAAATGAATTAGCTTGAATGATTTCTTTTGTAGCAACAAATGTACGGTAGCTATAACCTGTTGAGTCAGTTACCTCATCGTGCATTTTATAAATCTCACCAGTACTAGAGTCTCTAATATAGCACTTGAATACAATATTAAGCTCAATCTGGTCTATATATAAAATAGTGCCATCACCATAATCATTAGTTACATAGATTCCTTTAAACATATCCATGAAGATAGGCGCAAAATCTTTATTATTTGCTTCGGCTTCACGGCTTTTGTTGTAAATTTCTTGGCCAAGAGATGTTGGTAATGATACAACAACACTGGGTAAGTACGTGTCTGTAGCTCTAAGTGAATCACTATGAGCTAGATTTACAGCAGTATATGCTCTATCACCAATTAAATCAGAGGAGCTGTAATAATCACTAGGATTAATGTTAGTGTAATAAGCCGCTTGTTTGTCTAACTTCTGATTAAGTTGATATACATTCACATGTTGAGGAGCCAATGAATCACCAAAATAGTTTGTATAGGTTAAGACAAGTTCTGTTCGATAAATCTCATTCGAAACCATGATAGCTTCGGGGTTATTTACATCATCTTCATCATTAAGATTACAAACAGGAGGGAATTTAAAATCTTCAATACAGTGAATCTGAGAAAGAAAACTTGCCTCGTAATAGCCAAAGTTAGGATCTGTAAATCTTCCTAAGTAACCAATACTTGTTTTAGCGAATACATTATCTGCAATCTCGGATTGTGTTGTAACATTGAAAGTCGTAGATTTTCCAATGATATTTTGATCGCTTCCGGGAAACATTTCAAGTCCCAGTGTTCCAGAGTTGTCATCGCAGGCAAAGATGGAAAGTGTTATTATCGCAATCAATAAATATTTTGCTTTCATGATTATCTGTATCTAAGTTTTATTTTATTTTTGGCTTTCTGCCCATACTTGATCGTAGAAGTTGTTGCAAGCGTCGGCATAATTTTCTGGCATCTGATAATCTAAAATCAACTTATTAGATTGACGTGCATACTCCATAACATTCTCATTAACCTGAGCGCTGTTTTGTATGATGCCATCAGAATAGTCTACTGCAAGTTTATATAAATCCTCGTAAGTAGCTGGATCTGACAAGTTGTTTAAATCATCTTTAGTAATTCCTTTTAAAAGCAACTTCGATGAGAAATCATCACTTAAATTGTTTTTCAACTCATCTTCATAAAGCGAAAATACTACTTTAGAATCGCGGAATGAAGGTTCGTCTTGATAAGCTTTTTTGATGTAAAGAGGAACTAAAGCCGACATCCAACCGTGGCAATGAATTACATCGGGGCACCAACGCAATTTTTTAACCGTTTCCAATACACCTCTTGCATAAAAGATGGCACGGCTATCGTTGTCAGTATACTCGATTCCATTTTCGTCAAACGCTTGTAAGCGATTTTGAAAGTAGTCATCATTGTCGATAAAGTAAACTTGCATGCGTGCTGATTGGATAGAAGCAACTTTAATAATAAGCGGATGATCTGTATCGTCTATAATCAAATTCATTCCAGATAGACGGATAACTTCGTGCAATTGATTTCTGCGTTCGTTGATATTGCCCCACTTAGGCATGAAAGTTCTGATTTCTCTTCCTTTTTCCTGAATGGCCTGTGGTAGGTTTCTACCAATTAAAGACATTTCATTTTCAGGAACGTATGGAGTAATCTCTTGAGTGATAAATAAAACTTTATTGGCTTTAGTCATAATAAACTATTTCTCGATAAATATTTTGCAAAGATATAAAAAAAAAAGGGCATTAAAGCAAGTTGCACCTAGCTATAATTCCTTATGAATTGTTAAGTTCTTGGTTATCAGTGTTGCTTTTGGTTAATGCGCAATGTAGGTAAATGGAAATAGTTGTAATATTTTGATAGATTTCTTCTTTATGTGGTAAATTATCATTTATTTTGCACGATTTTTTGATAGGAACTTAATTAAAGATATCATAATGAAGATAATATATACGATTCAGGAACTACAAACTGAGCTTTCGAGTTATAAACAAAACCATCAGAAAGTTGGGTTCGTTCCTACTATGGGAGCCCTTCACGAGGGGCATGCTTCTTTGATGAAAAAGAGTGTCGCAGACAATGATATAACAGTAGCGAGTGTGTTTGTAAATCCTACTCAGTTTAATGATCAAAATGATTTGTTAAAATACCCACGAACATTAGAAGCGGATTGTAAACTCTTAGAATTATGTGGGGTTGATTTGGTATTTGCTCCAAATGTAGACGAAATGTATCCTGAACCCGATAAGCGTCAATTCAATTATGCGCCATTAGATACGGTTATGGAAGGAAAGCATAGACCAGGTCATTTTAATGGTGTTTGTCAAATTGTGAGTCGCCTATTTGATGCGGTTAATCCTGATAGGGCTTATTTTGGAGAGAAAGATTTTCAGCAATTGGCAATTATTAGGGAGATGGTTCGTGATATGAATTATCCTATTGAAATAGTAGGTTGTCCTATAGTTAGAGAAATGGATGGATTGGCTTTAAGTAGCCGGAATGCACGATTATCTGCAGATGAACGTGAAAATGCTTTAAATATATCGCAGACATTGTTTAAAAGTTGTACCTTTGCTGCCAATCATTCGGTAGCTGAGACAAAAGAAATGGTGATTGGTGCTATTGCAAGTAGTCCGGGCCTAGAGGTAGAGTATTTTGAAATTGTTGATGGCAATACTTTGCAAGAAGTCAATAGTTGGGAGGAATCTACATATATAGTAGGATGCATTACTGTTTTTTGTGGCGATGTCCGTTTGATTGATAATATTAGATATAAATAATTTAAAACCAAAAAAAGACCAAATTCTTATGATGATTGAAGTTCTAAAGTCTAAGATTCACTGTGCGCGTGTAACAGAAGCTAATCTTAACTACATGGGTAGTATCACCATTGATGAAGATCTTTTGGATGCGGCAAACATGATAGCCGGCGAAAAGGTGCATATTGTTGATAATAATAATGGAGAAAGATTTGAAACCTATATTATTAAAGGTGAACGTGGTTCTGGAAAAGTTTGCTTGAATGGTGCAGCAGCCCGTAAAGTTCAACCAGGAGATATCGTTATAATCATGTCTTATGCGATGATGGATTTTGAAGAAGCAAAATCTTTTAAACCATCATTAGTTTTCCCTGATCCAACTACTAACACTATTGTGTAGTTTAAGAATATATTAAAAACAAGAAACCCTCGAAGCATTTACTTCGAGGGTTTCTTGTTTTTGTGCATTACCGATTATTGTTGAAGTTGTTCGTTCATAGCTGCAGCAGCCTTTCTTCCATCTCCCATGGCAAGGATAACGGTAGCACCACCGCGCACGATATCACCACCTGCATAGATGGTAGGGATAGAAGTTTGCATTTCATCATTTACAGCAATTGTTCCCCATTTACCCATTTTTAAGCCAGGAATAGAACTTGGCACAATTGGATTGGGTGATACACCTACGCTGACAATAGCCAAATCTATATCGAGTGTTTCAGTTGCTCCCGGAATGGCTACCGGACTGCGGCGACCCGAAGCATCAGGCTCACCAAGTTCCATTTTCTGCAAAACAACCTGCTTCACTTTTCCTTCTTCATCCACGATATACTCAAGAGGGTTGTGAAGCGTCAAGAATTCAACACCTTCTTCTTTAGCATGTTTTACCTCTTCAATACGTGCAGGCATTTCGCTTTCCGAACGGCGATAGATAATCATGGCACGTTCTGCACCTAGTCGACGAGCCGTACGAACAGCGTCCATAGCAGTGTTGCCACCACCGATTACAGCCACATTCTTACCAAATGTAACTGGGGTGTCTGATTCTGGGTTAGCAGCATCCATCAAGTTGACACGAGTAAGGTATTCATTAGACGACATGATATTGATTGCGTTCTCGCCTGGGATATTCATGAAGTTTGGCAAACCTGCGCCAGAAGCTACAAATATGCCTTTATATCCTTCTTCTTCCAACTGTTCAACACTGATTGTTTTTCCTACAATGCAGTCTTTTATAAAGTTTACACCTGTTTTTGCTAAATTGTCTATTTCTACATCCACAATCTTGTTGGGCAAGCGAAACTCTGGAATGCCATATTTAAGTACACCGCCAATTTCGTGCAATGCTTCAAATACAGTAACATCATAGCCATATTTTGCCATGTCGCCAGCAAAAGCCAATCCGGCAGGGCCAGAACCAATAACAGCTATTTTGATTCCGTTTTTATCTTTAATTTTAGGAATAGAAATCTGATTGGTTTCGCGTTCATAATCGGCAGCGAATCTTTCAAGATAACCAATAGCAACAGGTTGCTCCTTCATTTTTAGGTGAATACATTTTGCTTCACATTGTTTTTCTTGCGGACAAACACGACCACATACTGCCGGAAGCGCACTTGTCTCTTTCAATGTTTTTGCAGCTTCTATGATATCTCCACATTCAATATGTTTGATAAAACGAGGAATGTCGATACCTACAGGGCAACCTTCTGTACAACCCGGGTTGGCACAATCCAAGCAGCGCTTCGCCTCTGTCATGGCTTGCTCTTTAGATAAACCAATGTTTACCTCTTCTTTCAAGCTGTGCGAGCGATATTCAGGATCAAGTTCGGGCATATGCACACGTGGAATAGCCGTACGCTCCTTTGGCTTCATTTGCTTGCGGAGTTCTTTGCGCCATTCTGCATCTCTGCTATCTTCTGCAATAGTTTGAGTAGCGTGGCAGTTTGTAGCTTCCAATTTAGAGATCTCATTCTTCTCAATCTTCTTGAAAGCACCCATGCGTTTAAGCATTTCATCAAAGTCTACTAAGTGACCATCAAATTCAGGGCCATCTACGCAAACAAATTTAGTTTTTCCACCCACTGTGATGCGGCATGCACCACACATACCAGTTCCGTCTACCATGATAGTGTTCAACGAAACTTCGGTTGGGATTTCATATTTCTTAGTTAGCAAGCACACAAACTTCATCATGATAGCCGGGCCAATGGCGAAGCATTTGTTTACTTTCTCACGTTTAATTACTTCCTCAATACCCTCGGTAACAAGTCCTTTATTGCCATACGAGCCATCATCAGTCATAATGATTACTTCGTCCGAACTTTTTCTCATCTCTTTTTCAAGAATGATAAGGTCTTTGCTTCTACCCGCCAATACCGTGATGACACGATTGCCGGCAGTTTTCAAAGCTTGAACGATAGGAAGCATAGGTGCAACACCTACACCACCACCAGCACATACCACTGTGCCGAAGTTTTCGATGTGAGTAGCTTGCCCAAGCGGACCCACTACATCGGTTATATAGTCGCCTACATTCAACTCGCTAAGGCGAGCCGATGATAAACCTACTTTTTGTACTACAAGTGTGATTGTTCCTTTCTTAGTATCAGCTTCTGCAATGGTTAGTGGCACACGTTCGCCTTTTTCGCCTACACGGATAATAACGAAGTGTCCGGCTTTGCGTGATTTAGCTATTAGCGGAGCTTCAATCTCCATCTTGAACACATTCTCTGAGAAATGTTCTTTGCTAACAATTTTGTTCATTATCTAATTAATTTGTTGGGTTTATTGCGTAAAATCTTTCAGAATGATATTTGGGCAAAGATAAACCTTATTTATAAATAATAAAAGAAAAGCCACCTTTTTAGGGTGGCTTTGATGGTATAATAAGCGTATTATCAGTCTATAATTTCAAAACCTACGTAAGGCACAAGTGCTTTTGGAATGCGGATGCCTTCGGGAGTTTGATTGTTCTCGAGCAAAGCAGCTACTATACGTGGCAATGCCAATGCCGAACCATTCAACGTATGGCAAAGTTCAGTTTTCTTTTCAGCCGAACGATAACGACACTTCAAGCGATTCGCTTGATATGTATCAAAATTTGATACCGAGCTAACTTCCAACCAGCGCTTTTGTGCTTCAGAGTAAACTTCAAAGTCGAAACAAAGTGCAGCTGTAAAACTCATATCTCCACCACAAAGGCGAAGAATGCGGTAAGGCAATTCCAGTTTGATTAGTAGATTCTCTACATGCTCAAGCATTTCTTTGTGCGATTGTTTAGAATGTTCCGGTTTGTCAATGCGTACAATCTCTACTTTCGAGAATTCGTGCAAACGATTCAATCCACGTACATCTTTACCATACGAACCCGCTTCGCGACGGAAACATTGAGTATATGCACAGTTCATGATAGGAAGCTGTTTCTCATCAAGAATTACGTCACGGTAGATATTTGTAACAGGAACTTCGGCTGTAGGAATCAAATACAAATCATCCAATTGGCAGTGATACATCTGTCCCTCTTTGTCGGGTAGCTGACCAGTGCCATAGCCCGATGCAGCGTTTACCACTGTTGGAGGCATAATTTCCATATAACCTGCTTTGCGAGCTTCGTCAAGGAAGAAGTTAATCAAACCGCGTTGCAATTGAGCACCTTTACCTTTATATACTGGAAAACCAGCTCCGGTGATTTTAACACCCAAGTCAAAGTCTATCAAATCATACTTCTTAGTCAATTCCCAGTGAGGTAGTGCATCTTTAGGCAACTCAGTTTCCATTCCGCCTGTTTTTTCAATTACATTTTCCTCAGCTGTTCCACCTTCGGGTACTTCATCGTAGGGTAGGTTGGGGATGGTGTAAAGTACAGTTTGCATATCCTCTGCTGCTCCATCCATATCTGCTTGAAGTGTTTTGTTAGCCTCTTTCAATTCAGCTACACGAGCACGAGCCGATTCTGCTTCTTCTTTCTTGCCCTCTTTCATAAATTGACCAATCGATTTTGAAAGCGAGTTCACCTCTGCGAGGTTCTTATCTAATACATTTTGAGTACTGCGTCTTTTGTCATTGAAAGCGATTACTTGTTCAATCGCCTCTTTCGCATTTTTGAAATGCTTCTTTTCCAGACTACGAATAACCGCGTCGGTGTTTTCAGTGATTTGTTTGATCGTAAGCATATCCTTATGATTGATTTTGAATTTTTCTTATTTAACGAGCACAAAGATAGATAAAATATGCTGAGATAGTTGCGCTTGAGGGGGTAAAAAAGAAAAAGAGATGCAATCAGCTAGTGATGCATCTCTTTTATTCTTAGTTTTTGCTTCGATTAAGCTTCTGTAGCTTCAGCTGGGATAATAGAAACAGTACGTTTGTCTCCTTTACCTACTTTGAAACTTACAGTTCCATCTACTAAAGCGAAAAGAGTGTGGTCTTTACCCATACCCATGTTGTTACCTGGGTGGAATGAAGTACCTCTTTGGCGAATAATGATGTTGCCTGCTTTGCAAACTTCGCCACCAAATATCTTAACGCCTAATCTCTTACTTGCTGATTCGCGGCCGTTCTTAGAACTACCGACACCTTTCTTATGTGCCATTTCGTTTTACTTTTTAATTGATTAAGCTACTACTTCTTTGATTGTTAACTCTGTAAATTGTTGACGGTGTCCGTTCAATTTGCGGTGACCTTTTCTTCTTTTCTTGTGGAAGATAAGAACTTTTTCGCCTTTTACTAGTGGAGAAACCACTTCGCAAACCACTTTAGCACCAGCTACTGTAGGAGCACCTACTGTGATAGCACCTTCGTTGTCTACTAAAAGAACTTTGTCGAATTCTACTGTTGCACCGTTTTCAGCTTCTTGAATGTGGTGAACGAACAATTTTTTGCCAGCTTCTGCTTTAAACTGCTGACCGTTAATTTCTACAATTGCGTACATCTTATATATAATGTATAAGTTAGCTCCGGCGGGTGGTCTCTAATCTCTTAGAAATCTCTTTATCAAACCCGTTGCGGAATAATCGGGCACAAAATTAATTATTATTTTTTTTATAGCCAACATTTTATTCTTTTTTCTTATATGATACTGTTGAAAATTAATTGAATAGATACTAGGGATGATTTATATCAAATCACGTTGTTTTATGTTGTATAAAACAAAGGTTTCATTGCAGTGAAACTTTATTTTCACTGTGATGAAACAATGTCAGTTTCCTGTTTTTAGTTTTATTTATAACTATCTTAGTAAAAAGAGGTATAATGCAAAGCATTTCAAATATATTATTTTGTATTTTTGCCTTGCTAAAATTAAAAACACAAAACCGTGAAGATGAAGAAGATATTTTTTCTCCTTATATTATCTGTAAATGTGCTTGCGGGATTCTCGCAGGCTAAGAGTCAGTTAGATTTGAAAGAAATTGTTTCGGGCAAGTATCGTCCTGAAACAATTCGCAATATAGTGCCTATGCCCGATGGTGAACATTATGCTCAGATGAATCCTGAGGGTACAAAAATTACAAAGTATTCTTTTAAAACCGGCGAACCTGTAGAGGTAATCTTTGATATAGAGACTGCGCGTGAGGGTGATTTTAAGAGATTTGATAGCTATCAGTTCTCGCCTGATGGTTCTAAGATGTTAATTGCAACAAATACCGAGCCCATTTATCGTCATTCTTTCACTGCCGATTATTATCTATATCCTTTGAATAGAAACTTAGAGGGTGTGATGTCTGCCAATAAATTGGAAAAACTATCGGATGGCGGTCCACAACAAACTCCTGTGTTCTCTCCCGATGGTACAATGGTGGCATTTGTGCGCGATAATAATATCCATTTGGTGAAAATGCTTTATGGAAATAGCGAAAGTCAAGTGACTGAAGATGGTAAGTTCAACTCTATTATTAATGGTCACCCCGACTGGGTTTATGAGGAAGAGTTTGCTATGAAACGTGCGTTGGAATTTAGTCCGGACAATTCGATGTTGGCGTATATTCGCTTCGACGAAACGGATGTGCCTACTTTCGACTTTCAACTATTTGCCGGCGAAGCTCCACAAATGAGCGAGTATGCAGATTATCCAGGCAGTTACTCATATAAATATCCAAAGGCAGGACAAGTGAACTCTAAAGTAGAGGTGAGAACTTTTGATATTAAGTCAAAGGTAATACGCACCATGAATGTTCCGGTAGATGCGGATGGCTATATTCCTCGTATTCGTTTTACAGAGGATACAAACAAGCTGGCAGTTATGACATTGAATCGTCATCAAAATAAATTTGATATGTATTTTGTTGATCCACGCTCAACTGTTGCTAAGCTTGTATTGCGCGATGATTCTCCTTATTATATAAATGATGATATCTACGAAAATATCAAATTCTACCCCGAAGCATTTAGTTTTATGAGCGAAAAGGATGGTTATCCTCACTTATACTGGTATAGCATGGGTGGCAACTTGATTAAACAAGTGACCAAAGGTGACTTTGAAGTGAAATCATTCTTAGGATACGATCAGAAAGATGGTAGCTTCTACTTTACTAGCAACGAAGGTAGCCCCATGCGTCAAGCTGTTTACAAGGTAGATAAGAACGGAAAGAAGACGAAGCTTTCTCAACAAGAGGGTATCAATAACGCTACTTTCAGCCCAACGATGAAGTATTATGTAAACACATATGCCAATTTGAATACGCCCACTATCACTACACTCAATGATAATACAGGTAAGGTGACCAAAACTTTGATTGATAACAAAAAGCTTCAAAATACACTAGCGCAAGAGTCTATGCCTCAAAAAGAGTTTTTCTCTTTCAAAACAGCAAACGGCACAGAGCTAAACGGATGGATGATGAAGCCTACCGACTTTTCGCCCAACAAGAAATATCCTGTTATACAGTTTCAGTACAGCGGTCCTGGTTCGCAACAAGTGTTAGATAATTTTGGTGTAAGCTGGGAAACCTATATGGCTAGTCAAGGCTTTATAGTAGTGTGTGTAGACGGACGAGGCACAGGCGGACGTGGAGCTGCCTTCCAAAAAAGCACTTACATGAAACTGGGTGTGCAAGAAGCAGAAGACCAAGTTGCTACAGCTAAATATCTAGGCACTTTGCCATACGTAGATAAAAACCGTATCGGTATTTGGGGATGGAGCTATGGTGGCTATACTACTATCATGAGTATGAGTGAAGGAACTCCTGTGTTTAAAGCGGGTGTGGCAGTGGCTGCGCCAACCGATTGGAAGTATTATGACACGATTTATACAGAACGCTATATGCGCACTCCAAAAGAAAATGCTTCGGGCTATCAAGCTTCTTCAGCTTTCAGTAGAGCCGATAAGTTGAATGGTAACTTGCTTATCATTCATGGTATGGCTGATGATAACGTGCATTTTCAAAATGTAGCCGAATATTCGGAACATCTAGTGCAACTCGACAAGCAGTTTGATATGCAGATATACACCAACCGCAACCACGGTATTTATGGTGGCAACACAAGAAATCATCTTTATAGACGCATGACAAACTTCTTTTTGAACAACCTGTAATGACAGAACGAGTGAAAAAGCCGGAGTGGCTAAAGGTAAACTTTGGGGCAAACGGACGATACACAGACACAAAACGTATTGTAGATGAACACAAGCTTCATACGATTTGCAGTAGTGGTCGCTGCCCCAATGTGGGCGAATGCTGGGGGAAAGGTACGGCTACCTTTATGATAGGTGGCGAAATATGTACCCGTAGTTGCAAGTTTTGCAACACCAAAACCGGCAAACCGCTACCTCTCAACCTCAACGAACCTGCTTCGGTTGCTCAATCTATAGCATTGATGAATCTTACCCATGCGGTGGTTACCTCGGTAGACCGTGATGACCTGCCCGACTTAGGTGCAACACATTGGGTGAATACTATAAAGGAGATAAAGAAATTAAACCCAGATACAACTATAGAAGTTTTAATTCCTGATTTTCAAGGGAGGTTGGAGCTAGTAGATTTAGTTGTTGATGCTTCGCCCGATATTATATCGCACAATATGGAAACAGTGCGTCGGTTAAATCCGCTAGTGCGAAGCGCAGCTCATTATGAAACGAGTCTTGCTGTGATAAAACAAATAGCAGATAAGGGAGCGGTGAGCAAAAGTGGCATTATGGTTGGCTTGGGCGAAACCACCGATGAGGTGGAGCAATTGATGCACGATTTACATTTTGTTGGTTGCAAGTTATTAACCATCGGTCAATATCTTCAACCCACGCATAAACATTATCCCGTTGCAGAGTATGTTACTCCGCAGCAGTTTGATATATACAAGCAAAAAGCTTTAGCTATCGGGTTTGATAAAGTAGAAAGTGCCCCTTTGGTGCGTTCTTCTTATCATGCAGAGAAACATGTAGCTAAATAAACGCGTTTTAACTTTTGTACATCAACTTTTTTAAGCAAAAAGTGGTTGTTAGAAAGTCATTTTTGATATTATGATTTATACTTGTTTACTTGATTGAAAAAACGGTTGAAAAATGAGGCGTAAGGGAATTTTGTCATGGGAGTTCAATATGTCATTGGGATTTATTCCGGTGCTTATTTCTATATTACTTTGCGAATGGGTGGGACGAGCCATTGCAATCATAGCGGGCATAGTGTTGGGTTTGTTGCTCTCTTATTATTATCTTCGTTATTCTAAAAGAAGTCTTCCAAATATTATATTATATCTATCCACTGCTATTTTGATATTAATAGGAATTGCTGATCTCATTTTTAGTGAGGGTATTCCTACTATTGCTTATCCCATGACCCTAGAACTTTCGATTCTTATTCCGGTTTTGGTTTTATTTCTTCATAAAAGACGTTTCATTAATGCCTATTTAAATAGAAGTAGGGGAGTGGATAAAACCAGATTGACACAGGGCATTGAATCTAGCTTTGTAGGTGTTAATATATTATTGCTTTTTGGACTTTTACACTTTATTATAATCGGTGTTTCTCTTCTGTTTTTTAGTCCATTAGGGAGAAATTGGCATACCGTATTGTATCAAGTGTTTCCTCCCATTATATTTGTGCTGACTATTATTGTCAATCAATTCAGTTTGCAGTATTTCAACAAAATAGCTAAACAAACAGAGTACTTTCCAATAGTCAACCCTAAGGGCGGTGTAACTGGCAAAACATTGGCATCTGAAGTGTTGGAAGGTATGCACAAAGAGGATTTATATCCCGTAATAAGAATCGCTGTTCTTCATGACGGGATGTTGTTTTTGTGTGAGCGTTCGCAAAACTTTCTTCTCGATAAAGGTAAGATGGATATCCCTTGTGAATCTTATTTGAAGTTTGGAGAGACTCTAGAGGGGGGATGCAGTAGATTGTTGGAAAAGTATTTTCCCGGTGCAACCGATTTGACACCAACGTTTAGTATCACCTATCGCTTTCAAAATGAAATTACCAATCGCTTGATATACCTTTTCTTGTTGGATGTAGAAGATGACTCGCTTCTTACTAATCAGCGTTTCGTAGGAGGTAAACTGTGGCAACTTCAACAAATCGAACAAAATATCGGCCAGAATTTTTTTAGTGAGTGTTTCGAAAATGAATTCGATTATCTAAAAGATATTATCGATATAAGAGAAATATACAAGGAATCTTAGCTAGATTTGGAACTTTACCTTTCCACTCCTTCACAGTCTTTGTTTTGATAAATTCATCCTCGCAGGTAATGTTGGCTGCAATGCAAAGTTTTGTTTGTGGCTTGCAATGTTGAAGTATATCTTCAATCATTTTGGCATTGCGATAAGGAGTTTCGATGAAGAGTTGAGTTTGATCTTCGGCATACACTCTTTGTTCTAGCATTTTGAGTTTTTTAATCCGTTCTCCACTCTCAACAGGCAGATATCCATGAAAAGCAAAGCTTTGTCCATTGAATCCAGATGCCATTACCGATAAAATAATCGAAGATGGACCAACCAATGGAACTACTTTTAAATTCTTTCTTTGTGCTATTGCTACAACATCAGCACCCGGGTCGGCCACTGCAGGACAACCAGCTTCGGATATAACCCCCATAGAATATCCTTTACTCAATGGATTAAGAAATTCTGAAACTTCTTCCTTGGTAGTGTGTTTGTTTAGAATGTAAAACTGCAACGAATCAATATCCAAACTCTTTTCCACTTTTTTTAAGAAGCGACGAGCCGAACGTATATCTTCAACAATGAAATGTTTTATACCAAGAATTACCTCTTTATTATATATAGGTAAAACAGACTCTAAAGAAGTCTCTCCTAAAGTAACCGGAATAAGATAAAGTGCAGTTTCCATTTCTATAAACTATAAACTGATGGATATAATAAAAGGGCTTTCTTCTTTTATGCAAAGAAGGAAAGCCCTTATTGATTTTTGTATATTAACCGTAGATAATATTTCCGTTTTCGTCTTTGTATTCGTCAAGACCCTTTTCGTAAGTAGCCATAGCGCGAAGACTCATACCCACACTTGAGAAACCTCCATCGTGGAATAAGTTTTGCATTGTTACCTTGCGAGTCAAATCAGAGAACATCACGATGCAATAGTCAGCGCATTCGTCAGCCGATGCATTGCCAAGTGGAGACATACGGTCAGAGAAGTCAAACAACTTATCCATACCTTTCACTCCCGAACCGGCAGTTGTAAACGTAGGCGATTGAGAAATAGTATTTACACGTACATTTTGCTCTCTGCCATAAATATATCCAAAGCTACGAGCGATAGATTCGAGTAGAGCTTTAGCATCTGCCATATCATTATAGCCATAGAATGTACGTTGGGCTGCTACATAGCTCAATGCAACAATCGAACCATGTTCTGCAATTGCATTAACCTTTTTTGCCGATTGAATCATTTTATGAAAAGATACTGCTGAAATATCCAAAGTTTTATCCAACATGCCATAATCTAAATCATCGTATGTGCGTTTTTTGCGTACATTAGGAGACATTCCGATCGAATGTAAAACGAAATCAATTTTTCCTCCCAATACTTCCATCGATTTTTCGAAAACAGCTGTAAGTTCTTCTACGTTTGTTGCATCAGCTGCAATTACTTCGCAATTCAACTTTTCACCTAATAAGTTTACCTCTCCCATTCTAATAGCCATAGGAGTATTTGATAAAGTAATAGTTGCACCTTCTTCTACTGCTCTTTCTGCTACCTTCCAGGCAATAGAATGTTCGTTTAGAGCGCCAAAAATAACACCTCTTTTTCCTTTCAATAAATTGTAACTCATACCTTTTTATAGTTAATTTGGGTTGCAAATATAGGAACTATTTGCATAAAAACGTCAAAAGTGTGCAATGAAAAACCTAAAAGGACAAAAAATACACCTAAACCAACAGATTGTACACATAATCTTTGGTGGTCTAATTTATTTTTGCATTCGGTTAATGAAGAAGTTATTTCATAATATTTATTTAAGGTTAGAATTAGGTTAAGATGAATTATTATCCTTATTATTTCTGTCAGATTGCTCGTGAGAGTAATCTGACAGTTCAACCAAACAGCTACTTTTTCGTTATATAAACTAGTGAATTGTCCTTATTAGAGTATTAATCCATAAGAAACATTTGTATTTCAATGAACAAATTTGCAAAAAAACTTCTGATGATTGCTTCTGCATTCTTCTTGTTTGCTACAGTAGGATGTCAATCGCAGTCTCAGGCACAATCAACAATCGACGAAAGCGTATATCACAATTTGCCTTTCTCAATGCCTAAAGTACAACAAACGAATTTTCCTAACTATTCTGTTAGTATTGTAGACTTTGGTGCAAAAAGTGGTGGTATTTTTCTAAATACTGAGGCCATCAATAATGCTATCAAGGCTGTTAATGCTAAAGGTGGTGGTAAAGTTATTATCCCTGAAGGTTTATGGTTGTCAGGTCCTATCGAGTTGCTAAGCAACGTAAATTTATATACAGCAGAAAACTGTTTGGTATTGTTTACTGATGACTTTGAAGCATATCCTATTATCGAAACTTCGTTTGAAGGTTTGGAAACAAAACGTTGTCAATCTCCTATTTTTGCTAAAAATGCAGAGAATATTGCTATCACAGGTTTTGGTACATTCGATGGTAAAGGTGATAGCTGGCGTCCTGTAAAAAAGGGTAAAATGACTGCTAATCAATGGAAGAAATTGGTTAACTCGGGTGGTGTAGTTGATGCTAAAGGTAGCATTTGGTATCCTACAGCTGGTGCTATGAAAGGCGCTATGGCTTGCGAAGAGTTCAACGTTCCTGTTGGTATTGAAACAGAAGCAGAATGGAATGAGATTCGTCCTTGGTTGCGTCCTGTATTGTTGAGCATTCAAAATAGCAAGAAAGTATTGTTGGAAGGTGTAACTTTCAAGAATTCTCCTAGCTGGTGTCTTCACCCACTTTCTTGCGAAGATGTAATTATCGATAACATCAAAGTATTCAATCCTTGGTATTCACAAAACGGTGATGCTCTTGACTTAGAATCTTGTAAGAATGTATTGGTTATCAATAGCTTGTTTGATGCTGGTGATGATGCAATCTGTATCAAGTCTGGTAAGAACGAAGATGGTCGTCGTAGAGGTCAACCTTGCGAAAACGTAATCGTAAAAAACAATGTAGTGCTTCACGGTCACGGTGGTTTCGTTGTAGGTAGCGAAATGTCTGGTGGTGTTAAGAATATCTATGTGGCTGATTGTACTTTCATGGGTACTGATGTTGGTTTACGTTTCAAAAGTACTCGCGGACGTGGTGGTGTAGTTGAAAATATCTATATCAACAACATCAACATGATTGATATTCCTAACGAGCCATTACTATTTGACTTGTTCTATGGTGGTAAAGGCCCAGGTGAAGAAACAGAAGAAGAACGTGCAGCAAACACTAAAAACGATCTTCCTGCTGTAACAGAAGAAACTCCTGCATTCCGTGATATTCATATTTCAAATGTTTATTGTAAAGGTTCTGGCCGTGCTATCTTCTTTAACGGATTGCCAGAAATGCCAATCGAAAATGTAACAGTTAAGAATGTTATCATGTCAGATGCAAAAGAGGGAGTATTCCTTAGCCAAACCAAAAATGTAACTCTTGAGAATGTAGTTATTGAAACTACAACTCCTCAAGCCGAGCTTAATATCAGAAGTTCTAAGGATCTTACTATCGATGGTAAATCTTTCGAAACTGTTGATGCTAAAGGTTTGAAAATGGATTTTAAAAAATAATCTCCAACCGAAATAGATAATAAAAGACAGCCTTTTGTCATTCAAAGTAATGATAAGGCTGTCTTTTTTGTAATTTAGCAACGAAATATACAATGTTGATATGAAAGCAAAAATCTTTTTAAGTTTCCTGTTGAGCATTAGTTGTACTGCAATAGTAGCTCAAAATACTAAAACTGTTCAAGTACAAGTTAGTAACCCATCAAGCATAGATAGGGTAGATAAACCTGTTGTGCTGAAAGTTGATGATCTAAATTTAGGTTTTGTTCCTAAATCGGCAGTTGTTATGTTTGGATCTGAAGAGATACCATCGCAGTTAGATGATTTAACCGGCAATCGCAAGGCCGATGAGCTAGCTTTTGTTGTGGATGTAGCATCAGGTGGTAATCGTACTTTAGATATTACCTTCTCAACCGAAAAGTCCACCAAAGAGTATCCCGCGCGTGTATTTGCCGAAATGTTAGTAAGCGATAAAAATAATAAGCATGTACCTGTGCATTCTGTTTCTATACCGGGCACAAGTAATATATACAATCAAATGCACCATCATGGTCCTGCATTTGAGTCAGAACTAGTAGCATATCGCATTTATTTCGACCATAAACAAACCGTTGATATTTATGGTAAGTTTAATAAAGGCTTCGAAATAGAAGAATCTCAATTCTATCCTACTGATGAGCAGTTGGCACGTGGATTTGGTGATGACGTGCTTCGCGTAAGTGGTAGTTGCGGTGTAGGTGGCTTCAAAGGATGGGATGGTAAGAAAGCTATTCACATCAATCCTGTTGATACTCGCACTATGCGCATTCTTGCATACGGTCCTGTGCGCACTGTTTCAGAATTGGAAGTGAATGGGTGGCAATATCAAGGCAAAGAGTTGGATATGACTACTCGTTATACTCTTTATGCCGGACATCGTGATATGCAAGTTGAGGTATTTTTTGATGAACCATTGGGTGATGAGATATTTGCTACCGGTGTACAAGATGTAAAAGGTTCTGTATCTTACTCTGATGGCAAGGGATTGATTGGTTGTTGGGGGACTGATTGGCCTGTAAATGACACCGTAAAATATGCAAAAGAAACAGTTGGTCTTGCCACATATGTACCACAAAAATATGTAGTGAGAGAAGCAAAAGATAAACCTAATTACTTGTATTTAGTGTCTAATAATGGTGGCGATTACATCAAATATTATACTACTTTTACTTCAAAGAAAGAGAAGTTTGGATATGAAGACTCCGATACATGGTTTAATCATATTCGTGCTTGGAAAGATGAATTAGAGCAACCTTTTGAGGTGAAAATACTCTCAAAATAGTTAATTGATGCTGCTTTTAACAGAAAATACCACTAGTTAGATAATAATTACCCATACAAGGATTGATTATAATATTATATTTGTCTCTTGATAAAACACATTTATTAATTTATAATTTATTATTTATGAAGAAACAATTACTTCTTGTATTGGCATTTGTTGCCACGTCTTTAAGCCTTAGTGCACAAACATGGAATTTTAGTAATTTTGAATTAGTAAACCATGAAGCAACAACTACAATTGATGGTTTGACAATTCATGCAACATCATCTGCAAAAATTAATGTAACAAATAATAATAAGACATTTGATGGTGTGTCTTATACTAGACGTTTACAGTTTGGTGGAGCAGGCAATTGGACAGAAGGTGTTCCAACTGGTCGTATCATTTCATTTCCTGTTACAGGAAATACAATTATTTCAGTGATTGCAACTACTAGTAATAATGATGATGATAGAACATTTATATGTTCTGCTGGAGATAATACTGATATAGTAGACGAAAAAGAAATGCCTGCAGGTGTATTAGATAAATATACTTTCAGTTATGTTGGTGAAGCTACTACTATTTATTTGTATAGCAAAAGTGGTGGCATTAATCTTTATAATCTTGAAGCCACTCCAGCAGGTGGTAGCACTGGTATTACCGACTCTGCTATCAACAAAGAAATAGTATCAACAGAATACTACAACTTGGTAGGTGTAAGAACTAACGAGCCTACAAAAGGAATCAACATGGTTAAGTCTACTATGAGCGATGGTTCAGTTTCTGTAGAAAAAGTATATATCCCTTAATTTTAGGATAAGATATTGATATTAGCGAGGTTGCATATAGCAGCCTCGCTTTTTTTTGTCCAAAAAATCCACATAATTCTATAATTAATCCACCTAATATCCCGATTATTCAACCTAAGTTAACAGTGTATCTTTTATATTTGCATCAATGAAAATCAATACGTTTTAATAATACACAATCCATGAAAAATTTAGTAAAAGCACTAGGCGTATGCCTTCTACTTGTATCGAGTTCGGCGATTGCACAAAACAACTATGTGTCCGAAGTGTGGGTTGCCGATCAAGGCAATGGAACCTACAAAAATCCTATTCTGTATGCAGATTATTCAGATCCAGACGCTTGTCGTGTAGGTGACGATTACTACATGACCTCTTCTAGTTTTGGCTCTTTGCCGGGTTTGCAAATTCTTCACTCTAAAGATTTAGTCAACTGGACTATCATTGGTGCTGCAGTACCTCATGCATTACCTCCTTATACAGATGTGGAGCGTCCTGAACATGGAAATCGTGTGTGGGCTCCTTGTATTCGTTTTCACGATGGAGAGTTTTATATCTTCTGGGGAGATCCTGATCAAGGTGCTTTTATGGTAAAAACTACTGATCCTGCTGGAACTTGGAGTGAACCTGTGCTAGTAAAAGCAGGTAAGGGAATTATAGATACTACTCCTCTTTGGGATGAAGATGGAAAGGTATATATGGCTTATGCTTATGCTGGTAGTCGTGCAGGCATGAAAAGTGTGATTGCTGTTTGCGAATTGAATGAAACTGCTACTAAAGCAATTACTCCCGGTCGTATCATTTTTGATGGACATGAAGCTCACCAAACTTGCGAAGGTCCTAAGTTCTTCAAAAAGGATGGTTACTATTATATTTTCCTTCCTGCAGGTGGTGTAGCTACAGGCTGGCAGTTGGTTCTTCGTTCTAAAGATATCTATGGTCCTTACGAAGAAAAAATAGTAATGGCACAAGGTGATACTAATATCAATGGACCTCATCAAGGTGCTTGGGTGGATACACCTACAGGCGAAGACTGGTTTCTTCACTTCCAAGATGTAGGTGCTTATGGTCGTATTGTGCATCTTCAACCTATGAAGTGGGTGAATGGATGGCCGGTGATTGGCAATGATAAAAACGGTGATGGCTGTGGCGAACCGGTGATGACGTACAAAAAACCAAACGTAGGCAAAACATATCCTATCATGACGCCTCAAGAAAGCGACGAGTTTGATAGCATGATATTAGGTCCGCAATGGCAATGGCACGCTAACTCTAATGAAATGTGGCACTACGCTGCAGGCGACAAAGGTTATCTTCGTCTATATTCATATCCTGTAGTTGCAGACTATAAGAATCTTTGGGATGTAGCTAATTTATTGCTTCAAAAAACTCCGTCCGACAACTTCACTGCAACCATGAAGCTAACCTTTAATCCCGATAAAAGATATACAGGTGAGCGTACAGGGCTTATAGTAATGGGTATGGACTATGCAGGTCTTATTCTCGAAAATACAGAGAGTGGCCTAGTATTATCGCAAGTAGATTGTCGTAAAGCCGATAGAGGAAATGCTGAAGTAGTAAACGAAACATTACCTTTGAAAGATAATACCATATATCTTCGTGTGAAATTTACTGACTCTGGCGAAAAACTAGGTGGAGGAGACGGAACAGATATGAAGATTATCTGCGACTTTAGCTATAGCTTGAATGGTAAAAAATACATCTCGATGGGAAAACCATTCCAAGCCAAAGAAGGCAAATGGATTGGTGCAAAGGTAGGAACATTCTGCACACGTCCAGCTATTAAAACCAATGATGGTGGATGGTCGGATGTTGATTGGTTCCGCATCACAAAGAATAAGAAATAATATTTGTATTCTCTATAGATTTAATATCGCAAATGCAGTGCAAGACGCTGTATTTGCGATATTTTTTGTTTTAATGATATTTCCCAGTGGCTTTTATTGACTAAGGCAGTGGCTTGTTCTAGTTTTACCAGTATGAAACTTTAGTTTCGCAGTGATGAAACTTTTGTTTCACCTTGACGAAACTTTTGTTTCATCGGTATGAAACTCTGTGAAACATAAACCTTTGATAAACCAACTTTGTTGATTACATTTGCGAAGAGTAAATAATAAAATTTTAATATGAAGAAACTTATTATATTCGATCTAGATGGTACGTTGCTAAATACCATAGCCGATTTGGCTAATGCTACGAATTATGCGCTAGAATCTTTAAAGTTTCCTACACATGATATGACTGAATATCATATGATGGTAGGCAATGGTATTAATAGATTACTCGAGCTTGCTTTGCCTGAAGAAGTTCGCAATGATACTAATCTGCAAGCTATGCGCAATCTTTTTGTACCTTATTATAATGACCATAATGCTGATGAAAGTATTCCCTATCCAGGCATCCCACAATTATTGGCCGAGTTGCAAGCCAAAGATGTAAAGATTGGAGTGGCATCTAATAAATATCAAGCCGCTACAGAAAAATTGGTAGCTCACTATTTCCCAGCTATTAAGTTTGTGAAAGTGCTTGGACAGCGCGATGGTATTCCTCCAAAACCCGATGCTGATATCGTAGACGAAATAGTAGCTGCGGCCGGAGTAGATAAAGATGATGTTTTATATATAGGCGATTCGGGTGTAGATATGCAAACTGCGCTAAATGGAAAGGTTGCTGCTTGCGGTGTGACATGGGGATTTCGTCCACGCACCGATTTAGAACAGTATCATCCACAATATATTGTAGATAGTGTAGAAGAATTACATAAGGTGTTATTTTAAAACACCTATTTCATAAAGCCAAGCCTCGGCCAATGCAGACCACATCTGAGTTGAGCCGGGGTTGTTTCGTAACGCAATGCTGTGTCCTCCTTCGGGGAATATATGCAAAGCACTTTTTTCGATGTTATTTTCTTTGAGAGCCGTGTAATACAAAATGCTGTTGAGAGGCGAAACAGAACGGTCGTTATTGGCATGCACCATGAAAGCCGGTGGTGTTTGCTCGCTTACCCTCTTGTTGCACGAAAATTGATTTAACAGTTCGCTCGATGCATCTTTGCCTAAGAGGTTGTCTCTACTTCCTTTATGTACGTATTCATTCATCGATATTACCGGAGAAATCAACAAGGTGAAATCGGGACGTGTCGCATAATTATCTAAAGAATCGTTTCCCAATCCCCAATCTTCATCAAAAGTAGATAAACATGCTGAAAGGTGGCCTCCTGCCGAACAGCCCATTACACCCACTTTGTCAATATCATAGTGCTGAGCATTTGCTCGTATGTAGCGCATAGCCCGCTGTGCATCGGCAAGTGGTGCTTCGTGTCCAGTAATTACATCGGGCGAGTGGGGTAGGCGGTGACTAAGCACAAATGCAGTGATACCCATCGTGTTGAACCATTTAGCCAATTGCCATCCGCTGGTTTGATAAGCCAGTCTTGCATATCCACCACCAGGGATAATTAATACAGCAGCAT
>CAMTOV010000007.1 GCA_947074235.1 uncultured Bacteroides sp. | reverse complement strand
CGGGTATTGCAGTAGGTATGGCAACCAATATGCCTCCTCACAACCTTTCGGAAGTGATTGATGCATGTGAAGCTTATATCAACAATCCTGAAATTGAAGTAGAAGAGTTAATGAACTATGTTCAAGCTCCCGACTTTCCAACAGGTGGATTCATTTATGGTATCAGCGGTGTGCGCGAAGCTTACTTAACAGGTCGCGGACGTGTAGTGATGCGTGCTAAAGCCGAAATCGAATCGGGTCACAATCATGATAAAATTGTTATTACAGAAATTCCTTACAATGTAAATAAGGCTGAACTTATTAAATACATTGCAGATTTGGTTAATGACAAGAGAATTGAAGGCATTTCAAACGCCAATGATGAGTCTGACCGCGAAGGTATGCGTATCGTTATCGACATTAAACGCGATGCTAATGCAAGCGTAGTGTTGAATAAACTATACAAAATGACTGCGTTGCAAACATCATTTGGTGTAAACAATGTAGCTCTTGTACATGGTAGACCTCGCACATTGAACTTGAAAGACATGATCAAAAACTTCGTTGAACACAGACACGAAGTTGTGATTCGTCGCACAGAGTTTGATTTGAGAAAAGCTAGAGAACGTGCACACATCTTGGAAGGTCTTATTATTGCTTCTGACAATATTGACGAAGTAATCCGCATTATTCGTGCAGCTAAAACTCCTGCCGACGCTATTGCAGGCTTGATTGAGCGTTTTGAGTTGACTGATATTCAAGCTCGTGCTATTGTAGAGATGCGTTTGCGCCAGTTGACTGGACTTATGCAAGATCAACTTCATGCTGAATATGAAGAAATCATGAAACAAATTGCTTATTTGGAAAGCATTTTGACCAATGATGAAATCTGTCGTCAGGTAATAAAAGATGAACTTGCTGAGGTGAAAGCTAAATACGGTGATGGTCGTCGTTCGGAAATTGTATACTCGTCTGAAGAATTCAATCCTGAAGATTTTTATGCGGATGATGAAATGATTATCACTATCTCGCATATGGGATACATCAAACGTACTCCGTTGACTGAATTCCGCTCACAAAACCGTGGTGGGGTAGGTTCAAAAGGTTCTGAAACGCGTGATGAAGACTTTGTAGAGCATATCTATCCGGCTACTATGCACAACACCATGATGTTCTTTACTCAAAAAGGTAAGTGCTATTGGTTGAAGGTGTATGCTATTCCTGAAGGAAGCAAAACATCGAAAGGTAGAGCAATCCAAAACTTATTAAATATCGACTCTGACGATGCAGTAACAGCATATCTACGTGTGAAGAGTCTTGAAGATAAAGATTATATCAACAGTCATTATGTATTGTTCTGTACTAAAAATGGGGTTATCAAAAAGACCTTATTGGAACAGTATTCTCGTCCTCGTCAAAATGGTGTTAACGCAATCACCATTCGCGAAGATGACAGCGTAATTGATGTACGTATGACAAATGGTAATAATGAAATTATTATCGCCAACCGCAATGGTCGCGCTATTCGTTTCCACGAAGCAGCAGTGCGTGTGATGGGACGTACAGCAACAGGTGTTCGCGGTATCACTCTAGATCATGATGGAGTAGACGAAGTAATTGGTATGATTTGCATCAAAGATCTTCAAACAGAATCGGTAATGGTAGTATCTGAACAAGGTTACGGAAAACGCTCTGAAATAGAAGATTATCGTAAGACAAACCGTGGTGGTAAGGGTGTGAAAACCATGAATATCACTGATAAAACAGGTAAACTTGTTGCAATCAAATCTGTTACAGACGATAATGATTTGATGATTATCAACAAGTCGGGTATCACTCTTCGCTTGAAAGTGGCTGAAATTCGTGTAATGGGTAGAGCTACTCAAGGTGTTCGTCTTATCAACCTAGAAAAACGTAATGATCAGATTGGATCTGTTTGTAAGGTAACATCAGAAAGTCTTGAAGACGAGATACCTACAGAGGAAATTGAAGGAAATATCATTAGCGACGCAACAGATGTTGTTGACAATGGTACGGATGAATTGACAATGGAATAGACAAATAATATTAATAACTAATCAAAAACAACAATCATGAAAAGAGTATTATTTTCGATGGTGTTATTGATGGCAGTTGGCTTCGCATTTGCGCAACAAAAAAACGTAAAAGAGGCTCGTACAATTGCCAACGACGTGAAACCTGATTTTAAAAAAGCACAACAATTAATTGATGCAGCATTAGTAAATGCTGAAACGAAAGACGATGCAGCAGCATGGGATGTAGCAGGTCTTATTCAAAAACGTATCAACGAGGAAGAAATGAAGAATGCATTCTTGAATAAACCTTATGATACTTTGACTATGTATAATAGCGTTTTGAAGATGTATGAGTATTTCTTGAAGTGCGATGAGCTTTCTGAAGTTCCTAACGAAAAAGGAAAAATCAAGAATAAATATAGAAAAGCAAATGCTGCTTCTATGTTGGCTGAACGCGGAAATCTTATCAATGGTGGTATTGAATCATTCAACAAACATGACAGTGAAGGTGCATTAAAATTCTTTGGAACTTACGTAGAATCAGCATCTTATCCTATGTTGAACGAAAAGGGTAGTATTGCGGCAACTGACACATTGTTGCCACAAGTAGCATACTATGCTTTGTTGGCTGCTAATAATGTTGAAGCTTCTGATGCTGTTCTTAAATATGCTCCTATAGCTATTCAAGACAAAGAAAATGGTGGTGTTGCTATGCAAATTTGGTCTGAAGCTTTGAAAGCTAAAGGTGACACAGTGCAATGGGTTCAATCATTGCAAGATGGTATCCTTAAGTTCCCAGAAAACCAGTATTTCTTTGCTAACTTAGTAGACTATTATAGCAGCTCTAATCAACCAGAAAAGGCGATGGAATTTGCTGATAATATGTTGGCTAAAGATCCTAATAACAAGCTTTATCTTTACGTAAAAGCATACCTTTTCCATAACATGAAAGAGTATGATCAAGCTATTGATTTCTACAAGAAAACTATTGCTGCTGACCCAGAATATGCAGAAGCTTATTCTAATTTAGGTCTTGTATTATTGATGAAAGCTCAAGATGTATCTGATGCAGCTTCTACTGATATCAATGATTCTAAGTATGCAACTGATCAAGCAAATATCAAAGCGATGTATGAAGAAGCTTTGCCATATTACGTTAAAGCAAGAGAACTACGTCCTGATCAAAAAGATTTGTGGGCTCCAGGTCTTTATAGAATTTATTATAATCTAAACATGGGTCCTCAATTTGAAGAAATTGAAGCCATCATGTAATTGTAATTATACAGTTTAATATAAAAAGAGAGTCACTACTTGTTAAGGGTAGTGACTCTCTTTTTATATATCCATATTTAATACTAAACATAATACCAATTATACATCTTTCTAGAATCAAATAAATCTAGCCAATCTTTATATTGGTGAAGATATACAAATATACAAAATTATCCATTAATGACCAAGAGCGGCGTATCTGAATGGAATATTACCTTTTTAGCAATGCTTGGATTAAATAATCTTGCAAATACATTTCTTTTATAAGATATAATTGTAATTACATCAATCTTAGATTCATTTATATAGTTATCTAGATTTTCTAGTAAATCATCATTAATAACAACATCATATTTAATATCTATTCCTGGGTATTGATTTTGGAAATAATCTTTAATCCCTGCCAATTTGATCTTATTCCAAGCATCTTTAGCGTCTTTGGCTGGTGCTAAATATAAAAGAGATACAGTAAATTTGAATGGTTTTAATGAATTGACAAACGTATCAAATGCTATTAAGTCTCTCTGGTTAAAGTTAGTAATAAACCCAATTCTTTTTACAGATGCAAAGTCGCTAAATGGTGTATCCTCTGGTATGGCCAATACAGTCACTCTACTTCTTTCTATTACTTCTGCAGTGACGCTTCCCAATAAATCTGCATCCTTTTGACTTCGACCACGTGTGCCCATAATGATAGCTGCAGGTGTATGATCCTTCGAATACCTTAATATTTCTTCTTCTGGTATCCCTTCGCGCAAAACACATGTATATTTCACATTAGGAAACTCACCTGAAGCTATTTTATCCTTAACTGTATTAGATAAGTGATTTAAGTCGATTTGTACCTTTTGTAAGATGGTTCGCACTGTTTCATCATCACTAATTTGATAGTTGAATACATCACCATAAGGAAGTGAAGATGTATAAACAGGAGTAAAATATACATGCAAAAGAATAACTTCAGCCTCGTATTCTTTAGCTAATTTAAAGGCAAACTCGCAAGCTTTTATTGAATAACTTGAAAAGTCTACTGGAACTAATATCTTATTCTTATTATTTGTTGTTTGACTTGGCTTCTCTCCTACTATATCATCTGATAACCATACAGAGCTTTCAATAGTTTTCAATGCACGAGGTAGATCAGTTTCCTTTATTCGTACTCTAACGCCCGAAGAAATGATAGGTTGAATTTGATTAATATTGTGGATATGAGTTTCTATACCTTCATTCTCTAGAACCGACTTTAATATTTGCGCCTTAGAATAAGTCAAAATAGCTAAGGTTACTAATTTATCTTCCATATGCTTATAATTAATATGTCATTTTAACAAAAAAACAATCCCAATTGTTCTTTCAAAAACAATTGGGATTTCTTATACTTATTTGCTAATTAAACAGCGATTATTACTTCTTCCTTAGATACTATTTGTTCATCAAGAATTCCTAATGCACGGTCGAGAACTGTTGTATCATCAAGCATAACTAAACCACCGTCTGGCCCAGGTTCCAAATGTATACCTACACTCTTACCTTCTTTAAAATTATGTCCTCCAAAGAAGTTTCTTACTGTATCAACATGTAAACCCAGCTCATCTGCGATTCTATGCATACTTCCACTTGGCAATGAGTCTTTTATTTTTCTAAGTTCATTGAATGTTATTGTTCTCATGCTACATAAATTTAAGGGTTAATATTTGTGTGATTGTTATATCACGCAATAAACTTAATAAAAATATTCGATTATACAAACTATTTATGAAATTTTATTATGTAAAAAAGGCGATATATCATTTTATAGATATATCGCCTTATAATATTGATAATGAAGTATATTCTAGATTTCTTCTATTGATGATGTAGGCACCCACCCCACTTTACCATCTTCTAGTTTTATTTCTTTCCATTCTCGCATGGCCGCATCTTTAATTTGCACTTTTCGCCCTTCATGAAGCACAAAAAGGCTTGTGCCCGATTCGCTAGGTGTACTTCTTACAACTACATTAGGAGTCATTACTATAGCAAAATCTCTTTGAGTAAGTCTGCTCTTTTGTTGAGCTGCAAATATATTTGCTAGTATCACAATCAATAGAGAAACTAAGCCGCTGAAAAAGCCTATTTTCTTTAATAGAGCTGTTTTAGAGAAGAAAAAGAAGTAGAGTGATACAATGAGTAATATAAAGAAAATAATAGCACATATAGCCCAAGAAGTAACACTATGCATGTTTATTAAAGACTTAGTCCACGAAACAAAAAATATTTCAGGAGTAGTTTCCACTTTATCTACAGCTTTTGCTTTTGCCATCTCTAGGTTGAAGCGAATATCTGCGTTGCCTGGTTCTAGCAATAGAGCTCTTTCATAATTCAAGATAGCTTTAGCAATTTCACCCGATTTATAGTAACTATTACCCAGGTTATAATATAGTTCGGATGCTTCACCATCTATCAATAAGTCCTCATAAACTTGCGATGCAGTTATATAGTCTCCATTTAGATAAGCACTATCTCCCACAGATTTAGTAAAAGTAGGCGCAAAACTTTCTGATTCAGCCACCAATTCTGTTTGATCATTCTCTAACTCATTGCACCATGAGTTTAGAGAAATTAAAAGACCTAATATAAAAAATATATGTTTCATATTCAATTTCAGCATTTTAGTGTTTGATAATATTTTCCATTTTGCTGATAAGAGCTACTGAAGAAGAGTAAACTTTGTCCATTTTCTCATTTTCATCGCCTGGAGCAAATCTTGCAAACTCACACTCATCAAGAACACCTAAGAATTCTTTAATTAATTCCTCTTCAACTCCATGTTTGCGAAGCTTCTCTGCCACATTATCTTTTGATAAACGTGACACTGGGATGCTCAGTTTATCGCTGATATATCCCCAAAGAGCTTTCAATATTTCATCATAGAAAGCATCTTTTTTATTATCAGCCAAAAGCTTTCCTGCTAGCTTCATGCGTTTCTGAGCTACTTTATTAGCTTTCTTAGTACGCATTTTCACTGTATTGGCATTGGCTGCTGCTTGTTTTCTATACACAACAAAGAAGATGATAAAGGCCAATCCAGGTATTATGTAGAATAACCAATATCCAAACGATCCATAGAATATTTGTCCTCTGGGCTGAATATCTACTTCATTTTGTTTGATAAAGCGTATGTCTTCTCCAAGAATTTTTAAATCTTCCTTATTAGTAAAGTTAGAAATTACTTGATCGGCATTTCCTGCACCTTTTTCTACATGTATGTTATACTCCTCAGTAGTCAGTGTTTTGTATGATTTTGATTTAATATCAAAAAAGCTGAATGATACAGCAGGGATTTTATAATCGCCTGCATGACGCGGAATAGCTAAGTATTCAATAATTTTATTTCCTGTAAGGCCGTTAGCAGTAAGTCTTACTTGGCTATCTACTTTCGGGTCGTAAACTTCAAAGCCCTCTGGAAACTCTACTTCAGGATTAGCTATAAGTTTCATATTTCCCGTTCCCGAAATCACAATTTTTATTGTGATAGCATCATTTGTTTTCACATCGGTGCTATTTATTGAAGAAGAGATACTAAACTCTCCTACTCCGCCCGAGAAACCTGCAGGTTTGCCCGATGGCAATGCAGTAACATCAATATTGATAGCAGGAGTAGTAAGTGTTTTCTTAACTGAAACCACATTGCCTCCTCCATTAAAGAATGCATCAAAAGGGTCTGCACTTTGAACTACCTTTTCGATTGTTGCATCAAAACGTGCAGGTTCAATAGTTAATTTGCCACTTTGTTGTGGAAATAAAACAAACTGACGATACACGGTGGTATAATAGTTGCGGCCCTTATAATGCTCTTGCGACCAAGTTGAATTGGCAGGACGCTCTATTTCTTGAGAATGGAAACCTTTAAAATCAGGTAATTTCACATTGTCGAATCCCATTCTAGACTCTCTAGTATAGATTTTATAAGTAAGCATAAATGCCTCTTGTTCGTATACATTGCTTTTTGTGACCGACGCTGTAACAAACACATCTTGATTAGAAACACTAGTTGAACTACTTGAACTAGATGCTGAAGCACGCCCACCACCTTGACTAGAAGAAGCTGCACCTGCCTGATCGGCTGGCAACACTTTTATTTTCACAGAGTTTGATATTACTTGATCTCCTTCTGCAGTGATAGTAGCACCAGGAATTGTATAATCACCAGGCTCAGAAGCCATTAAGATATAAGTAAAAGTTATTCCGCTTTCAGATGTTCTTTTACCATTTACTATTTGAGTATTAGAGAAAGAACTGCGTGTTGGCCCCATCAATACTTCAAAACCTTTGATAGAAGGCACACGTAAGTCCTTTACCTTTTGCGTTGTTACTTTATATGAAAGTCTAAATTGATCGCCTACCACCACCACATCAGGTGCAGTAGCTGTAAACACAACATTATCATCAGCATATACATTTGCCGATATCGTTATTAATGCAATCAATAAGAAAAATAGTTTTCTCATCATTCTTCGTTTTTTTAATCCCAATAAATATTACCAATCTTTTTCTAAACGACCACCTTGTACAGCTTGTTGCTTCTTCTGAACTTTATCTTGTGTATCTTTCTCATCTTGCATCACAGAGTTTAGAAGCTGTTCTGCATTCTCTTTAGACATCTCATTCTCCTTTTGTTCGGGCTGAGATGGCTGTTGCTGTTCATCCTTATTCTGTTCATCTTGGTTTTGCTCATCCTTATCCTGTTGTTGGTCTTGCTGATTTTGTTGTTGGTCTTCGTTTTGATCCTGATTCTGATCTTGATTTTGCTCTTGATCTTTCAACAGCTTTTGAGCTAGAGCCAAGTTATATCTTGTTTTATCGTCAGTAGGATTATTTCTAAGCGACATTTTGTATGCATCTACAGCCTGTCCATAATCCTTGCCAGCCTGGAAGATAACACCCATATTATGATAAATCTGCGCTAATTTCATTTTATCCTTTTCAATTTTTGCAGTAGCTACATATTGTTCCATTGCTTCTTGAAACTTCTGTTGCTGAGTCAATGTATTACCCAGATTATACATTGAAACCGTTGAATTAGGATTAACTTCCAATGCTTTTCTGTAGTTAACCTCAGCATCTACATAAACGCTATCATTGAATTGTCTGTTTCCTTTGCGAATATAATCGCGCTCCTCTTTCTGAGCAGAAGCACCAATAGCAAAAAACAAAAAAGCAATGCTTAGTATATATTTAATGTTCGTACACATATTATTTCTTATTAGAAAACAAATGAATATTTCTAAATAATGGATTTCTGCATTCCAATATTAAAAGTTCGGCCAATAGCAATAGGAGTATAATCCAAGCAACCGATTGAAACTGCTCATTGAATTCGGTATACACCTTAGATTCAATATCAGATTTAGACATTTTGTTGATTTCCTGCTCAATAGCTCTTTGTGCCGAGTTTGTATTGTCTACTCTCACATAAAGCCCTTTGCCATCTCTAGCTATTTCTTGACACATGGTTTCATTCAAACGAGTCACCACTACGTTTCCTTCTCTATCACGTCTAAAATCGTTTGTTCCTTGTATAGGAATTGGAGCACCTTCGGGCATACCAATACCTAGTACATTCACTTGTATACCTTTTGCAGCAGCAGCTTTCGAAGCTTCCAGGGCATCTCCCTCATGATTTTCACCATCGGTGATTACAATTATAGCCTTGCCCACACCTTCTTGAGGAGTAAAACTACGTGCAGCCAGATTAATAGCAGCCCCAATAGCAGTACCTTGTTTTGAAATCAACTCGGGTGTAATGGTTTCTAAAAACATTTTAGCTGAAATGTAATCGCTTGTTATAGGTAATTGAGTATAAGCATCACCGGCAAAAACAATAACTCCAATTTTATCATTCTCCATGCCATCTACAAGTCTGGAAATTAATCTCTTCGCCTTTTCCAAACGATTTGGTTGTATATCTTGCGCCAGCATAGAGTTTGATATATCGAGTGCGATGATAACCTCCACTCCTTTTCTTTTCACGGTTTCTAGTTTTGAGCCAAACTGCGGACGGGCCAAGAGTACCGAAAACAATCCGATAGCAATGACTAGCAGAGTAAACTTAACATCGGGTCGGTATTTAGAAACGCCAGGCATCAATTGTTTCATCAATGCCGGATCTCCAAACTCACGAATAGCTTTCCTCTTTCTATAGTTAGAGTATAAATAGAATACCACCAACAGTGGCACTAAGAATAGTAAATATAAATATGATGGTTCTTCAAATCGAAACATAGCAATCAATTTTTAAGGTATCTTTCTTAAGATAGAATTACGAAGTAATACTTCCAATAATACGCACAACAAAGCAAACAAAGCAAAAATACGATACTCTTCTTGACGTTTGCTGTATTCCTTCACATTCAGCTTTGTTTTTTCAAGTTTATCAATCTCTTCATAAACCTCTTTCAGCTTAGAGTTGCTGGTAGCACGAAAATAGTTACCATCGGTAGTACCTGCAATCTGAGTCAACGTGTTCTCATCAATTTCTACAGGCATATTGATGTACTGCACCGTGTTGCCTACCGGATAAGGATAAGGAGCTGTTCCGTTTGTTCCAACCCCAATGGTATAAACACGTATGCCAAAGCTTTTTGCAATCTCGGCGGCAGTAAGTGGAGAGATGTCTCCCCTATTATTTGTACCATCTGTCAAAAGAATGATAACTTTAGACTTAGCTTTACTATCTTTCAAGCGAGTCACTGCGTTGGCAATACCCATACCTACAGCTGTACCATCTTCAATAATACCCGTTTTAGCACTATTTATCAGATTAAGCAATACAGCATGATCCACAGTCAAAGGACACTGAGTAAACGATTCGCCGGCAAATAGAGTAATACCAATATTATCGTTGGGGCGTCCATTGATAAATGCTGCTGCCACATCCTTAGCCGCTTCCAGTCGGTTGGGCTTTAAATCTTCGGCAAGCATACTGGTCGACACGTCGATAGCCATCATGATGTCAATTCCTTCAATCTCACTATTCTGCCAGTTATCTGTAGTTTGTGGGCGTGCTAGTACTATTATTATAAGAGTAAGAGCAATGATGCGTAGCCCAAAAGGCACATGCAGCAAGTAGTTCTTGTAGCTCTTGGGAGCTTTAGCAAAAGCCCTTGTGTCAGAGACTTGTAGAGTAGCTTGACTCCTCTTCCACTTTAATACATACCATACGATATAAGGTATTAATAATAGCAGTAAAAATAAATATTCAATATTGGCAAATACCATTCTTGTAATTTTTTTAGATCTACATTAATTAGATTTAAGCAATCAGATTATATAGCTGCGTTCCAATATAAATTAGAGAACCCACAAGGGCTGCAGACAATAATCCGATACCACAACCTAAGATTATCTTCGTACGCAATGAGCGTTTTTCAATGATAGTTATTTCTGTTGGTTGAGGTTTTGCATTCTCATCTTCCGGAATCTTTGTTTCGTCAACAAACTCAATTGCATTCATCAAGTTTGCATCGTTTTCGTTCATCAACGGATTATGCTTAGCGAATTTCACCAAATCGGCTGTTTGGAACAATTCTTTCAAATCCTTTATCGCTTCTTTATCGTTTTCCTCCATCAATCTTTCAATGATTTCATCCGAAGTCATTTCAAGAGCATTAAAGCCAAATCGATCTCGAATATATGTGCGAATAGCATCCGTAAGCTGTGTGTAATACTCCTTCGGCTCACCTTTTTGCCATACCTTTTCACTTTTAATTCTTTCAATTTCCTGCATTGCAGCCTGATGAGGAGGTATTTTAGCTTCCACTTTCACTTTGCGAATGATAGGCTTATTGTCGCGAATGCGAATAATCAAATAAATTAATAAGATAAGAATAGGAATCGCTAAGAATGAACAAGCAATTAGTCCATACCAATCTTCCCATACAAACATTGGCTTCATCACGGCTTTCTGACCAAAAAACATATCTGGGTTTAAAGTGTCTACAGGTATTGAGTACACCTTAAGAGCCAGCGGATTCGATTTATATTTTTGGTTATCTACCTCTACCTCCATTGGTGGCAGATAGTAAAGCGCAGAGTCGAATGAGGTAATGGTATATTCTTGCGAAATAAGCATCCGTTGTTTATTGTTCAGATATTGAGTATCTTGTTTAGATACCTCCAACACCTCTACTCCACGAATCAAAGTATCGCGAAAAGTAGGAAAAACAACAATCTGATTAGGATTTGATGAGACTTGAAGTTCAATTTTAGCTTGTTCGCCTATCAGAATCTGCAATGAATCAATTTTAGCTTCTACAGTAACTACCTGTGCCATTGATTTATTCACAGCAAACAAAGAAAACAGTAATATAAGTATATAACTTTTTTTCATATCACAATACTAATTTCGTTTTGCAAACAAGCTCATCAAAGCTTTTACATAATCTTGGTCGGTTCTTACCGAAACAGAATCAACATTGCTTTTCTTGAACGTTTCGCTCAAATCAGCTTGTTTATTCAACCACCAAGCACGGTGTGCATTGCGCACAGCTTTAGATGAAGTGTCTACCCATTGTTCATGTCCTGTTTCAGCATCCTTCAACTTCATCAGCCCAATAGATGGAAGCTCTGCTACCCTCTTATCGTAAACCTGCAAAGCCACTACATCGTGTTTCCGATTGGCAATGGTAAGCGCATTTTTAAAACTCTCTTGGTCTATAAAGTCGGATAATAAGAAAGCAGTACAACGTCTTTTCATCACATTGGTCAGATACTCCAATCCAATGCGAATATTTGTACGACGGCTTTCGGGCTGAAAGTCAATCAACTCCCTAATAATATAGAGAATATGTTTACGTCCTTTCTTTGGAGGAATGAATTTTTCGATACGATCAGAAAAGAAAATTACACCAATCTTATCATTGTTTTGGATAGCCGAAAAAGCCAAAGTAGCTGCAATCTCAGTTACCATGTCTTTTTTAAGTTGTTTGGTAGTACCAAACTCCAAACTACCCGAAACATCCACCATCAACATCACAGTCAATTCACGTTCTTCTTCATACACCTTAATATAAGGCTTATGAAAACGCGCTGTCACATTCCAGTCAATATCGCGTATATCGTCACCAAACTGATATTCGCGAACCTCCGAGAATGCCATACCACGTCCTTTAAACGCAGAGTGATATTGACCGGCAAAGATGTTGTTAGACAATCCTTTGGTCTTTATCTCTATTTGTCGTACCTTCTTTAAGATTTCACTTGTTTCCATCTGTTTAAATTGAGAATAGATTAATTGAAAAAACTATTTATCCTCACAGATTAGGGTACTTCAACTTTATTCAAAATTTTACTGATAATTTCGTCTGAAGTCATGTTGCTAGCTTCAGCTTCGTAGGTCAAACCAATACGGTGACGAAGCACATCATGTGCTACAGCACGCACATCTTCGGGCACTACATATCCACGACGTTTGATGAAAGCGTATGTACGAGCAGCAAGAGCCAAGTTGATAGAAGCACGAGGTGAACCACCAAAGCCAATCATATCTTTCAGCTCTTTCAAATCATATTTCTCAGGGTAGCGAGTTGCAAATACAATATCTACAATGTAGCGTTCAATCTTCTCATCAAGATATACTTGGCGCACAACTTTGCGAGCTTCAAGAATCTCTTCAGCCTTCATGATTGGTTTCACATTGAATTTCTCACCATTAATATTTTGACGGATAATCAATTTTTCTTCCTCAAACTTAGGATAATCAATCACTACCTTCAACATGAAACGGTCTACCTGTGCTTCAGGAAGCGGATATGTACCTTCTTGTTCGATAGGGTTTTGAGTAGCAAGCACCAAGAATGGTTCAGGAAGTATGAATGTTTCTTTACCAATAGTAACTTGACGTTCTTGCATCGCTTCGAGCAAAGCACTCTGTACTTTGGCCGGAGCACGGTTTATTTCATCGGCCAAAACGAAGTTCGCAAAGATAGGCCCTTTTTTAATTTGGAAAGTTTCGTCTTTTTGACTGTACACCATTGTACCTAGAACGTCGGCAGGCAATAAGTCGGGAGTAAACTGTACACGACTATATTTTGAATCAATCAAAGAAGCCAGAGTTTTGATAGCTAATGTTTTTGCCAAACCGGGCACCCCTTCAAGCAATACATGTCCATCTGATAATAATCCGATAAGTAAAGATTCAACTAAATGTTTCTGACCAACAATGATTTGGTCCATACCTGTCACCAGGTTGGTAACAAATGCACTTTGCTTTTCTATACGTTCGTTCAATTCACGAATATCAATAGTTTCAGCCATAAGATAGTATTATTTTATTGTTTAACTTCCTATTAATTAATCAATTGTTATTAATAATGCACACAGTGCTTATTAAATTGAATTCAAAAATACATTTTATAATTAACCATAGCAACTAAAATTTACTAAAAAATCATGTCAAGTCTTTAGCTTTGTTTACATAAGTGTAGAAGATAGCAATTATCCTTAAAGAAGCAAAGATTGATTATTGCTTTGAGAATGCTGTATGTAGGTAAAGACACTATAAAAAACACTGCAAGCAACTATCTATTTATCAGCTCAATGCAGCATTGTTGTTAAGTATATCATTTTACTTTGTAAATCTCCACATTCTACAGATAGAATGTTAACATCTATCGTGATAAATGTTATAGTTTTGAAAGTAAAAGCATATAGTTATAACCGATAGCATGAAATACTAACTAAAAAAGCGGATAAGAAAAAATCCTTATCCGCTTTTTTAGCTTTATACCTGAGAATCATTGGCCGGTGGAGGTGTGGTAGTAGTGCCATCTCCCCTCTTCCACTTAAATCTTTCTTGTAACTTTTGAGAGTATACAAAGAATATTGGAATATAAATCGTTGCCAATAATGTATTTATAGCCATACCAAATACTACGGTAGCACCAAGGGAAATACGGCTATTTGCTGCGGCTCCCGATGCAAACAACAACGGCATCACACCAAATACAAATGCCAAAGAGGTCATCAAAATAGGACGCAAACGCACATGCCCAGCTTCGGTTGCAGACTCTTCTATAGACTTGCCTGCAGCATGATAATCGCGTGCATATTCAATAATCAAAATACCATTTTTGGCCGATAAGGCTATCAGCAGCACAATCCCAATTTCGGAGTATATACTGATTGGAGTATCCATAATAAAACAGCCAAGCAATGCACCCAGCAAAGCCACAGGAATACCCATAATGGATGCCAACGGATCTGTCCAACTTTCATATTTGGCAGCCAACACCATTATTACAATTATAAAGGCCATGCCAAAAATTACCAATGTAGAAGTTGCAGCTTGAGTTTCTTGATAAGCCATTGAAGTCCATTCATAACCAAACTGACCATTCAATTCTTCATCCACAAGCTCTTCCATTTGCAGAATTGCCTCACTAGAACTATATCCACTCTTCACATCTGCAGTAATAGCTGCTGTAGTATACATGTTGTATCTAGCTATTTGGTCCTGACCAAGTATTTCTTCAATGTTTGTAAATGAAGAAAATGGCACCGGAGTTCCTTGACTGTTTGGTATAGTCAATTTCAATACATCATCAATTAATTTTTGCGATTTATTATCCGCTTCAATTAATACCTGATAAATATGACCATACCTCACATAGTCGTTCACATAGGTAGCTCCCATATAATAGCCTAGAGTTGTGAATACATCATTCAGCTCCAATCCCATAAATTGAACTTTGTCACGATCAATATTCAAATAATATTGTGGCACATTTGCTTGATATTCACTATTTACTTCAGTAAGTGCAGGCTTGGTAGTATAGGTGGCCAATAGAGCATCTATAGCTTGTTGCATTGCTGTAGAGCCTAAGTTTTTGGTATCCTCAAGTTGCATCTGCAACCCCCCTGTTGTACCAAGTCCGGGAATTGCCGGTGGCACCATGGCAAATACTTCGGCTTCTTGAATAGCATAAACATCTTCGTTAAATCTATCTACTACAGAAAATACCGTATGTTTTTTCCCTTTACGTTCAGCCCACGGCTTTAACACCACAAAGTATGTACCGCCATTGGTTTGTTCGCCACCTGCCATGGCAGAAAAACCTGCTATCTGAATGTAGCTTTTTACTTCAGGATAACTATCAAGTATTTCATTTATTTTAAGACACACATCCTCCGTTCTTTCAAGACTAGCTGCCGGTGGCAATTGAATCATGCCAATGAAATATCCATCATCTTCTTCGGGAATAAATGTAGATGGCCATTTCATGAATAAGAACACAGCAATAGCAGTGATTATTGCATAAGATAACAAAGCCACTCCGGTTCTTCTAATAAGAAATTCTACTGTCTTATCATATCCATTTTGTATATGATTAAACATATTGTTGAACCACTTAAAGAAGAAGAATTTTGTTGGTTTTGGTTTTTCTAAGAACAATGCACAAAGAGCAGGTGTAAGAGTTAATGAATTAAAACCACTCAACACAGTAGAAGCTGCAATTGTCAAGGCAAACTGTTTAAACAACTGCCCAGTTACACCGCCAAGCAAAGTGGTTGGAATAAATACAGCCAACATTGCAAGCACAATACTTACAATAGGGCCAATTATCTCGTCCATTGCCTTTGTCACGGCTTCTTTAGGCGTATATTCGCCCGTCTCTAGCAGTCGCGAAGAGTTTTCCGTGACGACTATGGCATCATCTACCACAATGGCTACGGCCAGAATTAAACCAAATAGAGTAAGCGTATTTATAGAGAAGCCCATTAATGCCATTACGGCCAATGTACCAATCAATGACACAGGTATAGCAATACATGGAATAATAACGGCTCTGAAATTTTGCAAGAAGATGAATATCACGAATATAACCAACAACGTAGTTTCAAAAAGCGTGATTAATACTTCGCGAATAGATACATTTATTACATTAGTTGTATCTAGCGTAACATTATATTCAATTCCTTTAGGAAAATCCTCTGCCAACTCGGCCATTTTAGCTTTAACGGCTTTGGCTACATCTAGTGAGTTAGACCCCGGTTGTTGATAGATAGCAATAGCTGCCGAAGGTTGGCCTGATAATGTAGAAATAAAATCATAAGATCCTGTTCCTTGCACTACAGTGCCTATATCTTTTATTCTCAAGAAGTTGCCATTACTATCAGCTTTGACGATAATATTTTCAAACTCCTCGGGAGTTTGTAGTCGGCCTTTAACAGTTAGTGTATATTGAAAAGCATTTTTATTCTCTTTATCAATTGCCTGCCCTACCGAACCTGGACTAACCTCTACATTTTGAGCTGCAATAGCTTCATACACTTCCGCTGGCGACACACCGCGTATTCTCATTATTTCCGGATTCATCCAAACTCGCATTGAGTAATCACCTGTACCCATGATGTTTACATCACCAACACCGGGCAAGCGAGTCAACTCATTTGCGAAGTTTAATTCTGCATAATTACATAAATACAATCCGTCGTAGATTGAATCGGTAGAAATTAGAGATAAGAACATTACAATGTCAGTTGATTGTTTTTGAACAGTAACCCCTTGCACTACAACAGGATTAGGCAGTGATGAATTGGCTATATTAACACGGTTTTGCACCTGAACGGTAGCCATGTCAATATCAGTACCCACTGCAAATGTTACGGTCAAATTATAATTGCCGGCCGATGATGAATTTGAGGACATATACAACATACCATCCACACCATTTACTTGCTGTTCAATAGGCATACCAACTGTTTGTGCCACAGTTTGAGCATCAGCACCCGGATAGGTGGCCGATACTTGCACAGTAGGCGGAGTTATCTCCGGATACTGCGCCACTGGCAGTGATGTTAATGCTACCAACCCACCCACTATCATCAATAAAGCAAGTACGGTAGCAAAAATTGGTCTATTTATGAAGAACTTCGAGAACATAGTTTCTTAGTTTAGTAGTTAATTATTCGTTGATTGGTTTAATTTTCATACCATCACGTACTTTCAGCAAGCCAACTGTAACATATCTTTCGCTTGGAGATAAGCCTTTAGTTACAATTCGCATCGTATCATTTATTATCTGACCAACTTCAATGTGTCGATATTCTACGATATTTGAATCATTTACTACATATAAATACTTACCCAACTGATCTGAGCCCATCGATTCATTTTTTACAAGCATTGCGTTATTCTCTTTAGCATAGGGCAGCGTAATACTAACATAGAGTCCACTTTTTAATAATTTATCATTATTATCAAAACTAGCTCTAAGTGTAAGTTCACCTGTACTCAAATCAATATCAGGTGATAAATAATCGATTTTGGCAGGATAGCTTTGTGTGCCATTCGTACCCAGTTTAACCATAATTTCCGATGGCATTTGCTTATCACCTGATACCATTGACAACCATTGATTATCGGCAATATTAAAGTATGCATACATTTTATCGTCTCTATAGATAGTAGCCAATGTAGTAGCCTCGGTAGCCCCACTGATATAACTACCCACATCTACGGTGTTTTTTGATACAACACCATCAAATGGTGCCCGTATGTAGCAATACTCCAGATTGGTTCTAGCAGTATTCAACGCGGCAATAGAATTATTGATAGATGCCGAATCTTCGCGTGCACTGGCCAATGCTTCAATTACCTGTATTTGGCTTACCGCATCACTCTTTAGTGCCTCTTGCATTCTTGCATAATTATTGCGCGAGTATTCTAATTGAGCTTGCGAAGTTCTTAAACTTGCTTCAGCTTGAGATACCTGATTTTTATAAATTGTTGGTTCTATTACAAATAGTAATTGTCCTTTTTTCACTCTAGCCCCTGGTGTATAAGATGCTGACTCTAAAGTACCATTGACACGAGCCACCAAGTTTACAGTTTGCTCAGTAGTAAGATAACCCGGATAGTCTTTAGTAAGAGTAACCTCTTCGACAACAGGTTTGGTAACAGTTATTTCGGGCGTATATGCAACTGTTTTTTTTGTTTTTTTCTCTTTACAACCTACAAGTAGTGGTAATACGAGGAGTATATACAATATTTTTTTCATTGCTATATGGGTTTAGTTATTTAAAAATTAATTGTTCCAGCCACCACCTAGGGCTTGGTAAAGTGTGATTAGTTCAAGCAGTGTTCCACTCTTGGCCTGCACAAGTTGATTCTGATAGGTCAACAATGATTTTTGTGCATCTACTACATTTGTAAATGAAGACAATCCTTCTTTATAAAGATTGACTGACAGTTTTAGCGTTTCTTCTCCTTGATAGCAAACTTCGCGCAATGCAATCACCTCTTTGATGTAGTTTTTATAACTATTCATCGCATTGTCAACCTCTTGAACAGCATTCAAAATTGTTTCGTTGTAGGTATTGATTGCTTCATCGAGTTGCACACGTGCCTGCTTGGTGGTATTAATCAATTTTCCTCCGGTGAAAATATTCCAAGTTAGCGCAGGCGCAATCTCATAAGTAAAACTCTTGTGATTGAAAAATTCTTTATCAAGATCTCGAGAAGAGAAGCCAGCCGATCCTTTTAAATAAATCTGAGGCAACCAATCAGACTTAGTTGCACCTAAAGTAGCTGCTTGAGCACTTACTTGTCTTTCAGCACTTCTTATATCGGGGCGTCTAAGAATTAAATCGGCAGGTATACCTACTCCTATTGGTTCCATAAAATCAGGAATGGGTTTAGGCAACAATAGGTTTTCTTTAATTTCATCGGGATATGCACCAAGCAAAACAGCCAAAGAGTTGATATATTGATTGATACTAGTTTCGAGTGAAGGGATAGAGGCTTTGGTGCTATAGTAAACAGATTTTGCTTGAGCAACATCTAGTTTAGAAACTAGCCCTGCATTAAACTTAACCTCCGTCATGTCTAACACTTCTTTTTGTGTTTCACAATTTCTTTTTGTTACCTCCAGCTCTTGTTGAGAGGCTCGTAGGTTGATATAAGCAGTAGCTACTTGAGCTGTCAATGACACCATTACGGCTAGATATTCCTCTTTGCTTGCCATAAATGTTTCTTTTTCGGCTTTTACCCTTTTGCGTATACTACCAAAAACATCAATTTCCCAGCTCATGCTGAGACCCGCATTGTAGTATTGCTCTCTGCTTTGAGGAACATCCGAACTAATATGTCCGCTTGATTGCTCTTTTGTCCACCCTGCTCCAAAATCAAGCGATGGAAAGAAATCGCTACGAGCAATGCGTACATTATATTTCGCAATATTCATTCGGTTTATTGCCAGCAACACAGAGTAGTTTCTATCTACCGCTTGTGCAATTAATGAATCGAGCATAGTGTCACCGAATGCTTTCCACCACTGATCATCGGTGGGCAGTGTTTGCTGAAACAATTCGGAACCATCTTCAGGGCTAACTACTTGTGAGTCGAGCCAACTTTGTGGTAATGGCGCTTTCAAGTAGCGTGTAGCCTTTTGCGCAGATACCGAGAGTGTTAAGGTTGTTAGGAGTAAAAGGCTCCAAAATCGAATTTTCATAAGTTCTAAGTTGTTTAATGACTTTATTGTTTAACAACTTAGCAGTTTGTTTGTTTAGTTAACTTAAAAATAATTGATAAAAGAAAAAGCGTATGAATTACTTGAATTCATACGCTTTTTGCTTTATTGAATTAGCTTAAATATTATTCAGCTGTTTTTCTTCTAATAGTTCTTTTTGCTGGTGCTGGAGCCTCTTCTACTTTAGGAGCAATTTCTACACCTGCCAATTCTGGGTCGATGATGATTCTACCACAATATTCGCAAACAATTACTTTTTTGCGAGAGCGAATATCCAACTGACGTTGAGGTGGAATCTTATTGAAACAACCACCACATGCATCACGTTGCACATATACTATACCCAAACCATTGCGTGAGTTTTTGCGGATACGTTTGAATGATTGCAATAGGCGTGGCTCAATCTTAGTTTCAAGCTCTTTCGTTTTATCTCTAAGCTTTTCTTCCTCTTGTTTTGTTTCAGAAACAATTTCATTAAGTTCGCTTTTTTTCAGATCAAGATCTTTTTGTCTTTCTTCAAGAGCTTGAGAGCTTTTTTCTACTTCTTCAGATTTCACTTGCTCTTCTGCAGTGAATTCCTTAATACGTTTTTCGCAAAGTTCAATTTCAAGCGATTGGAACTCAATTTCTTTGGTTAAGAAATCGTATTCACGGTTGTTTCTTACGTTTTCTTGTTGAGTCTTATATTTTTCAACAGCAGCCTTAGCTGTTTCAATTTCAACTCTCTTGCCTGCAATTGCAGATTTCAATTCACTGATTTCAGTTTTAATCTTCTCGATACGAGTTGTTAAACCGGCAATTTCATCTTCTAAATCTTGCACCTCTAATGGTAGTTCACCACGAAGAGTTTTGATTTTGTCAATCTCCGACAACATTGTCTGTAGCTCATACAATGTTTTCAGTTTTTGCTCAACAGTAAGTTCGTTAGAATCTTTTTTTACTTCTTTAGCCATTTTACTATAAATATTTAATGGGATTTGTATTAATGTTAGTTATTTGAACAGATAAATAAGGAAATGATTCACTTATTATAGAATATAACAATTCATTGGTAAATTGTTCACTCTCATAATGACCTATTTCAGTCATTAGTATCTCGTTATCGTGTCCAAAGTAATCGTGATATCTTATTTCGCCAGTAATAAACACATCGGCACCACTGCGAATGGCTTGTGGTAAAAGGAAAGAACCGGCACCACCACATACAGCTACACTACGAATTGTTTTTCCAGATAAGCTGTTATGCTTTAAGCTTTCTACTTTAAATCTTTCTTTCACCATCTTCAAAAATTCAGTTTCTTCTATTGGGTTTATCAAATCACCAATAATACCACTTCCTATTTGCTGACAATCATTCAAAAGAGTATAAAAATCATAAGCGGGTTCTTCGTAAGGATGAGAGGCCATTAACGCTTTAACTACTTCATTTTTTTTATAAGCAGGCAAAATGGTTTCTATCTTTATCTCCTTTTCTATATGCAGTTCATCTAAATTGCCAAGAAAAGGGTTGGCTCCTTTCAATGCTCTGTAGCTACCTTCGCCAGTTTGACTAAAACTGCAAGAGTCGTAGTTACCAATATTGCCACATCCTGCATGAAACAAAGCAGTACGCACACCATTTGCATATTCGGTAGGAACATAAGTAACAAGCTTTAATAGCAAATTTTCTTTGGGTTGAAGAGTTCTAATATTATCCAAACCAAGTATTTCTGCAATCTTGTAGTTTACACCTCCAAAAGCATTATCCAGATTAGTGTGTGCCGCATAAATCACAATATCATGTTTTATTGCTTTGATAACACAGCGCTCTACATAATCTCTGCCTGTAATTGATTTCAATCCTTTAAACAATAAAGGATGATGGGATATAATTAAATTATATCCTAAATCTATCGCCTGATCAATGATTGATTCAGTAACGTCTAGACACAACAAAGCCCCTGTTGCTTCCACATCTGTCAATCCTATTTGTAAGCCGGCATTATCAAATCCGTCCTGCAATGGCAGAGGTGCGAACCTTTCAAGGGCGCTAATAATCTCTTTAATTTTCATTATTTAGAATGAAATACGGAGCAAATATACTAATATAATGTTAGAATCTGTATTATTTTATGTTTTTTAGTAGTAGATACACGCAAAAGGCTGCTTTATTATTGGATTGTTCTAAAATTCAAATCAAAATAATCTAGAATTATGAACTTCAAAAATCTATTCTTTTAAAATAGTCCATCGTTTTTGTCAGGCCTTCATTCAATTCAATAGCCGGCGCCCATTTTAAAATATTTTTTGCCTGTGTGATGTCTGGTTGTCTCTGTTTGGGATCATCGTGTGGCAAAGGACAAAATATAATTTTTGAATTAGAGTTAGTCATCGAAATTATTTTTGTAGCCAGCTCAAATATTGTAAATTCATTGGGGTTTCCCAGATTAATTGGGCCTATTACATCATCATCCGTATTCATCATTCGTATCATGCCTTCCACCAAATCATCTACATATTGAAAACTTCTTGTTTGTTGCCCAGAGCCATATATGGTGATGTCATTATTATTGAGAGCTTGCACAAAAAAGTTAGATATCACACGTCCATCATTTGGCTGCATATTAGGGCCATAAGTATTGAATATACGAACAATCTTTATTCGTACGTTATTTTGGCGATAATAATCCATAAATAAAGTTTCGGCGCAACGTTTGCCCTCATCATAGCATGAGCGTATACCAATGGGGTTTACATTTCCCCAATAATCCTCGCTCTGAGGATGAACAAAAGGGTCGCCATAAACTTCGCTTGTAGAAGCTTGAAGTATCTTTGCATTATACTTTGAAGCCAGCTCTAACATATTGATAGCACCAAGCACAGATGTTTTCATAGTTTTTATGGCATCATACTGATAATGAATAGGAGAAGCCGGACAGGCTAAATTGTATATTTCATCTATTTCGGTGTCATAGGGCAATACTACATCATGATTGACAAGGGTAAATCTATCATTGCCTAGCAGATTACTTATATTATTTTTTGCACCGGTGAAGAAGTTGTCCATACATATCACATGGTGTCCATCATTTAGAAGTCGTGCACATAGATGAGAGCCTATAAAGCCTCCCCCACCGCTAACTAGTATTTTTTTCATGAATGGTTTAAATTTACATTTTAAGAAAGAACTCTTTTGTCAAATCAATATACTCTGCAGTATATACGTGTCTTTCAATCTCAATAACGATTTTTTCTTTTACATATTGCTTATTCGTATGAGAGAAGGTTATAATACACCGTTTCGGCTTTAACTCTTTTCTTGGATAAATATCTAGTTCTCTACAAGGAAGTAGTTGATAATGCGATGCTATCATTTTCACCTTTTCACTCATTTCTATTGGAATAATAATGCTAAACTCGCCTTGATTATCTAAAAGCGCTGACGATTTAGCTATTAACTGTTCAAAACTAAGCGATATGTCATGACGAGCCATGTTTCTATTGGCTTGATTACTCTTTAATGAGTTCTCAAAAAAAGGAGGATTGGAGATGATTACATCAAACAATTCATTTGATGTATAATCATTATAATCAATATTCTCAATAGCTATTCTATTTGCCCAAGGAGAGGATGACACATTTTCTTTAGCTTGTATAGATGCATTTTCGTCTATCTCAATTCCAACAATCTCTGCATCACATCTTTGGGCTGTCATCAATGCTATCAATCCGGTGCCTGCTCCCACATCCAGCACTCTTTTAGCGTTATTCAAATTTACCCATGCACCAATTAGCACTCCATCGGTGCCAACCTTCATTGCGCATTTATCATGCCACACAGTGAATTGCTTAAATTTGAAATAATTATTTGGCATAGTATTTGTTTTAAAATAATAAAGTGACCAAAAATAGATAAAACCTATTGATATAGAACCAATATGCTAATTATATTTGACGTTATAAGATGTTTTATCAATACCAATTTTAATATTAATAAATAATCAATTAAATTTGCATCCCTATTTATGCCTATATTTAGTTGACATAAAATAATTTTGAACTTAATGATGAAAAAAAGATATTTAATGCAAGAAGCTAACGAACAAGCTTTTTCTTTAATAACAGATATTGAAAACAGTGATGAGTCAGTATACGACTTAGAATTAGAATCCAATCAAACTCTTCCTGTACTACCTCTTCGTAATATGGTTTTATTCCCAGGTGTGTTTATGCCTGTTTCTGTGGGAAGAACATCATCACTCAAGCTAATTCGCGAGGCGAACAAGAAAAACGGTCATATTGCAGTAGTATGCCAAAAAGAGGCACGTGTTGACGATCCTCAGTTTTCTGACTTGCACACCATTGGCACTATTGGAAAGATTGTGCGAGTGCTTGAGATGCCCGATCAAACTACAACGGTAATTCTTCAGGGAGTAAAACGAATCGAATTAAAGAATATAGTATCAGAAATTCCTTATTTAAAGGGAGAAGTAGAGGTAAAGCAGGATATCTTGCCAGATAAAAAGGATAAAGAGTTTAATGCTCTGCTTGAAACCTGCAAAGACTTTACTATCAAATTTATAAAGCTATCCGACTCTTTACACCAAGATACGGTATTTGCTATAAGAAACTTCGATACCAATTTCTTATTAATCGATTTCATTTGTACAAACCTTCCTTTAAAGAAGGACGAGAAGATTGAGCTTCTTCGTTTAGATTCTCTTAAAGATCGTGCATTCAGACTGTTGGAAATCCTAAATCGCGAAGTACAGCTGGCAGATATCAAAGCCACGATACAAATGCGTACTCGCGAGGATATTGATCAGCAACAAAGAGAATACTTCTTGCAACAGCAAATTAAAACCATTCAAGATGAGTTGGGCGGCAATGGGCAAGAGCAAGAAATAGAAGAGCTTCGTTTGAAAGCTTTATCAAAGGCTTGGAATGAGGAAGTAGCGGCTGTATTCAATAAAGAACTCGCCAAACTTGAGCGTATGCATACTCAATCTCCCGATTATAATGTACAGCTCAACTATATTCATACAATGCTTAGCCTTCCTTGGGCAGAATATACTACAGATAATTTAAACCTCAAGAATGCCGAAAAAACTTTGAATAAAGATCATTATGGTCTAGAAAAAGTAAAAGAACGCATTTTAGAGCACCTAGCCGTATTGCGTTTAAAAGGCGATATGAAATCTCCTATTATTTGTCTTTATGGCCCTCCAGGGGTTGGAAAAACATCTTTAGGAAAATCGATTGCCGATTCTTTGAAAAGAAAGTATGTGCGTATGTCTTTAGGCGGTGTGCATGATGAAGCAGAGATTCGTGGTCATAGAAAAACCTATATCGGTGCAATGCCCGGGCGTGTTATCAAAAGCCTTATAAAGGTAGGCTCTTCAAATCCGGTATTTATATTAGATGAAATAGACAAAGTGAGTTCTGATAGACAAGGTGATCCATCTTCGGCGCTATTAGAGGTATTAGACCCAGAACAAAACACTACGTTTCACGATAACTTCTTAGATCTCGACTACGATTTGTCTAAGGTCATGTTTATTGCAACTGCCAATAACTTAAATACAATTCCTAGTCCATTGCTCGACCGCATGGAGCTTATTGAGGTGAGTGGATATATCACTGAAGAAAAGATAGAGATAGCTCGTAAGCATTTAGTTCCTAAGGAACTTGAGACAAACGGGATGAAGAAGGATGATATCAAGTTCTCGAAGGGCGCATTAGAAGCAATAATCGAATCTTACACTCGTGAAAGCGGTGTACGCGAGCTTGAAAAGAAGATCAATAAAGTATTGCGCAAGATTGCTCGTCAATATGCAACAGATGGATTTATTTCGAAAAGAGAAATCAAGCCTGCCGATTTATACGATTTACTTGGTGCTCCTGAGTATACAAAGGATAAATATCAAGGAAATGAATATGCAGGTGTTGTAACAGGGCTTGCATGGACAGCCGTAGGCGGAGAAATTCTATTTGTTGAAACGAGTTTAAGCAAAGGCAAGGGCAGCAAATTAACCTTAACCGGCAATCTTGGTGATGTAATGAAAGAATCTGCCATGCTTGCTTTAGAATATATCAAGTCGCATGCCGATTTATTGAACTTAGATGAAAGCATTTTCGATAATTGGAACATCCATATCCATGTGCCCGAAGGTGCAATTCCAAAAGATGGTCCTTCTGCTGGTATCACTATGGCTACATCGCTTGCTTCTGCCCTCACTCAACGCAAGGTAAAAAGCAATTTGGCCATGACGGGCGAGATTACTCTTCGTGGTAAGGTATTGCCAGTAGGCGGTATCAAAGAGAAGATTTTGGCTGCTAAACGTGCCGGCATAAAGGAGATAATCCTATGTAGCGAAAACAAAAAGAATATTGATGAAATTCAAGACCTTTATTTAAAAGGATTGACTTTCCACTATGTAAATGATATAAAAGAGGTGTTTGCCATTGCTTTAACCAACGAAAAAGTAGCAAATCCTATTGACTTAAACATTCAGAAAAAAGATAATTAATGAAATTTCAACTTCAACATACCGATTCTAAAAGTAATGCTCGCGCTGGGCTTATCACTACAGATCACGGACAGATTCAAACTCCTATATTTATGCCTGTTGGCACTTTAGGCACAGTGAAAGGAGTGCATCTTACTGAGCTTAAAGAAGATATTGAAGCCCAAATCATTTTAGGCAATACATATCATCTATATCTACGCCCGGGGTTGGAAGTAATAGAAAAGGCAGGAGGTTTGCACAAGTTTAATGGCTTTGACAAACCCATGCTTACTGATAGTGGCGGTTTTCAAGTATTCTCTTTAGCTGGAATTAGAAAGTTGAGAGAAGAAGGAGCTGAGTTTCGTTCGCATATTGATGGCAGCAAACATATCTTTACCCCCGAAAAGGTGATGGATATTGAGCGAACCATCGGTGCCGACATCATGATGGCTTTTGATGAATGCCCTCCCGGTGATTCCGATTATGCTTATGCAAAGAAATCACTAGGGTTAACACACCGCTGGCTAGATAGATGCATTACTCGTTTTAATGAAACAGAACCTAAATATGGATACTCTCAAGCACTTTTCCCTATTGTTCAAGGCTGTGTATATCCCGATTTAAGACGTGAATCTGCTGAGTTTGTAGCTTCAAAAGGGGCTGACGGAAATGCCATTGGTGGCTTAGCCGTAGGCGAACCTGTAGAGAAGATGTATGAAATGATTGAAGTAGTAAATGAAATATTACCTCAAGATAAGCCACGCTATTTAATGGGCGTAGGCACACCGGCCAATATACTCGAAGGGATAGAACGCGGTGTAGATATGTTTGACTGTGTAATGCCAACACGCAACGGCAGAAACGGCATGTTGTTTACCAAAGAAGGTATTATCAATATGAGAAATAAGAAATGGGAGATGGACTTCTCTCCTATTGAGGCCGATGGAGCATCTACAGTTGACACACTTTATACTAAAGCCTATTTGCGTCATCTTTTTCACTCACAAGAGCTTTTGGCCAAGCAGATAGCATCTATACACAACCTTGCCTTCTATCTCTGGCTAGTAGGCGAAGCACGAAAACACATTATAGCAGGTGATTTCTCTACTTGGAAACAGATGATGATAAAAAAAGTAACAACACGATTATAAAATAAAGAATGAGAGTTAGCCGACTATTAAAACGACTTGACTGGTATATCATTAAGAAGTTTCTAGGAACTTATGTTTTTGCTATTGCTTTGATTATTTCTATTGCGGTAGTATTCGACTTTAATGAAAAGATGGACAAGTTTCTAGAGCACAATGCTCCTTGGAATGCGATAATCTTTGATTATTACATGAACTTTGTACCCTACTTTGCCAATCTGTTTAGTCCGCTATTCGTATTTATTGCTGTTATCTTTTTTACCTCCAAGCTGGCCGAGAATTCAGAGATTATTGCCATGTTTTCATGTGGTATGAGCTTTAAGCGTATGATGCGCCCTTACATGATATCGGCAGCCATCATTGCTTTGGCAACTTTTGCTTTAGGATCTTATATAATACCTCAAGGAAGCGTTGTGCGATTAAACTTTGAGGATAAATACGTCAAACCCAAGAAGAAAAGCTTTGCCCGAAACATTCAGTTAGAGATTGAGAATGGCGTAATTGCTTATATCGACAATTATCAAGACTATAACAAAACTGGACATCGCTTCTCATTAGATAAATTTGAAGATAAAAAACTCGTCTCCCATCTTACTGCACGTCGCATTGTATATGATACCACTTCGGTGTTTAAATGGACACTACACGATTATATGATACGCGAATTGGATGGGATGAATGAGCGCATCACTAAAGGCGATAAACTAGACTCGATAATAAAAATTGAGCCGGCCGACTTTTTGATTATGAAGAATCAGCAAGAGATGCTTACCAGTAGTGAGTTGGGTGCATATATCGACAAGCAGCGAAGCCGTGGTGTGGCCAATTTAAAAGAGTTCGAGATTGAATATCACAAACGCATAGCAACCTGCTTTGCCTCTTTTATCCTCACCATCATAGGTGTATCACTCTCATCAAAGAAAACCAAAGGTGGTATGGGGCTGTATTTAGGTATAGGTTTAGGGTTGAGTTTCTCGTATATTCTTTTTCAAACCGTAGCGTCTACTTTTGCTGTAAATGGTAGTGTGTCGCCCATGATTGCCGTGTGGATACCCAACTTCCTTTACTCCTTTATTGCGCTATACCTATACAAAAAGGCTCCGAAATAAAGCATATCCTCACAAAAAGCCCATAAACACTAGATTAATTAAAATAAACTTCTATTTTTGTCACCTAAACAAATATAGAAGTTTATGAAGAAAATTCGTATCGGATTACTAGCCAGAATTATAATTGCTATTATTCTTGGAATTGTTTTTGGGCTCTTTTTGCCAGCTGCCATTGTTCGTGTATTTATCACCTTCAATTCTATATTTGGCGAATTCCTTAGCTTCTGTATTCCCCTAATTATTCTAGGGCTGGTAGCAATAGCTATTGCCGACATAGGAAAAAATGCCGGTCGAATGCTTCTCATTACTGCCGTCATTGCCTACGGAGCAACACTTTTCTCAGGGTTTCTTGCCTATTTCACAGGCGCCAATATCTTCCCTTCATTGATAACACCCGATGCGTCTGTCGATAACATTACTCATGTAGAAGAACTGCTACCCTACTTCACGGTTGTTATTCCCCCTTTGATGAATGTGATGACAGCTTTAATCCTATCTTTCCTTATTGGGTTGGGCATTGCCAATTTAAAAACAAACACAATAAGAGATGGTGCCCGAGAGTTTCAAGAAGTTATCATCAAGTTGATTAATAAAGTGATTATCCCGTTGCTACCCATCTATATTTTTGGTATTTTTTTGAATATGACTTACACTGGCCAAGTAACATCCGTGTTGCTAGTCTTTGCCAAAATCATTGGAGTTATATTTATTCTTCACATCTTTCTACTTGTTTTGCAGTATGTGATAGCAGGCGCTATCGTAAAACGCAACCCCTTCAAGCTGTTGGTACGAATGCTTCCAGCCTATTTCACGGCATTGGGCACCCAGTCGTCGGCAGCTACCATACCGGTAACACTCAAGCAGACTGAAAAGAACGGTGTGTCAGAAGATGTGGCAGGATTTGTTATCCCACTTTGTGCTACAATTCATCTTTCGGGCAGCACTATGAAGATTGTAGCATGCGCTCTGGCATTGATGATTATGCAAGGGCTTAGTTTTGATTTTACTATGTTTGCCGGCTTTATATTCATGCTTGGCATCACCATGGTGGCAGCGCCTGGTGTGCCGGGAGGTGCCATAATGGCATCTTTAGGAGTATTAAGTTCAATGCTCGGTTTCGACGAATCTGCTCAAGCCTTGATGATTGCACTTTATATTGCTATGGATAGTTTTGGCACCGCCTGCAATGTAACAGGCGATGGAGCTATCGCCTTGGTGATGGATAAAATTGCTGCCTTTATCAACAAACCTAAAATCAGAGTCTAAGATTTTATTTGTGTCAGGTAACCTATAACTAACTATACTACAATATTTGTGTCAGGTTCCAAGCCTGAATATGCCTTATTCCGTTTTTAGACGGTAACTGTTCATCATCAAGCGACACAATCCATTTCTCATAATGGTCTTGTATAGAGCCCAGCGAATTATACAAACTCAATAGCAACCCTTCATCATTTATAGAGTCGGCGCACTGAAAATAGATAACCCTATCCTCTTTTTGCGCTACAAAATCAATCAGCTTCGTCTTGTTCACCCCCGCATACACTTTATACTTGTGCCGATATAGTTCTAAGTAAACCTGATTTCGCAATTTCATATCGATACTGTAATTTAAAAACGGATATAAATCGGCTATAAAACTCCACATGTTGATATAAAACTTGCTGTTTCCCGTCACCGCTTCCCTACTCTTTATTTGATATTTATCAATGCGATGAATAATAAATGTATCTTCCAAGCAAGCTATATAGCTAGCCACCGTTTCATAACTACTTTTTATTCCCTTATCTTTTAAGTGTCGCACAATTGTATTAACAGATATCAACTCCGACAAATGCTGTGCAATATATAGAAAAACATTTTCTAGCAGAAAAGCATCCTTAATGCGATACTTCTGTATAATATCTTTATACAAAATACTATTCTTTAGCAAAGACAGTCTATTGGCCAGCGCAGCTTCACCCTGTCCATCACTTCGATAGATAAATCCATTATTAATATAATGATTATACCCCTTCTTGTTATTTTCTATACCCTTTATCCACAGATACTCTTGATAACCAAACGGCATAATTTCAAAATTGATAATCGTCTTCGAAGCCTGTATGTCAGTTTGGTTGCAAATACATTTGTTTGAGCTGCTCAAAAACAACTCATACGTCATGCTATAGCTTTGGCTCATCGCAAGTATCAATTCATACCAATTGGCAATATTCTGTATCTCCTCTATAAATATATATACCTTGCCTATCGGATTTATTTTTTGATGATATAGCGTGATTAGATTTTGCAAATCATCCTTCTCTACAAGCAGCAACGTGTCCGTAAATGTCTTATTAATATAAAGAATGTTTCTGGGCGACACTCCCCCAATCAGCAAATGGTTTATAAGTTGCTTCAGCAGAAACGACTTACCACATCCGCGCTGTCCGCTCAACACCTTTATTAGTTTGTTGCCAATATACCCAGATATACTATTGATATATTGCTTTCTCTCTATCCCTGCATTGATATTCTGATCAAACCAATAGTTAGATTTGCTCAATTCTGAATAATAATCAACTATCATCTATACAATTTATTATTTAGTTTTAATTATCGTTTTAAATCGAAAATATATAATCAATATATTATTTAGTAGATTTAATACTGAAATACCAAACAAAAATATTCAATATTAATCAATAACAAGAAGAATTATCGTTTTATTTTATTGTAATATTGAATTATTGTCAGAAATTGCGACTGAAAATTAATATTAAAATATATTCAACCCAATGAAAAAAGCTCTTATTTCAGGTATTACCGGACAAGATGGATCGTTTCTTGCCGAATTATTGTTGCAAAAAGGTTATGAAGTTCACGGCATTCTTCGTCGTTCATCTTCATTCAACACAGGACGTATCGAACATCTATACTTTGACGAATGGGTGCGCGATATGAAACAAAACCGCACTATCAATTTGCACTATGGAGATATGACCGACTCAAGCTCATTGATTCGTATTATCCAAATGGTGCAACCCGATGAAATATACAACTTGGCAGCACAAAGTCACGTAAAAGTATCGTTTGATGTGCCTGAATATACTGCCGATGCCGATGCTATTGGTACATTAAGAATGCTCGAAGCTGTTCGTATTTTAGGACTAGAAAAGAAAACTCGTATCTATCAAGCTTCAACTTCCGAGCTTTATGGCAAGGTGCAAGAAGTACCTCAAAGCGAAACTACCCCATTCTACCCACGTTCTCCATACGGTGTGGCTAAGCAATATGGTTTCTGGATTACCAAAAACTACCGCGAAAGCTACGATATGTTTGCAGTGAATGGTATATTATTCAATCACGAAAGCGAAAGACGTGGCGAAACATTCGTTACTCGCAAAATCACCTTTGCCGCTGCACGCATTGCACATGGCGAGCAAAACAAACTTTATCTTGGAAACCTCGATGCCAAACGCGACTGGGGTTATGCCAAAGATTATGTAGAGTGTATGTGGTTGATGCTTCAACACGACACCCCCGAAGACTTTGTAATTGCAACCGGTGAAATGCACACCGTGCGTGAGTTCTGTACCCTAGCATTTGCCGAAGCAGGCATCAACCTTCGTTGGGAAGGACAAGGCGTAGAAGAAAAAGGGATAGATATAGCAAGCGGTAAGGTATTGGTAGAGGTAGATCCTAAGTACTTCCGTCCAGCCGAAGTAGAGCAACTTCTTGGTAACCCTACTAAAGCAAAAACCGTTTTAGGCTGGGATCCATGTGCTACTCCATTCCCTGAGCTTGTAAAAATCATGGTGAAACATGATATGGACAAGGTAGAAAGAATGAAAAAAGGTGCTAAATAAAGCAATATGGAAAAGAACGCAAAAATATATGTAGCAGGTCATAGAGGATTGGTTGGTTCGGCCATCTGGAAAAACCTACATGACAAAGGCTATACCAATCTGATAGGTCGCACTCATCAAGAATTAGATTTGCTTGATGGCGATGCTGTAAAACGATTTTTCGAAGAAGAAAAGCCAGAATATGTGTTTCTAGCTGCTGCTTTTGTGGGAGGCATCATGGCCAATAACATCTATCGTGCAGATTTCATCTACAAAAACCTACAGATACAGCAAAATATAATCTTCCAAAGCTATAAGAATCAGGTAAAGAAGTTGTTGTTTCTAGGCAGTACTTGCATCTATCCACGCGATGCCAAACAGCCCATTAGCGAAAATGAGCTATTGACAAATACGCTAGAATATACCAACGAGCCATACGCCATAGCCAAAATTGCAGGCCTTAAGATGTGCGAAAGCTTCAACATTCAGTATGGCACCAATTATATAGCCGTAATGCCTACCAACTTGTATGGCCCTAATGATAATTTTGACTTGGAGCGCAGCCACGTGTTGCCAGCCATGATTAGAAAAATTCACCTAGCCAATTGCCTACAGCAAAACAACTGGGATGGCATCATTCAAGATTTGAATAGCAGACCGGTAGAAGGAATCACCGGTTCGCATTCAAAAGAGGATATCATACAGCTATTAAACAAATATGGCATCACACACGAAAGCATCACCCTATGGGGAACCGGCACACCGCTAAGAGAGTTTTTGTGGAGCGAAGACATGGCTGATGCAAGCGTATTTGTTATGGAAAAAGTTGACTTCAAAGATACGTATAGCAGCAATGATAAAGAGATACGCAATTGTCATATCAATATAGGAACCGGCAAAGAGTTGTCAATTTCGAGCTTGGCCAATCTTATCATCAAGCAAATAGGATATCAAGGAAAACTCTTGTTTGACGCAAGCAAGCCCGATGGCACTATGCGAAAACTAACCGACCCTAGCAAGCTGCACAGTCTTGGTTGGAAACACACCATCGATATTGAAGAAGGTATAGAGAAAATGTATCACTGGTATCTTCAGGGTGTTGTTTAGCATCTATTTTATGAGAGATTAGAAATGCAATAAGCATTTTTAATCTCTCATATTTTAATTTATATCGAATAAATTTTAATTTCTCGATATTATATATATATTTGCACAAATTAAACATAAATGTGCAAGAAATAATGAACCAGAGTTTTATAGCGTACATTGAAAACAGCATCATCAACAATTGGGATTTAGATGCACTTACAGATTATAAAAGCGCTACACTACAGTATAAAGATGTAGCACGTAAAATAGAAAAACTACATATCATATTCGAAGAAAGTGGTATTCAAAAAGGTGACAAAATTGCCGTTTGCGGACGTAATAGTTCACATTGGGGTGTTACATTCCTTGCAACTCTTACTTATGGAGCTGTAATAGTACCAATTCTTCACGAATTCAAAGCCGACAATATTCACAACATCGTAAACCATTCCGAAGCAAAACTTCTTTTTGTAGGCGATATGGTTTGGGAAGAACTCAATGAATCGGCAATGCCTTTGCTCGAAGGAATTGCACTCATGACAGATTTCTCTATCTTGGTATCACGAAGCGAGAAACTAACTCATGCGCGCAATCATCTCAATGAGCTTTTCGGAAAGAAATATCCAATGAACTTCCGCAAAGAGCATATCTCTTATCACAAAGATCAACCAGACGAGTTGGCAGTTATCAATTATACATCCGGAACAACCAGCTACTCTAAAGGCGTAATGCTACCCTATAGAAGTCTTTGGTCGAATACTGAATTTGCTTTCGAAGTATTAAACCTTCAACCGGGCGATAAAGTAGTATCTATGCTTCCTATGGCTCACATGTATGGTTTAGCATTCGAGTTCTTGTATGAGTTCTCTGCCGGATGCCAGATTTTCTTCTTGACTCGCATGCCTAGTCCAAAGATTATCTTCCAAGCATTCTCTGAAGTGAAGCCAAACTTAATTGTGGCCGTGCCTTTGATTATTGAAAAGATTATCAAGAAGAGCGTGCTTCCTAAATTGGAAACTCCCAAGATGAAACTCCTTATGAAAGTTCCCATCATTAATGACAAGATAAAAGCAGCCATTCGCGAGCAAATGATTCAAGCGTTTGGAGGCAACTTTATCGAAGTTATTGTAGGTGGTGCAGCCTTCAACCAAGAGATTGAGCAATTCTTAAAAATGATAGACTTCCCTTACACTGTAGGCTATGGCATGACAGAGTGCGGACCAATTATCAGCTACGAAGATTGGAAACATTTCAAAGTAGGATCATGTGGTAAAGCAGCTCCACGCATGGAAATCAAGATACTTTCACCCGATCCACTCAATATCCCCGGAGAAATTATTTGTCGCGGACCAAACGTAATGCTAGGCTATTACAAAAACGAAGAAGCTACCGAGCAAGTGCTCGATGCAGACGGATGGCTACACACCGGCGACCTTGGTTTGCTTGATGTAGCGGGCAATCTCACCATCAAAGGACGCAGCAAAAACATGCTATTAGGACCAAGCGGTCAAAATATCTATCCTGAAGAGATTGAAGATAAATTGAACAACCTGCCCTACGTTGCCGAAAGCATCATCGTACAACAAAATAATAAGTTAGTAGGATTAGTTTATCCCGATTTTGATGAACTATTTGCCCACGGACTAAAAAACGAAGATATAGAGCGAATCATGGAAGAAAACCGTGTGACACTAAACACCATGCTTCCAGGCTATTGCCAGATTGCAAAAATGAAGATCTATCCCGAAGAGTTTGAAAAAACTCCAAAGAAATCAATCAAGCGATTCTTATATCAAGAAGCAAAAGGTTAAACCAAGATTACAGTTATATATACTTTAACGGCAACTATACCTATAGTTGCCGTTAAAGTATACATTAATTTTGCCCAAAGAATCATATAATGAACAACAACACTATTTCTAAAATCGATATAACTTCTGCCAGCAAAATAGACGAAGTAGATTATATAGAAAATGACTTTGTGATATTTGATGATAAATCTAATATACCCGTCACTCACTATCCCAGCAGAATAAATGCTGTAGTCATTGCTGTTTGTTTAGAAGGCACTTTTCGTGTTGGTGTCAATCTGCAAGAACATGAAATGACCAAAAACACCCTGCTCCTCACCTTCCCCGAACAAATTTTGCAAAGTGTAGAACGTAGTTCAGACTTCTCCGGCCTATTTATCGTTATCTCTCCCACGTTTATTGATCGCTCTCTCAATACACTCAAAGAGATTTTGCCCTTTATGTTTTATGCAAAAGATAATCCCTGCATGTCAATTACACCAGCCGAAGTAGAGATTATAAAAGAGTATCACTCTATGCTGTGGAGAAAAGTGAAAATGACAAACAATCCCTTTCGTAGTGAGATAACAAAAGGCCTACTATTCTCTCTGTTTTATGAAATTTACAATGTCATCAATCACCAGATGCCATTGCATAGCTTGCCTACAAAATCGAGAAAAGAAGAGCTGTTCAAACTATTTATGAAAGAAGTAGCAGATAACTACAAGCAGGAAAGAAGCGTATCCTTTTATGCCAATAAGCTATGTCTCACCTCGAAACATCTATCAGGAGTAGTAAAAGAAGTTAGCGGCAAAACCGCTGGAGAGTGGATTGACAGCATTGTTATCTTAGAAGCGCGTGCACTCCTAAAATCAACAGAAATGAGTATTCAAGAAATTGCCGAGATGTTGAATTTCGCCAATCAATCATTCTTCGGCAAGTACTTTAAGCAATACGTAGGTGTATCACCCAAGCAGTACAGAAAATCATAAAGCACCCGCTCTCACGCGGCTCAAAGTTTCGGGCGTCATTAATAAATAAGAAGCAATGTGCGACAAAGGCGCTCGTCTCACAATTTCAGGATGCGTATCCAGCAATAGCTTATAGCGATTCTTTGCCGTTTCAAATCGCCACATATCCGCTTTCACTTGCGATACAATAAGCGAATATTCCAATATCTTTCGGTATAATAAGTTGAATTCAGACGAAGCCTCAGAAAGATTATGCAAAGCCTCATGGCTTATTTCATAAATAATACAATTCTCCAATGCTTCAACCATCAGTTTGCTAGGCGTTTGTCTCATGAAACTCTCAATACACATCAATATACAACCCTCGTAAGAGAAATGCTCCGTTATATCCTTATTATTTTTAAAATAGTATTGGCGCAACATTCCCTCGCCCACCAAAATAATAGTTTTACATACATCGCCTATATTTAGAATAACTTCCCCTTTTACTACTTTTCTACAAACCAAAGCATCCTCGAGAAGTCTTTTTCCCTTTTCACTCATTTCCGGATATCGCGAATTAACTACTGAGTTAACTACCGCCCGTTTCATATTGTCAACTTTCATACTTTCAAAATTTTACAATACAGATTAAGACATTAAAAGCTGCTTAAACACCTTATTATCTCATCACTGAGTCATAGCACCGTTGTGCTGATTTTACTTAAATGTACCTCGATTTTTATGCAAATATACGATATTATGATAATAAACAAGGTATTTTATCAGCAATTTGGATAGAGTGATAATTGGCTATCAATGGTCTGTATACTTAAGATTCTACTTCCTGTATTTTTGTCTACTGCTAGTCAGTTTATCCTGAATTGTAAGTTCAATTAGCTATTTTCTATCATTCACATTCAAAACAGACAAGCGCCTTTCAACTTGAGGAGGGGTATAGTAATCAAAACACCTTTATTGATAGGAAATACCATTCTTGTAAAGTTGCTCATAAAACGAAAAACAATCCATCCCGTATGCACTAACTATACGTATAACATATATTCGTTGCTTTCCATTAAGCCAACTCATTCTATCAAATTATACATTGCCATCTTGATGGGGTAGCCAACTAGGAAAGTTGAGATTCAGCCGCAATACTACCGGCGAACCCAGTATCCCCATTCATATCATAAAGCCTCACAGCCACTTCATCTACCCTACTTTCATTCATTTCCAATTCAGTGATAAGGCGATAGGTCACATACAGATACATCGTTGCAGTGATATGCACTCCCAGCTCTATCTCTTTGGCTGTAATAGATTTGCCCGTATGCGATTCTTCGTTGCGTAGCCCAGTGAGGATGTCAATATATCCAGCAAACTTTTTATCGCTTTCGTCGTCGCTATATTGCAATTTGTTTAGTTTGATGGCATATAAGGCATTGCCTAGCGCAGCATATTCTACATTACCATTTTTATCGGTCACCTCATTGCCGCTCACCAAGTAGAATAGTTTTTTCAAATAAGATTCGTAGCTGGTAGCCAGTCCTTTTAGGTTGAGTCGCTTTTCGCTATTGGTTAGCGTACCGGGATAGCAGAATAGTTTAAAGAGTGGATCGAGTACTACCTCTTCCAGCCCATTATATTTCTCAATGGCTTTCGATTTAATCACTCTTATCATCCACTCAAATGCCTCTTCGATGGTGCGGCCTGAGCCTTTAATGCCTACAAACTCTTGACGAAGCGTTGGTATCATTTGTTGAGCCAGATTCTCTATCGTGTATGCTTTTGTCTCTTCCTCTTTGTATCGTTCATGGAACGCATGTCCCATTTGCTGTCTCAGTATCTCATAAAACTCTGGATCTTCGAATAGCTTGCGGAAAGACTCCGCTTGCTTCACGTAGCAGTCGCGTGCAGCCTTGTCAAACAATCCGGGGAAGACACCATCTACAAACTGATTTTCATCATTGCTGGCTGCCTGCTTTTTCATCTTCTTAGTAGCAAGCGATTGAATACGGTCGAAGATGCCTTCCACCATCACCCGATCTGCCGGAGAGAAATCACCTTGAAACATGATGTTTACCTTATCAATAATATTATCCAGCAAATCGCGCTTATCATCGGGCTTGCCTCCTCCTTTAGGATTCTCCCCTTTCAGTTTGGGTTTGTCATCGCCCAAATTAATAGATATCACATCGCCTGCTTCAATCTTAGAATTAATCAGTAGCACCTGTTTAGCCAAATCTACCTTTTCGTGCGGATGTTTAGGAATTACTCTATAAAGATAATCGGCAAACACATACGCTTTGTAGAGCGATTTGTCGAATGTGCGAGCTATCTGTGCCATGTAAGAGTAGAAGCGAACAAAATTTTTAATCTTGCTGCGTACTTCAAATTGTTTCTCTTCTTCCAACTCAGCTATGCGGTCAAGTACAGGCTTGAAGGCGTTGGATAGAGCAGCCAAGCGACTTTCGCCCTTAGTCTTCTTCACATCAGATATGATCTTAAAGAAAGCCTCTTCGTCGGCTACCGTCCATAGGCGATACATCTCGATATCCTTTCTAAAAGTATAAACATAGTTCACATCTACTGGCTTTATCAGCTCGGTGTCTTGATAGAATGGTTCAAACGATTTCTTAATATCTTCCGTATCATTCACAAAGTCGAACACATAGGTATCTTTCTTATCTTTCTGCCAACGGTTCAAGCGAGATAGTGTTTGCACTGCTTTTACATTTTTCAGTTTCTTATCTACAAACATGGTGTGCAGCATAGGTTCGTCAAATCCCGTTTGGTATTTGTCGGCCACGATAAGCATGTTGTATAGGTCGCTCGAGAAGTAAAGCGGCAATCTATCTTCCGAAATCTTACGTTCGGAGGTTGAATTCAGCATTGACTCGGTGTACTCTTTTCCACCATATTCTACTTTGCCCGAAAAGGCCACCATTGGGTTAACATTGGTTATCTTATTGTCTTTGCAATACTTCTTAATAGTCATAAAGTAGCGCACAGCATGAGCGCGCGAAGCAGTAACAACCATCGCTTTTGCCTTCCCCTCCATTTGGTTGAGGGTTACGTCTCTGAACTTCTCTACAATGATGGCGCATTTCTTGTCCACCGTGTCTTGATGATTGTCATGAAACGCCTTCAATGCTCTTGTGGCAGGAGTCTCTTCATATTCAGGATTCTCTTGCACCTGTTTGGCTATTTCATAAGAGATAGTAAAAGTAGTGTAGCATTTCAGCACATCTTTGATAAAACCCTCTTCGATGGCTTGCAGCATGGAGTAATTATGGAAAGCCTTGTATTTATCCTCTTCGGGCGTATTGCCTTGTTCGGCCAACACGCCAAATGTTTGTAGTGTTTTGGGTTTGGGTGTAGCCGTAAAGGCATAAAACGAAAGATTATCGTGCTGACCTTGTGCCAACAAATCTTCCATCAACGCATCTTTCTCCTTTTCCATCTCCTCTTCGGTCTTTCCCTCTATCTCGGCCATCTCTCGCAATGCTTCATCGGTATCGGCCAAGGCCGCTTTTAGCTTCTCGGCACTCTTTCCGCTTTGCGATGAGTGTGCCTCATCTACTACAATAGCATAGCGTTTGCCGCTAGAGGCAGCTAGCTTGTTGTAGATAATAGGGAATCGGTGTAGTGTGGTGATCACGATACGTGCCACCCCATCATCTATCACTTGACGCAACTTCTCGGAGTTGTCTTTATCGGTTATGGTTTCTATAGTGCCATCTATATGTTCAAAGCCCAGAATGGTGTCTTGCAGTTGCTTGTTTAGCACCCTGCGGTCGGTCACTACAAACACACCATCAAATACGTTTTTGTTGTTGATATCGTGAAGCGAGGCCAACCGATAGGTGAGCCATGCTATGGAGTTTGATTTGCCCGAACCAGCCGAGTGTTGAATGAGGTAGTTGTTGCCACTCCCCTTTTCTACTGTATCTGCCACTAATTTCTCTACGATATCAAGTTGATGATAGCGTGGAAATATTAGTTTGGTAGATGGTTCGCTCACCTCTTTCTCTTTGCCGTGTTTATCTACAATGATGCTGAGTTTCTTCTCTTCTTGCACCATCACATATCGTTGCAAAATGGCTAGTAGCATATCGCGGCGCAACACGTCTTCCCAAATATAGGCTGTGACGTATCCACTGTCTTCGCGCTTGGGATTGCCTGCTCCTCCTACCTTGCCTGCACCATTCGACCCTTGGTTGAAGGGAATGAAGAAAGTTTTCTTATCTTTCAACTCAGTAGCTACGGCCGCTTCGTATAGGTCGATAGCGAAGTAGGCCAATATGCGCTTGTTGAAGTGGAACATGAGTTCTTTAGAATTGCGATCTTCGCTCCATTGGCGTTTAGAGTCTTCTACACTCTGCCCGGTGAACTGATTTTTTAGTTCGATGGCTATTACTGGGATACCATTGAGAGAGAGAACCATGTCGATGGTGTTGCGGTTCTTGGTGCTATAAGCAAACTGACGAGTGCAAGTGAGTATGTTTTGATTATACTTCTCTACCAACTCCGCATTTAGTTCGCTGGCTGGTGCAAAATAGCAGAGCTTTAGCTTGATACCAAAATCATCTACCCCATTGCGTAGCACATAGATTAGCCCATAGCGCACTATATCTCCTTGGATGGTTTTGTACAACTGCTTTTGGGCTGTTGCTCCATACTTCTTTTCAAAACGTTCCCATGCTTTGGGTTGCGTTTTCTGAAAGAATGTGATGAGGGTTTCGAGATCCATAGCCAACTCTTTGTCATAGGTGGCTTGTGTGCCCTTAGTGTAACCTCCTTCAGTTAGTAGATATTGTTCGATATCGGCTTCGAACTTCTTTTCCATGATTTCTTCTCTATCCATAGTATTTAGATTGTATTAGCTCGTTCTTAGTTTTTATAATATTCTGCTGGCACTTCTTTTTTACCGGTAACGTATTCGAAGATAGTGCTCTTTTTATACTCTTTCAATTCGGCTATCTTTTGTTGTTTGATAGCGATGAGGGAGTCTATCTCGGTTGTTTTTTGGTCGAGATAGAGAATGAGAGTTTGTTGTTCATTAAAAGGTGGAACAGCTATATAAATATTCTTGAGAGTATCAGTATAAATAACTTCTATAGTTGTAGCGTTACTTTCCAAACTTATATTAGTCCTAAAGCCGCTAAAGCCATTAATCAGATAGAGCAAATATAACCTATCTATTATTTTAGTGTCAACTCTTAAAGCTATTAGACATGGATGAAGAATACCCATATCTTTATCATTAGGTAAAATAGCGGCCTTGCAAATTGTACCACGAGAAGTAATTAAGATATCATTAGGCCTAGTATAGAAGCTCTTTAGGTCTCTTGCTTTTTCATCTGTGACAAAAAACTTCACATCATCAAAATTAGAATCAATAACATTTCTCTGATTATACACTTTAACAAGGCCTTCATCCCTTAAATCACTCCCTTTTAGTTGAGAGCCAAATGGGCCAGTCTTTATATTATACTGTTCTTTTGCACAAGCACGTTTTAACTTCATTAATTCCCAATGCTCTGGAATCTCCCCAATCCATTCAACGCCCGAATCTTTTAGCTTCACATTCTTATCAAGCCCTTTGGTAACTGCCTCGGTAATTACAGACTGTTTATAGGCTTGCAATTCAGAAATCATTGTTTCTTGAAGTGTTATCAGTTCATCTATTTCAGTGCATTTGCTGTCGAGATAGGTAGCGATGGCTTGTTGGTCTGTTAGTTTTGGTATAGGAATACTCATATAAGAAAATGTTTCATATTTTATATTCTTCCCTTCTCTTATTCCAACAGTCAGAGCATTGATTTGGCTTATTAATCCTTGTGATTTAAAAAGAAGCTTATAATACCCATGATGAATAGATTTAGTATTAAAAAACACCTGATAAGCAGGCGAACATACACCTTCAAAATCAGACATTTCAAAACCACCTTGAAAACTTCTTAAACTTATTACAAAGTCATTTTTATGAACAGTTTTAAACTGTTGTAAATCTGTGTCAGTTTTCACTTGAACCACACCCTCTAATTCTGATTGAGGGCGCATTCCATTACTCTGTGTCGCTGAAAGTAAAATAGCTGTTTTATTTCCTTTAGAACTACGTTGTTGAAATATTTGTCGAACTTTTTCTATACTCCAATCTTTAGGAATCTCCCCAATCCAAGCAACTCCTGAATCTTTCATCTCTCTCATATCAGCCCAAGATTTTATTCATCAATTCATTTTCAAGGCTCTCCAACTCTTTGAGATGCGCAAAGATATCCTCACACTTGCGAGGAGCTACATACTTGTAGAACTCACGCGTAAATGGAATCTCGTAACCAATCTTCGTCTTGCTATCGTCTATCCAATAGTCGGGTGCGTATGGCAATACATTCTTTGCCAAATACTCATCTACCTCTTGTTGCCAAGGAATAGTCTCCGTATCGGTTAGTTCGCTATCAACCTCATACTCCTTGCAATGCGCATCCGCTGGCTTCTTCTTCGCTTCGGTATAGTTTGCATCTTTTGTACCCAAGTACTGACGAATCAGTTTGTTTTGCGCAGCCGTATGTTTCAGCTTCGCCTTATCGAGCATGGTGAAAAACTCCAAGTCACTCACAGCAGTGCCGACCAACTTCTCATTATATAGCGCAATCACCTGTTCAAGATAAGCTCTATCTGCCGCCTTCAATGTAGCCTCTTCGGGGATAGCCACATGCTCGTAGCGCAAACGCAACGGGCGACAAGTAGTTAACTTGGAATATTTAAAGTAATCATTGTCGAGCACCTTGCTTTCCACCTTACACGACCCATCCTCGTTAGCATACGTCCAGTCGGTAAAGTCGTGATAAGCCTCCATAATCAAATCTCGACACACATCCGAAATCTCCACACGCTTATTACCCAAGCTCTTGCGGCGCTTCTCAAAACATTGGCTCGCATCAATCAGCTGCACCTTGCCTTGGCGGTCTTCGTTTTTATTCTTCGTCACAATCCAAACATAGGTAGCTATACCCGTATTGTAAAACAAATCATTAGGCAATTGCACAATAGCCTCTAGCCAATCATTCTCCAATAGATAGCCACGAATGTTGCTTTCACCACTACCGGCATCCCCTTTAAAGAGAGCTGACCCATTTTGAATGATAGCCATGCGGCCTT
>CAMTOV010000006.1 GCA_947074235.1 uncultured Bacteroides sp. | reverse complement strand
AGCTTTCTGAAATAGCTGCAAATACCCTTAGACTTGAGTTTAAAGTCATCTTCAGTAAATTCATTCTCCTCAATTGTCTGAAAGAAGTGATCGGAGAAACCAGCCATTTGGTCGATTGCTGCATCTTGCATCTCTTTGAGTTCTTTGCGATATGCGCCAAGCAATCCGGGGTTATTCTTCAATTTCTCACGGAGCATCTTGCCTTTTTCAATATAACCTTCATCGAATATGTTGCGCCCAAACTTTTTAATTTCTTGAGCTACATTCCAACGCTTATCATCGGCAATGCGCTCGTTGATATATTCGAGTAGCCAGGCTAGGGTAGCAGAGGTGATGTCTAGCTTCTCAATCATGCTGTCTACAGAGTCGCTCAACACCTCCATGTTGTTGAGCTCTATATTTAAGTTGGGGCTCAACTCTAGTTCGCGAGCCAAGTTGCGCATCACCGATTGAAAAAACGAGTCGATAGTTTCTACTCTAAAACGGCTGTAATCGTGCAGCATATAGTTTAGTGCAGTTCCAGCGGCTGTGCGTATTTCACTTTCGCTTCTGCCGGTATCTTCCATTAGCTTTTTCAGATAAGAGTCAGAGTCAGGATCGCTTTTCCAGATACCAAATAGCTGACTCAAGATGCGCTCTTTCATCTCGGTTGTAGCTTTGTTGGTGAAGGTTACCGCCAATATTTGTCGGTAGGCACGCGGATTATTGATAAGCATTTTGATATATTCAACAGCCAAAGTAAAAGTCTTTCCTGAGCCGGCTGACGCTTTATATACTACGAGTTCCATAAACTGATTTTTGAATTTATGACAAAGATAAAAGATTATGTGATACTTTGTAAACAAAATCTTGCTTTGTGATTTTTACATATATTTTAATTAATACACATTTGTAAAATTAAAAAGGTTACATTTGCATCGAATTATAAAATAAACAACACAATGATTAAAAAAACTACGTTATGTATTGCTGTATTATTTTCAGTAGTATTTGCACTTTCTGCACAAAATGATTTTAAAAGACACGAAGTGTCAATAGGTTACGGCATTGTTCCTACTTCAGACTGGGTTGATGCATACTCATCTATGTGGTTGGGAATGGGTGGAATTAAATCAAATAATGACTCATCATTTGGTACTCTTAGTTTAACCTACAACTATCGTCTGACTCAAGTTTTTGGTATAGGTGGAGTATTTTCTTATTCTAACAGACACAAGGATTGGGTTGGTTTAGGTAAGCAAAAGATGAATTATTACACAATTATGCCTCGCGCAAAGGCTGAATGGCTTCATGGCAATATCTTTACTTTATATTCGGCTGTAGCTCTAGGTGTATCTCGTTATAGTGATAATTTTTGTGGAGAGAAAGATTCTAAAATCTGTTTCGCTTGGCAAGTATCACCTATTGGTATAGAGGTAGGAAACAACATTGCTGGTTTCGCTGAACTAGGTGTAGGTCAATTGGGAGTTGGTCAAGTAGGTGTTCGTTGCCGCTTCTAATCTTAGTTATACTACTGTTGTAGACCAATTAGACAATAGAAAATATCACTGTGCCCGAATAGCTTTATGGCTATTCGGGCTTTTTTTATGCATTGCCTAATGTATATAATGATGATGCATTATCTGCAATCGAAAAATGATATCGTCTTCATACTCTCTGTTTTTACTTAATTTGTTGACAGATAATAGGTATAATGATATTGTTAAAATTTTAAATGCCAAATGTTATATTTAATATTGGTGTTTTTAAGTATTACTTTATAAAAAAATATAATGCATAGATGCTTAGGCAGGTTGTAGATGGGTTTGTAGCAATTGTCTTATCTAAAATTAATATAAATAACTGCTGTAGCCTTTAAGAGGTTAAAATTTTTATTTTCAGTGCTTTATAGTGTGAATTTGTTTGGTATTTGTAATTAATACCAAATAATATTAGGATATTTGTAACATAATGATAGTTGAGGTAAATTTGCAATTGAATACTTTGAAAAACGAAGTACACTCTTGAAATTAAACGAAAACTATTCTTGTATGAGATTAAAAAATGTCTTATTGGCCATAGTAGCCATCGGGGCTTTATTTTTTGAGCCTGTTACTATATATGCTAAATCAACTACTACAAACTCTGAGTCTTCAAGCAGAAAGCGTAGAACTACAATCTCCTTCACTGATTCAAAATCAAAATCAGCTTACGATATACTCACATCCAATAATAATCCTACTGATGAAGGATTGTTTAATGTTTTTCAAAGAGGCACAGACTACTTCTTTGAAGTACCATTGAATCTACTTGGTCGTGACATGCTAGTGGTGAATAAACTGCAACGTGTGCCCGAAGAGTTGAATGAGGCTGGTGTAAACAAAGGAATCAATTATGATAATCAGATGATTCGCTTTGAACTTGACCAAGATAACAATCGCTTGTTGGTAAGACAAGTTCGTCCGTTGCCTCATACACCTCAAGGAGATGCTATCAGTCAATCCGTTCGCGATAATTACATATCTCCTTTGATTACAGCTTTCAAAATAGATGCCTATAATGGTGATGGAACAGCTGCAGTGATTCGTGTAAATGATATTTATGATGGCACCGAAACAAGTATCAATAACGTATTTACTAATATAAATGTAGGTTCGTCCTCTATCAAACCACTTTCTCGTATTCTTTCTATCAAATCGTTTGAAAACAATATTGTAGCCACTTCAGAACTTACTACACGTGTGTCTAACGGTGCTGCTAGTGCCAATGTAACTGTCGAAGTAACCTCTTCTTTGCTTCTTCTACCCGAGAAACCTATGATGGGACGATATAGCAATGCACGTGTGGGATATTTCACAAATCCCTTGTTGAGCTATAGCGATGAGCAACAAAGAGTAGATAAGAAAAGCTTTATCACCAGATGGCGATTAGAGCCTAGAGTTGAAGATCGTCAACGATACTTAAGAGGAGAGTTGGTGGAGCCGGCTAAACCAATCGTGTTTTATATCGATAACTCTACTCCTCCGCAATGGCGAAAATATATAAAGCAAGGCATCGAAGATTGGCAGGTGGCTTTTGAAAAAGCTGGTTTCAAAAATGCAATTCAAGCAATAGAGATTACCGATGATATGGGTATTGATATGGATGATGTAAACTACTCGGTAGTGACTTATGCAGCATCAACTCGCTCAAATGCAATGGGACCATCTATCCTCGATCCTCGTTCGGGCGAAATATTAGAAGCAGATATTATCTGGTGGCACAATTTGGTGCAGATATTGCAAGAGTGGAACACAGTGCAAACAGGCGCTATTCGTCCTGAAGTGCGTGGCACAAAGCTTCCTGATGAAATAATGGGTGATGCTATGCGCTTTGTGGCTTGTCATGAAGTTGGTCACTCGCTAGGGCTTCGTCACAACATGATGGGGTCGTGGGCATACTCTACAGAGTCACTACGCTCTAAAGACTTTACCGATAAGGTGAACTCTACCTCTTCGTCTATCATGGATTACGCTCGTTATAACTATGTGGCTCAACCCGGTGATGGTGTAACATCTGTATCTCCCAATATAGGAGCTTATGATTTGTTTGCTATCGAATACGGATATCGCTGGTATGCCACGCCAGATGCAGAAACAGAAAAGCATATTCTTCAAGATTTCTTAAGTAATCATACCGGTAGAATATATAAATATAGCGAAGCGCAAGATATACGCGATGCAGTAGATCCTCGTGCTCAAAGCGAAGATTTAGGAGATGATCCTATTACTTCATCTCGTCTTGGTATAGCCAATTTAAAACGCATTGTACCCGAAATAATCAACTGGTCTACTACGGGAGAGAAAGGACAAACCTACGAAGAAGCTTCTCGCTTATACAATGCTATCATCAACCAATGGAATAATTACATGTATCATGTACTTACCAATATTGGTGGCATCTATCTAGAAAACACAACGATAGGAGATGGTCAACGAACTTATACTTTTGTTGAGAAAGAAAAGCAACAAGAGTCTTTAAAATTCTTATTAGAAGAGGTGCTTTGTTACCCCACGTGGCTGTTTGATGCAAAAGTGAGTGAATATACTTATCTACTAAAGAATACCCCACTGGGTATAGTAGAAACTGCTCCAACTCAAATTTTAAAGAATGCACAGTTTTATATTATGTGGGATTTGCTCTCTAATAAGCGCTTATTGAGAATGTTAGAGAATGAAACTCAGAATGGTAAGAATGCTTTTACTGCTGTAGACTTAATGGATGGTTTGCATAAAGGGATATTTGCAGCTACCGAAAAAGGAATGACCCCTGATGTAATGACACGAGCTTTGCAAAAGAATTTTGTAGATGTGCTTATCACTGCTGCATCCGAAAGCGAAGGTGTGAATATAATTAATAAAAATATAACTGATCATCATTTCTTACTAGACAATCAGCAATCCTTTTGCTCAGGCGAGGGACATGCACATTGTGGTATTAAAGGTAATCAGAATGCTAGACGTGAACTTAACTTTTATGGTACACAAATTAATCGTGCATCCGATGCAATTTCAGTGAAGCGAGGCGAATTGCTACGTATCAAGGATTTGCTACAGAGCAGATTGAACACACAAGATATAGCTACGAAATATCATTATAGAGACATGATACTTCGTATAAACACGGCATTAGGTTTGTAATTTATGTTATTAGGGTATGAAAAAGGGAAAGCTTATTATGGCTTTCCCTTTTTCATTATTAAGTAGTGTCTACTCTTTAATATCTTGATACATAAATCTCTTGATACTCTTCTTGGCCGTTTTTTCAAATTCTTCGAAGTGAATTTTCACTTTAGTAATTTGGCTGTATCCAGGCATCGTTTGATTTAGCTCTATTCTATTAGATTCCATTTGCTTTTCTATATCACTCTGCTGTAATCCATTAGCAAACGCATCATCAAAATCGGGATAGATTAACGCTACTAGTTTGTCATTCTGCATCACAATGAGCGACTCAGCTACGTAAGCCATATTGTTTAGTTTGCTTTCAATTTCTTCGGGATAGATATTTTGTCCGGAGGAGTTAAGGAGAAGATTCTTACAACGACCACGGATTGTAACAAAACCCTCTTTATCCATTGTTGCCATATCTCCTGTGTGAAGCCATCCTTTCTTGTCGATAATATCTTCGGTAGCCTCTCGATTTTTATAGTAACCCAGCATCATATTGTCGCCTCTGCAAATAATTTCACCAGCTACGTTTTCGGGGTCTTTAGAATCGATGCGTACCTCCATACGAGTAGCCGCTTTACCGCAAGAGCCTTGTTTTAATTCATGCCATCTGCTTGAACAAATAACTGGCCCACACTCCGTCATTCCATAAACAATGTTGTAGGGGAAGTTGATTCTTTTCAAGAACTTCTCAATATCTGCATTGAAGGGTGCGCCTCCAATAATGATATCTTCAAAGTTGTTGCCAAAGATATCCATAGCCGCCTGACGAGCAGAGTTTTTGATTTTATCATTGATGAAAGGAACTCGAAGCAATAGTTTTCCAATGCGATTGTCTACATGAGGAAGAACCTCCTTTTTGATGATTTTCTCAACAATCAGTGGCACGCACGAAATAATCTTGGGTTTAATTTCAGCAAAAGATTGTGCAATGATTTTAGGAGTAGGCATGCGCGTCAAGAAATACAAATGCGCACCTGCCGAAAAACCATAAAGGAAGTCGTAAGTCATACCAAATACATGGCCAAGCGGAAGCATAGATACAACATTGTCGCCCGCTTTTAATGGACGCATCTCATCACAATAGGCAATGTTAGACCAAATACTTTTGCATGGCAACATTACACCTTTTGAATATCCCGTTGTGCCCGATGTGTAATTGATGATAACTAAATCATCCTCTGCGGGTTTGTAGTAATTAATATGTTCGCGACGGAAGTTCTTGGGATAAAGGCTGCCATATATCTCGTTTCTATGCTCGGTTGCATGAGTCAACTGTTCGCATCTCGAAACAAGAATCGTAAAATCGTTGATGCAACCTATACCTTTAAGCAGTGGCATAGCATCTTCATTTAAGTTCTCCCATACTTGGTCGCCCACAAAAAGCAATTTTGCCTCAGAGTGATTTACGATATGATGAATATTATCTGCCTTAAACTCATGAAGAATCGGCACAATAACAGCACCGTAAGTAACTGCGCTAAGATAAGTAACGGCCCAGTTTGCACTATTTCTACCACATACGGCAATCTTATCTCCAGGTTGAATGCCTGCACTCTCAAGAACAATATGAAATTTGGCAATTTTGCGTGCTACATCTTTATATTGAAGTGTAATACCTTTATAATCTGTCAGAGCATTTCTATCCCAATTATCTTTGATGCTTTGCTCTATATAGTCGATAAATCCGTTTTGATGTTTCATTCTAAAATTTGCACATTTATTTGAATTGTGCGCAAAAATACTATTTCAAAAGTATAAAGATGGACTGCTCTCTAATTATTATGCTAAATTAACAGTGGGTTCATTTTGTGTAATCTTTAAGAACAATTTGTTGCTAATAATCGTTAATATTAAAGGAGAATGAAAATAGAATATATAATTATTTGATAATTTTTCTGACGGTTTATTTGTGTTTTTTGGAAATATATTTTAAATTTAAAATATAAATTGTATCGTATATATGAAAAATGCATTGATGAATATATGGTATCTTTATTATGATGGTTTTAGAAATATGACAATAGGCAAAACTCTGTGGTTGATAATACTGGTGAAGCTATTTGTTATGTTTTTTATATTAAAACTCTTTTTCTTTCCAAACTACCTTAGAGAATTGCCTACCGAAGAGGATAAAGGCAACTTTGTGGGGAGTGAACTAATAGAACGTGCCTTTCCTTCGGATGAGATATTAAATCAAGATAAATAAATTATTCACTAATTTAATCTAATACGACAATGAATGAAGTAATAGACACCTCTTTGGTTGATTGGTCGAGAGGACAGTTTGCATTGACGGCTTTGTATCACTGGATATTTGTTCCACTTACATTGGGACTGGCTGTGATAATGGGAATAATGGAGACTATTTATTACAAAACAGGCAAAGAGGAATGGAAGTCTGCTGCTAAGTTTTGGATGAAATTGTTTGGCATTAATTTCGCAATTGGGGTAGCTACGGGTATTATCCTGGAGTTTCAGTTTGGTACTAACTGGAGCAACTACTCTTGGTTTGTGGGCGATATCTTTGGTGCTCCATTAGCTATAGAGGGGATACTTGCCTTCTTTATGGAAGCTACCTTTATTGCAGTGATGTTCTTTGGGTGGACCAAAGTGAGCAAAGGTTTTCACTTGGCATCTACTTGGCTCACAGGTTTGGGTGCAACAATTTCTGCTTGGTGGATTCTTGTAGCCAATGCATGGATGCAGCATCCGGTAGGCATGGAGTTTAACCCCGAAACAGCACGAAATGAGATGGTCGACTTCATGGCAGTTGCTTTTTCACCTTCAGCGGTGATGAAGTTCTGTCATACCGTTCTCAACGGATGGGTGCTCGGTTCTATCTTTGTGGTGGGTGTAAGTTGCTGGTTCTTGTTGAAGAAAAGAAATCAGAAGTTTGCTATATCAAGTATAAAGATTGCGGCGGTATTTGGATTGATAGCAACTATTTTGTCAGCATTTACAGGCGATCAAGCCGGTGCAATTGTTGCTAAAAATCAGCCCATGAAGCTTGCTGCAATGGAAGCCTTGTATCATGGCGAAAAAGGAGCAGGTCTTGTTGCTATCGGTGTGCTTAATCCTAAAAAAGAGAGCTATCTGGATAATGAAGATCCATTTTATTTTAAGATTGAAATACCACAAATGCTCTCTTTATTAGCAGAGCGTAAGTTTGATAAGTTTGTTCCCGGTATCAATGATATTATTGAAGGTGGATATGAAACTCGTGACAATACTATAGCACTCTCAGCCGATGAGAAAATTGAAAAAGGACGTGATGCTATCGAAGCATTCGACCTTTATAGAAAAGCAATGTATTCTAACTCTACAGAAACGATGCAGTCGTCATTGCAGCAACTGAATGAGAATGTTGCTTATTTTGGATATGGTTATATCAAAGATCCTGCCGAACTGATACCTAATGTTCCTCTACTATTCTACATGTTCAGAGTGATGGTAGGTTTAGGGTTGTATTTTATCCTATTCTTCTTGGTAGTGTTGATACTTGTTTATAGAGATAAATTTATCAATAAAAGATGGCTACAATATGTGGCTTTGATTACTATTCCTTTTGGCTATCTGGCTGGTATGGCCGGATGGGTAGTTGCCGAATGTGGTAGACAACCATGGGCTATTCAAGATTTGCTTCCTACAACAGTAGGAGTGTCTAAACTAAATACTTCCTCCGTTCAGATTACCTTCTTTATCTTCTTAGTACTCTTCACAGTAATGCTTATAGCAGGCATACGCATCATGCTGAATGCAATTAAGAAAGGTCCGGAGATAAATGATAATGATGATAATAACTATTAAATGACCTAATTATGGAAACATATACATTTCTTCAACATTATTGGTGGCTAGTTATATCATTATTGGCTGCTATACTGGTTTTTTTATTGTTTGTGCAAGGTGGAAACTCCATGCTATTTTGTGTTGGCAAAACAGAAGAGGAGCGTAAGCTTTTGGTAAACTCAACCGGCCGTAAATGGGAATTTACCTTTACTACGCTCGTTGTGTTTGGTGGAGCTTTCTTTGCTTCCTTTCCTATGTTTTATAGTTTGAGCTTTGGTGGTGCCTATTGGCTATGGATGATTATTCTGTTTAGCTTTGTGCTACAGGCTGTAAGTTATGAATTTCAAGGAAAGATTGGTAATTTACTGGGACGAAAAACATATCAAGTGTTTCTCGTTATCAATGGCGTGATAGGGCCTTTCTTGCTAGGTGCAGTAGTAGCTACCTTCTTTACCGGTTCGGATTTCTTAATCAATAAATCGAATATTGGGGACTTGGCTATGCCTACCATTTGCCAATGGGGTAGTCAGTGGCATGGGCTTGATATACTTAGCAATTTCTGGAATATAGCACTTGGTTTGGCTATTTTCTTTCTAGCCAGGGTGCTTGGTGCGCTTTATTTTATCAATAATATCGATGATGAAGAGTTGACTGCTAAAATCCGTCGTTCGTTGATATGGAATACAATACTGTTTTTAGTGTTCTTCTTAGGTTTCTTAATTCGCACATTGCTAGCCGATGGTTATGCTGTAGATCCTAATAATGGCATCGTATTTATGCAACCACATAAATATTGGATAAACTTCATTGAAATGCCAATTGTATTGATAGTATTTTTGGTAGGTGTTGTATTGGTATTGTTTGGTATTGTCTTCTCTATTTTCAAACGTACTTTCGATAAAGGCATTTGGTTTGCAGGTATAGGCACCATTCTTACTGTTTTGACATTGCTTTTGGTGGCTGGTTACAACAATACATCTTACTATCCATCTTATAGTGATTTGCAAAGTTCGCTTACGATATCAAACTCATGTTCAAGCCTGTTTACGCTTAAAACCATGGCTTGGGTCACAATATGGGTTCCGGTAGTGATTGCCTATATCTTCTATACTTGGCGAAAGATAGATGTAAGGAAGATATCGTCGAAGGAGCTTGATGAGAAAAATAACTCCTCTTATTAAGATGAATTGATTAAAACGAACAATAGCGTTGAATAACTCAACGCTATTGTTGTATGTATATATGAGCTAAAAATAAAACTAATACAAATTACATCGTAATTTGTATTAGTTTACCTTCAAAAACAAATCAAAATACAACGTATATTCAATCATTTAATAAACGCCGTATTTATACTGTTTATATTATCATTATCTTAAGCTACATTGTTCTCGGGTTTACCAGCACTGTAAGCTTTGATATTGCCAATCATAATAGCCATTAATCTCTCTCTAGCTGCCGATGTGGCCCATGCAATGTGAGGAGTGATGAAGCAGTTTTTAGCAGTCAACAATGGATTATCGGCCATTGGAGGCTCTGTAGAAAGAACATCTACGCCTGCAGCATATAGTTTACCACTATTCAACGCATCAGCCAAGTCTTGCTCGTTTATCAATTGTCCTCTACCGGTATTTATCAATATAGCCGATGGTTTCATCATAGCAAGTCTTCGTGCATTTACCATCTCGCGTGTATCTTCAGTAAGCGGACAGTGAAGACTAACGATGTCGCATTCGCGGAATATTTGGTCTAGCTCCATCTTTTTTATTTCAGGAGGTAGTTGCAATTTAGATTTGCTAGTATATGCCCATACCTTCATACCAAAGCCAAGTGCTATACGAGCTGTGTTATATCCCGTCTGACCTAATCGGATAAGCCCTATCTTTTTCCCCAGTAGCTCAATAAGCGGTGTGTCCCAATAACAAAAGTCGGGGCAATTGGTCCATTTTCCTTGACTCACCTCATCGGAATAGTGTCCTACTCGCTGAGTGATGTTAAGGATATGAGCAAATACCATTTGCCCTACTGACGGTGTGCTATAAGCAGGTACGTTTGTAACAATGATGCCGCGTTCTTTTGCTGCTTTCAGGTCGATGATATTGTAACCGGTCGCCATTACACCAATGTATTTTAGCGCTGGGAGCTTAGACATTACTTCGCTGTCTATCACTACTTTGTTTGTTAATAATACCTCTGCTTCCTTAGCCCTCTCAATAATCTGTTCGGGTGAAGTGCGATCGTAGATAGTACATTCGCCAAGAGCTTTTAAAGCATCCCATGATAAGTCTCCGGGATTTACGGTATAACCGTCTAATACTACAATTTTCATACGCTTTAATATAAAGATTAATGATTTGTTACTCTTTATAGCGATCGCCCCACAGTTGCTGTAATCGTTGCGCATGCGATTGTTCAGCAGCATTTTGTTGAGGTTGCCATATTCGAGTCGATTTTATTTCATCGGGTAAGAATTGTTGTTTCACAAAATTGCCCTCATAGCTATGAGCATATTTATATTCTTGTCCGTAGCCCAGCTGTTTCATCAGTTTGGTAGGCGCATTGCGCAGATGAAGCGGTACAGGCAAGTTTCCGGTTTGTTTCACCAAAGCTATTGCTTCATCGATAGCCTTATAGGCAGAGTTGCTCTTGGGGCTTGTGGCCAAATAGATGGTTGCCTCGGCCAATGGAATTCGTCCTTCGGGCCAACCTACTTTCATGATAGTATCAAAACAAGCGTTGGCTAGCAGTAGGGCATTGGGGTTGGCCAATCCTATATCTTCGGCAGCAGCTATCACCAAGCGGCGAGCAATAAAAGCGGGATCTTCGCCACCTTCTACCATTCGTGCCAGCCAATAGATAGCTCCGTCGGGATCGCTACCACGTATCGATTTAATAAAGGCCGAGATAATGTCGTAATGCATTTCGCCATCCTTATCATAAGCCAAAGGATTTTGCTGCAAACGGTCGGTTACCATTTCGTCGGTAATTACCACTTTGTTGTTTGCCTCTGACGTAACTACTAGTTCTAAAATGTTCAGCAGTTTTCTGGCATCACCTCCCGAGAAACGTAGCATCGCTGCGGTTTCTTTTAGTTCGATGGTGCGCTCCTTCAAGATAGAATCGTTGGCAATGGCCTTGTGTAGCAGCTCCAACAAATCATCTTGCTCTAAAGATTTGAGTACATAGAGTTGGCAACGCGATAAAAGAGGACGAATAACCTCGAAAGAAGGATTCTCGGTAGTAGCTCCAATCAGAGTTACAGTTCCATTTTCAACAGCCCCCAGCAATGAGTCTTGCTGCGATTTACTGAAACGGTGTATTTCGTCTATAAAGAGTATAGGACTACTTTGCGAAAAGAAGCGATTGCTCTTGGCTCTTTCTATCACTTCGCGCACATCCTTTACGCCAGATGTAACTGCACTCAGCGTATAAAAAGGAGTTTCGAGCTTGTTGGCAATGATTTGAGCGAGTGTAGTTTTACCCACACCAGGAGGTCCCCACAAAATGAATGAAGAGATTCTTCCGCTATCAATCATTTTGCGTAATATAGCATTCGGTCCCACAAGGTGTTTCTGACCGATATAATCATCGAGTGTTTTTGGTCTAAGTCTTTCTGCTAATGGTTGCATATTGTTATGTTTAGAAAACCATTAATACCATAAATCGAAATCCCCATTTATTGATATTGGGGTTGTTTCTATAAGTAAGTCTATGTACATATTCAACGTGCAATAGCTTGAATATATTGTATATACCTACGCTTGCTTCCATATAAGGGATGGATGGGTCCATCACAAAGCTGGTATACTTGCCATCTCTCATAGGGAATAAGAACAAGTCGGGATTGTCGCTGATAAAAGGATTATTCTTATCTGTCAGCGTTCCCCACAAAGCTCTAAAGCGAAACATCTCTCTCCACTTCAAATGTTTGATTAATGGAATGCGATTGAATAACTTCCCATTCATATCATACGAAACTGAGAGTGAAGCAAATCGGTCATTGAGAAACTCCATGTTGTTTATCAAACAAAAAGTTTCGCGCTGAGTGATGTAGCTTAAGTTCGCCTCTGGCAAAAGTAATAAAGGAAACGGTACGGTGTTCCATTCTATACCTCCTTTAACACTAAAGTCTACTTTTCCCCACGATGCAGGAAGCCACAGTCTTTTCCAAATACTAGCCTCCGTGCGGTTGAAGTTATATTCACCTCCTAATACTCCTTTAAATCCGATAGTATGGTTAAGGGTAAAGATAGGTGCATCCAATGTAACTGGGTTGCGACGTTGTTTGGAGTTAACAAACGATTCGCCGGGAGCATAACGTAAAGTAACACTCGCCTCGGCTGTAGTAATGTCTCTTACAGGCGATTGGCCGGGGAGAGGCATTTTATCTCCTGAGTTATTGTTGCGCCAATATTTAAGATTGCCTGTAGGTTCATCTTCACGATGGCGGAGCATGGCTTTTACTCCAAACCCAGTATGAGTTTCCAAATCGTAGTTTATCATAATGTCTCGCATGTAAGACATTTGGTCAACAGTAGTTGTTTTCCAAGCCAAAAATATATTGTCCTTATCTGTAAACAAGAACTTGTCCATAGGAGACATCACATCAAAACGATAAGTGGCCGATATGAAATGTTTAGGATACTCCCAAATCACATATTCGCGTTTACGAAAAGAGTAGGTGAGTGTGCCGCTATATTTCCAGCGATGATCTTTGAAACCATAGGCGCCATATCCACTAACAAACCAGTGTGGATTGAGATTGGCTGTGGTTCCTCCACTTACGCGCAAGCGCCACCCATCAACATAGTTATTTGTTACTATAGTATTGACCGGTCCAAAGTCGAATTTACTTTTTCCTTTAGGTCCGGCAGTTTCTACAAAGTTTTCGATTAAGGCTTTCGCACCAAAAAGTACATACTTGAATCCCGGCACTTGCTCTATTCTATTCATAAATACATCCATAGTGCTCTCTGTTTTACTAAGAGGCACTTGGCGTACTTCCGCCCAATATTCATCACTCTTAGTAAGCATGTCCGCCTCCTTGATAACGTTGGCTTTAAAACGAAACAATCGTGGCTCTATCGGGTCAAATTTATAATTGGTGTACTTGGTAGTTCGTTGCACCAACACAGCTCCAAATGTATTTATAAGTGATAAATCTACAAGCATATCATCATCTTTCAACACCCAGTTACCATTTGGCAATTGTTCGTAGTCTTGTATGATATCCATGCGGTTTACAAAGTTTACACCTGTGTTCTTGGGTAGATTCATCGTACACTTCTTTACAGCATACGTTGAGTCTTTAATCACATATAAATGACCGGTGAAACCAAAATCTTGAGAGTTTTGAGGAACAAATGTTAAGTGGATGCAAGTATCTTTCTCCACCTTTATTGTATCCATGATGTAGTATTTATAAAAAGAGATACCGTCTTTGGAGATAGGGCTGGTAAAGCGTCGTTGCAGCAAGCGTATCTCGTCATCGTAGATGTTGACATTGGCAAACACATCTTTCAAAATAGTGCTCAGCATATCACCCGAAGCAAACAGTTCGTTCAATCCATTCGAGTTCATACCTTTGATAATGCTTTTTTGACTCTCAGGGCTTTTCCTAAATATAGTTTGTGAAGCTGTTTCTTGTACAGATATAGGTAGGATGAGACTATTGGTTACTTCAGAAATTTCAATTTGATCTTTTAGAAACGAATACTTCTTGAAGACACCTTTTTCTAATTTATCAGGAGTGATTTCGTTTAACGACATCTTCATCTTCTCATACTTGTCGTATTGATAATAATCATTCACTTCAAGTGCCTGTGCCTTTTTGTTTTCAACAACCTTGCGCATCAAATCTACAGCAGGATTGTTTTTGCGAGAGTACTTTTCTTTCTTGGGCTTGATAACAACTTCTGCCAATTGCACATCATTCGATTGCATTTTGATATTCAATATCTTTTGATCGGGAGTTATCTTTACTACTTTGGTTTTATATCCGATAGCCGAAAAGGTTACTTCATTCCAACCTCTACGTGTTTCTATCTTGTATTCACCTTTGATGTTTGACACACTACCTACACCTTTTCCTTCATAAAATACAGATATATACATCAAAGGCTCATTGGTCAATGAATCGGTAATGACACCTCGTAGCTGTGCTGACAAGTGTAAAGTAGAAAATAGAAAAATTAAAAAGAACGTTATTTTGAAATATAGTTGTTTCATATACTACTCTATGATAGGTGGACAAAGTTAACAATTACTCTTAATAAGACTGTAATTATAACTTTTTTTGTATTACATTTGCCATTCTCAACTCATTATAATATGCTTTCTATTCTTATACCTACATACAATGCCAACTGCCTACCTTTAATTGATATAGTCAATAAACAAGCACTAGGATTGGGCATTCCTTATGAACTGTTATTGGCAGATGATGCATCGAACGAAGAGTATAGATCAATTAACCGTGTGATACAAGATTGGGATAATTGCAACTATTTGCAGATAGAAAACAATCTAGGTCCGGCGAAGATTAGAAACTATCTGGCCGATCAAGCTCAATATCCTTATTTGTTGTTTCTAGATTCAGATGTGTTGCCTGTTAATGGTGATTTTTTGAGTAAATACATTAATAATGCAAGAGTAAATACAGCTGTTTGTGGAGGATTTATATACAAAACAGATAATATACCTACTGATTCAATACTTCGATTTAAGTATGGTATAGCTGTAGAACAGCAAACAGCAGCGTCGAGAAGTCAGCTTCCTTATAATAGTTTTATAAGTATGAACTTCTTAATTTCTAAAGACGCATTTATGAAAGTTCGATTCGATGAATCCTTTCATCTTGGATATGAGGATACATTGTTTGGTAAAAGACTTGAGCAGGCCGGAGTCGAAATTATCCATATAGACAATGCTGTTTATCACTGTGTAGAAGAGACTAGTGAGAAGTTTTTAATGAAAATAAAACGTGCAGTAGGCAATTTGCAAGGCCATGAAGAGGAAATGAAATCTTATGTAAAATTACTAAAATGGCATGATAAGATTTATAAGTTAGGGATGCAACCAATATGTAGTTTTTTATTTAATACCACAGAACCATATATTGTATCCAATCTCACAAGCAAAACTCCATCATTAAAACTATTTGCTTTCTATAAATTAGGTTATCTCTGTTCGCTAAAACAAAGCATAAAAAAAGATACTGAGTTTTGAATCAAAAGCCAGTATCTAATTTATAATAAGTCGGTGTCTAATGTATTAAAACAAACTATCTTGTTTTAAAGACGATTATCCCAATAATATTTGAACTATTCTTTCTGCAGTTCTTCCATCCCAACGTTCAGGAAGTTCACCTTTTTTCCATTCGCCAGCTATCAATTTATTTATTGCTTTGGCTAGTTGTTCTGTATTTTCGCCTACAAGCTCGTTTGTTCCTATGCGCCAAGTTTCAGGATGCTCAGCATAGTCATTCAATGTGATGCAAGGCACACCCAAGAAAGTGGTCTCTTCGGCAATATTGCCCGAATCTGTAATCACTCCTTTTGCATTACTCATTAGATAACCAAACGATAAGTATCCTTGAGGAGGCAGTAGATATAAGTTTGGTGCTGATATCCCAGTATGAATAATAGCCTCACGTACATAGTTATGTACAGGCGCAATTATAGGACATCCGTTTGCCTCTTTTATAATGGTTTCCAAAAGAGCTTTAATAGTATGAGTATCATTGAGTAAAACCCTTCTATTGAGCGTAAGCAGAAGATAGTTTTTGTTGGTAATGTTTAAAGTATCAAACCAAATAGGTTTTATAAACCGTTTACAATGATAGCGTATATTGTCTATCAAGATATTTCCTACATGATAAACATGAGCTTCCTCAGTGCCCGTTTGATTTAAGTTTCTATTGGCAGTGATACTTGCTGTAAATAAGTAATCAGACAAACCATCACTAATCATTCGATTGATTTCTTTTGGCATATTTAAGTCAAACGATCGTGTTCCGGCAACTAGGTGAGCTACTTTCACTCCTTGTTTTTTGGCAACAATAGCGCAACTCATGGTTGCTGTTAAATCATCTACTACCAATACCACATGTGCAGGATTTTCCGTTAGCTCTTTATCAAAAGCAACCATAATGCCCGATGCCAAAAGTGTAGCATTATTGCTATTTACATTTAGATAGGAGTGAGGTTCGCAGATATGCAGATCCGAAAATAAAGAGGCATCTATGCTTGAATCCTCTTTTGTTCCAGTATAAACTAAGCGGTAAGAAATATTTTTGCCTTGAGACATGGCGTTCTCAACAGCGCGCACAATAGGCGCTATCTTCATAAAATTAGGACGTGCTCCGGCAACAATTGTAATTTTCATATGTCATATATCTATTTTATGGTAGCAAAAATACGGTTTCTTATGGAATAATTTATTTCTTTGCATACAAAAATACATAGATATGCCGACATTCGTTCAGATTCTCGATTTTATAGGAACTTTTGCATTTGCCATTAGTGGCATTCGATTAGCATCTGCCAAACGATTTGACTGGTTTGGTGCTTACGTTGTAGGTTTGGTTACAGCCATTGGCGGTGGAACTATACGTGATATATTATTGGGCGCCACTCCGGGTTGGATGACTAATCCAATCTATCTGATATGTACAGGTATGGCTTTGCTTTGGGTTATATTTTTCGGTAAGCATCTGATACATTTACACAATACATTCTTTATATTCGATAGCATTGGTCTGGCACTATTTACTGTAGTAGGAGTAGGCATGAGTATATCTCTTGGTTATCCTTTCTGGGTTGCTATCATTATGGGAACACTTACGGGTGCAGCTGGTGGTGTGATACGTGATGTGCTTATCAATGAAATCCCCTTAATCTTTAGAAAAGAGATTTATGCCATGGCATGTGTGATAGGTGGTGTGTTTTATTGGATGACATCTCTTATGGGATTGGATGTGGTTGTAGTGCAACTCATCAGTGGTGCAAGTGTATTTATCACTCGTATATTGGCTGTAAAATATCATATATGCCTTCCTATTTTAAAAGGAGACACTGGCGAGGAAGCTTAAATTAGCGTTATAGTCCTGTTTCAATTCTTCCAAAATAGCTTATAGGATTTCTATTTTGCATAGATACACTTACATTAGATGTACCATTAGGAAATATTGTTATGTTGTAACGAAAATCATCTTCATCCGTTTCTACATTTATAACAATGTTTTGCTTGCCTTTTTTTCCTTCGGTTACCTTCATCTTTTGTATAGGCACACTAAATATCAAACCATTACTTCCGCCATAGGGTATAGCAAATGATCGGCCAAAGTAGGGCAAATCGGATATGAGAGAATCATTTCTAACTGTAATAGAGTTTAGCGATAGAGGGACGCTTCTTTCTCCTTGTGGTATTGCTTTTGAAATATCTATCTTGAAATTTCTATTCTCTATTTGTTTCTTAATAATTTCTTCTTGTTTTCTTTCTTTATCCTCTTTGTTTTGTGCTAGGCAAGGCATTGATATTGATATAGCCAATAAGAGCAAAAGGTATAGTATGTGTTTCATGTCTCAACAATATTAATCAGTGAATATTAACTCAAATGTAATAAAAAGAATAGTAAATTAGCTTTATTTACAAAATAAAAACTCCTCATTATCTCTAAATAGGAAATGAGGAGTTTCTTATTTGTGACTATCTATTAAAAGAATGAGTCTTTAGTATTGAATAACTTTTTGTCGGTAAGTCTCACTACTTTACCAAACTTCTTCAAATCATCTTGAGAGATGTTTTTGGGATTACCCATGATGCCGATTACCATTGGCTTATCTTTGACATTCTCTTCGTAGAATTTTACGATATCATCGAATGCAAGATTCTCAATAAGCGGAATGTTTTCAATTGCTGGGTCTTGAGTATAGCCTCTTCTCTTTTGGCTCTCAAACTGCTGAGCTTTATATCTGAAACTAGGTTTAGTAGACAAAAGAGTCTGCTTCATATAGTTCTTGATATTATCTATTCTATCAGGGTTTTCGGGCATGTTGCGTACTAGATCCATAAATACACCTACTGCTTCAACAGCTTTATCGTTTTGTGTCGATAAACTTCCTACAAAAGCTGTTGGGTAGTTGGGCAGTTCGGGCGTTATAACTCGAGCATCAGCTCCATAAACCATAGAACGTTTTTCTCGCAATTCGTGCAATATTAAACCATTAAATCCTCCCGAGAAATATTGATTAAAAGCACTTCTAACCACATTATCTTTTTTATCATAATTGGTTGTTGGCATGAATACGAAGATCTGAGCTTGTTCTGTATCGCTATTTGGCAGGAAGTAAATCGTGTTTTCTTTAACATCTGCATAGGGTTTTATAAATGGCGACTCTGAAGTCTTTTCATTGGCCACTAAAGGCAGATTATTGCTCAATATTTCATATGCAGTTTCGTATGGAAGTGCACCTGTATAAAAGATCTCAGCTTCGTAGTTGGATGCTCTATTGATATCTCCTGTAAGGGTAGATATGCCTAGTTCAAAAATTTCTTTATCAGTAAGCTCTTTCAAGTATCCCGACTCATTGCCATAGCGAATGTATTGTTCTAAAGCCCCACCAAGAGTCTCTGGATTATTTTTGCGTTGAGCACGAGCACCCAATGCGCTTCCTTGCAGACGTTTCATTTGCTTTTCGTCGAGCTTTGGCATTAAAATTTGGCGGGCAAGTAGTTGACAAGCATCCGCTAGATTGTTTTCATACCCAGTCATATAAACTGTAAGATAATCATCATCAGCAAACACATTACAAGAAATGTTTAGTTTACTAAATTCCTTTTTCAACTCTTGTGGTTCGTATGCACCCATAATACCTGCGTTGTTCATCAAACTAGCAGCTATGCCTAAGTTTGGATACTTTTCAGTTCCTACTCCATATCTTACGGTTAATGAGAATACGGGGTTTACTGTGTTTTGAGTATAAAAGAATTTAGATTTCTCATTAATAGGTTGGCTCTTCACTTCATTGAAATCCATAAAGTTTTCTTCAACAGAACCAATAGGAAGTGTTTTGAATTGTTGTGCATACAATGATTGTTGACCTACAGGTGGCTCAATTGGATCGTAGCCAGGTTTCTCTATTTTCTCACCTTTATTAGATTTTCCAGCTTCGATATTGATTACCATGTAGTCTTTTCCAAGATATTGTTTGGCTACTCTCTTAATATCTTCTACACTAATATTGGCAATCTCCTCTTTATATTCAAGCACAGTGCTAAAATCTTGCTCATTGATAAAAGCACTCATTAGTTTGTATAACATACCTTGGTTAGATTCTTGTGAGATGTCATAAGATCTGCATAGGTTAGCTTTGATTGCATCAACTATCCATGGTTCAAAATCGCCATTCGCAATTTGCTCAATAACTTTTAATGCCTTTTTTTCTACACTTTTGTTCGATTCATATCTTCTTTGATTCTGATCGTAAAGAGGTATAGCTTGAATCATGCATCGACCTTGCTCGCGTAGACTGCTTAATCCTGCATAACCAGCAGTTATTTCACCATCAATAGATAGCTTATCTAAAGCACCCGTACTACTACCATTGCTCAATAGTGAAAGAGCAATTTTAAGTGCATTTTCATCAGGATGTCCAGAAGGCACCCCAGGATATATCATAACAACCGATGGGTAATCACCAATTTTAGCCGAATATTGTTTGCGACCAGTTATTTCTAAGTTGGGATATTGTTTTCTTTCTGGAGTTTTGCCTTGAGGAAGACGACCAAAAGTAGCAGCAATACGTCTTTGTATTTGCTCAGTATTCACATTACCCACAAGGATTAGCGCCATGTTTTCGGCCACATACCAGTCGTTATAGAATTTAATCAATTCGCTTAGACGTGGGTTTTTTAAGTGTTCACCAAGTCCTGCTATTGAGCGGCTATATGGGTGTCCTTCAAAAGCTTTTTCTCTTATGAATTCAGATTGAACTTCAGAAGGCATATCTTTATACATATTATACTCTTCATATACAGTTTCCAACTCAGTTTGGAAAGTACGGAATACAGGTTTTAAAAATCTTTGTGAAGAGAGTTCCAACCATTTATTAATTTGAAAAGCAGGAAAATAGTTGTGATAGTAGGTCATGTCATAGCCTGTACCTGCATTCAATCCTTTTCCACCCATCGATTCGTTGAGATTAGAAAATTCATTTGATACGCTGATTTTACCAGCAGCAACTGTTAGCTCATTAATTTCGTCGCTAATGGCTTTTTTCTTTGCAGGATCTGTTTCGTTAGCCATCTCATCGTATTTTGCAATGATTTGGTTGTAGATAGGTTCCTCTTCGGTCCAGTTGAGTGCTCCAATGGTTTGCGTGCCTTTAAACATCAAATGCTCCAGATAGTGAGCAAGTCCTGTATACTGTTCAGGATCATTTATAGAACCAGCTCTCACGGCCACTGCACCATATACATCGGGTTGAGTATTGTCTTCCCAAATAATAACCGATAAGCCATTCTTCAGCTTAAAGGTTTTCAAGCCTTCGCTAAATGAGGGCACCGATACAACCAGTGCAGCGAAAGCTAAAAGTAGTTTTTTGCTAATTTTCATAAATATGATATTTAAATTTTAAGTGTTTTACATATATGTATACAAAATTAGAATTAAATCACACACATTGAAAAAAATATAATAAAAAACACCCAATTTCTATCATATTACACCTGTTTATTGATAATTGATAGTTTTTTGCTTTTTTAAAACTGAATTACTCCTATTTACTTCTTAAATTATCAATAAACTTGTATCATCAGAAAACCTAATATTAACTTTAAAAGAGAGCGTATGAAGAGTGTAAGTTTTAAAAAAGATTTGATAGGCATACAAGAAGAACTACTTCGCTTCGCCTATAAATTGACCGCCAACCGCGAGGAAGCTAATGATTTGCTACAAGAAACCTCTCTCAAAGCCTTGGATAACGAGGATAAGTACATGCCTGATACCAATTTTAAAGGTTGGATGTATACTATCATGCGCAACATTTTTATTAATAACTATCGTAAAATAGTAAGAGATCAGACCTATGTTGATCAAACTGAGAATTTGTATCATTTAAGTCTGCCACAAGACTCGGGTTTTGAAAGTACCGAAGGTTCTTATGACTTGAAAGAGATACGTAGAGTGGTGAGTTCATTAACAAAAGAGTATAGAGTGCCTTTTTCTATGCATGTTTCTGGTTTTAAATATCGCGAAATTGCAGAAAGATTAAATCTTCCTTTGGGCACCGTAAAGAGTAGGATATTCTTTACTCGTCAAAAACTTCAAAATGAATTAAAAGATTTTGCTTAACTAATGTTAATCGGGTGTGTGATAGTTTGAAATTTAATGATTAAGTGATGTTTTAAATATAAATATTTCGATTGTTGTAAAAAACAATTTGTAAGAGTTGGCCAAGTTTTGTATTTGGCCAACTCTTGTTATATCTGACAATATGATATTAAACATTCTTTTCAGCTCAACAAAAGTGCTTTATTTGTTGTCTTTATGATATAATAATCTATATATTTGTTATTAAAAAATAGTTAACCTATGTATTGATAATCTTTATTTAATGTTCAAAATCCATGAAAAAGCAAATTAAATTTAGTCTAGTTTATCGCGACATGTGGCAATCGTCCGGTAAATATCAACCAAGAGTCGATCAACTTGAGAGAATTGCTCCGTTAATTATCGAAATGGGATGTTTCGACCGCGTTGAAACGAATGGAGGAGCATTTGAACAAGTTAATCTGTTGTATGGCGAGAACCCCAATAAGGCAGTTCGTGCATTTACAAAGCCATTTAATGATGTAGGCATTCAAACGCATATGCTCGACAGGGGGCTTAATGCATTAAGAATGTATCCTGTGCCATCGGATGTGCGAAAATTGATGTATAAAGTGAAAAAAGCACAAGGAGTAGATATTACTCGAATATTCTGCGGACTAAACGAGGTTAGAAATATTATTCTTTCTATTAAATATGCGCTTGAGGCAGGCATGATTCCTCAAGCTACGCTATGTATTACCTATTCTCCTATTCACACCGTAGAGTATTACTCGGATATTGCCGATAAGTTGATTGAAGCAGGTGCAAAAGAAATCTGCTTAAAGGATATGGCAGGCATTGGAAGACCAGGCATGCTTGGCAAACTTGTTAAGTCTATCAAAGAGAAACATCCCGATATCATTATTCAATATCACGGACACAGCGGCCCTGGACTGTCTATGGCTTCTATATTAGAGGTTTGCGAGAATGGTGCAGATATAATAGATGTAGCTATGGAACCATTATCGTGGGGAAAAGTACACCCCGATGTGATATCTGTGCAGGCTATGCTGAAAGATGAAGGCTTTGATGTGCCCGAAATAAATATGAAGGCATATATGAAGGCGCGTGCCATGACTCAGGAGTTTATGGACGATTTCTTGGGCTACTTTATCGATCCAACCAATAAGCACACCTCTTCGTTATTGTTGAAGTGTGGACTGCCTGGTGGTATGATGGGCTCGATGATGGCCGACTTGAAAGGAGTGCATTCGGGCATCAACCTGATTCTGAAAAGCAAGAACGAACCTACTTTGACCATTGATGATTTGCTAGTGATGCTGTTTGACGAAGTAGAGTATGTATGGCCTAAATTGGGGTATCCTCCGTTGGTAACACCCTTTAGTCAGTACGTAAAGAATGTAGCCTTGATGAACGTATTGCAAATGGCGAAAGGAGAAGGTCGTTGGACGATGATTGATAATCATACTTGGGATATGATACTGGGTAAAAGTGGACGCTTGCCGGGTGAACTTGATCCTGAAATCATAGCACTTGCCAAAGAGAAGGGGTTTGAGTTTACAGATGCCGATCCTCAATCGAACTATCCCGATGCACTAGAAGATTATAAAAAAGAGATGGATGATAATGGCTGGGAGTATGGTCAAGACGATGAAGAACTATTCGAACTGGCTATGCACGACAGACAATATCGTGATTATAAATCGGGAGCAGCCCAAAAACGTTTCGAAGATGAGATAACCCGCGCCAAAGATGCTGCAATGGCTAAGAATGGCTTCTCGGAAGAAGATATCAAAAAGATAAAACGTGCCAAAGCTGATCCAATAATTGCACCAAGCAGCGGGCAGGTTTTGTGGGAAGTGTCGGTAGATGGGCCTTCGATAGCTCCGTTTATTGGTTGTAAAATTCAGCACGATCAGGTGTTCTGCTATCTATCTACCCCCTGGGGTGAGTATGAGAAAGTGTATACCGGTATAACAGGTAGGGTAGTTGAAATATGTGCTAAGCAAGGTGATAATGTGAAAAAGGGTGATGTGATTGCCTATGTGCAGCGTTGTGATTTTTATGCTTGATATGTGATGTTGAAAAGAAAACGCTTCATTCTAACTGGTTTTTAGTTTAGAATGAAGCGTTTTTATATCTTCAACATTTTACCTTGTAAACTTCATCATTTTACATGTAGAATGTTAACATTTAATTTGCCAAATGATTAAGTTTTAAATCAAGGTGTAAAGGTTATCTGTTTTACGCCTATCAACCGGTCATATCGTTCGCCAAACGGTTTATGATAAACTAAGATAAGATAATCGTTTTCTGTTTGATAGAAGTTGCCTTCTGTGGGACCTGTCTCTCCTTTAGTGCTACCTTGAGGCACGTATAGATATTGATAATTATAAGAACCTTGTTTGAGCAACTGTACCGATTCGTACATATAGCTTTCGCTATTATATTTCATTTGTGTTTGCTCATTGAATAGATCGTAGGTGAACTCACCCTGCAAATACACTTTGCCGCCCGACAAGGAGTGTTCGCTATCCAGCGCAAAGTGCACAAAGAAATAATCGGCTTCGGTGTTGCTGTCTACCGCATCGTTATAGCGCACCAAGTATTTTCCGTTTTGATCGGCATCATATATATAGTTGAGCGTGCGTAGATGGTCGGCATAGAGCGTAGCATGATAATAAGGCGCATAGTAACCCAAGCTCTCTACGCCCATGCCTGCATATTTTGTACTCACTATTTCAAACCGTCTATACTCATTGCCCGCTGGGAAGATAAGCGAGCGATTGTTGGTGTAGCGCAATTCGGTGGGCGATACATAGCTAGGCAAGGCATTGGTCACCATGTTGTCTATTCTTTCATTCTGCAACACATGTATTTTTATCTCTTGTTGAGGGTTACGAATAGTATAGCCTTTATAATTGATATCGAAACTCACCTGCTGATGAGCTTTATTGCGGTCTATATCTGTATCGCTGCTAACAGTTGCAGATATAGAAACTTGACTTTCGGCAACTCTAAAGAATGTTCTAAGTACAGGTTTATCCTTGTTGTCCTCATCAAAAATCTCTACCATGTAGTTGCCCGATGCCGTTAGTCGTACATCATCATTGGGCAAACTGAAACGATAATGAGTATAAGGAACCATTGTGTTCATTGAAGTTTCTACATTTTCAATATAGTTATTGTTAAACCCATCTAGAAAGTCGAAATCGGAGATGTCGGAGCGCTTCCAATCGGTATTACAATGCGATATAATATATTGATAACGGTGATAATCGTGAGAAAGTTGGTCGAACGAGATGTCAATATAGTCATCGCTTCCAAGATTCAAGATTGGAGGAAGTCGGTAGTCGTCATTAACAATGAGCTGCACAGTTTCGATATGTGGCTGAAGTATCTCTGTTCTTTGTGCCCATAGGTTTGTTGCAAAGCAAAACGATAATATAAGAATAGCTTTTAGTTTATGCATATTACTTCTTATTTGATTTTTTGTCTTTTTTCTTTTCAACTTTCTTCTCCGGAAACTGCGGAACTAGATTCATCAAACGCATAATTTGCTTTTGGCGTTTGAGCATATAAGCCGAAGGTTGGGCCGAATTGAAACGAATGGGATTGGGTAGGGTAGCAGCTATAAGTGCCGATTGAGCCTTTGTGAGCTTGGCGGCTGTAGTATTGAAGTGATAATGGGCTACAGCTTCGGCTCCATATATTCCTTTTCCCATCTCAATAGAGTTGAGATATACAGCCATAATGCGCTCTTTAGACCAGAATAATTCGATAAGAAAAGTGAAATAAACCTCTAATCCTTTGCGAAGCCAAGAAGAATTGGGCCATAAGAAAACGTTTTTGGCCGTTTGCTGGCTGATTGTGCTTGCTCCTCTTTGTCGCTTTCGGGTTTTATTTTCCTCCATAGCTTTTTTAATTTCAATCATATCAAAACCATTGTGAGAAGCAAAGCGATTATCTTCGGACGCAATAACAGCCATAGGTAGGTGTGGGGATATCTTATCAAATGATACCCATGTGTGATGACATTTAAACTTCTCGCCTGAAGTTATCTGTTGCACACTTCTTATTACCATTAAAGGAGTTATATATACCGGCAAAAACCGGTATAATATAACTACCCCAATGGAACTTATAAATAAAAATAAGATTAAATTGCGTGTAAAGCGAAGTATTTTAGTTATTAGCTTCGGCATCTTTAATCATTTGCTCACTAGCATACATATAGATATTTACACAACGGTTTTGATCTGCAGTCAAAGCATCATTGTATTCATTATATCCTACACCTTCTACTTGTTTAAATTGTGATGGATTTACACCGCATGATTGTAGATAGTTTTGTACAGCATAAGCACGTTCTTTAGATATTCTCATATTTACTTCGTAAGAACCAGTCTTATCTGTATGACCGATAATAGCTACATCGATAGTTGGGTCGCTTTTTAATAAATCGGCAAATTCTTTAAGAGATTGTTTTGCTGCAGTACTCAATGTTGTTGAATTAAATCCAAATAGAATACCGTTGCTAAATGTTACCTTTACTGCTGGTAGTCCGTTAGTATCTTCTACTTGTTGAACTTCAGCTCCTTGAATTTTTGCAGCTTCAGCGGCTTTCTTATCCATTTTTCTACCAATTAGCGCACCGGTTGTACCTCCTACAGCTGTTCCGATAGCAGCACCAATTGCAGCTCCTTTTCCTTTGCCAACTATACCACCAATGATAGCACCCACAGCAGCACCTGCACCACCACCAATCATACCATCTTTTTTGGCATTATTCATTGATTTACAGCCTCCAAATACTAAAGCAAGGCAAAAATAGAAAATGAGGAACTTCATTTTTTTCATGATTGTTCTAATTTTAAATTAATAATAATATGGAATAATTAGAACAAATATAGATATTCTGTAGAAATATTCGAGCTATTCTTTTGAAAAAACAAACGATTCCTCACTTTTATTGGTTTTGAATACCTTCTTTCGTATAACTACAAACCAAAGCAATAGAATTAATCCTTTGAGAACAGTGGTGAAACATACAGCCCACCATATGCCTTCTACACCAAGGCCAAGGCTAATCAAAAACAGTGCAAGCGGAATGCGAAGGTAGTTGCACGAAATACTTATTATAGCTGGAGGCACTGTGCGACCAATACCATAAAAAACTCCTTGCATAGTGATTTCGAGCATCATAAATAGTTGAGAATACCCGTCTATACGTAGGAAAACTCCACCAGCCTCATAAGCATTTTTCTCAGGCACAAAAATGGAAAAGATTTCATTGCCAAAAAAAACGAATAAGAGGGTGCAGATAGATCCGAAGATTAAAGTCATCCAAAGGGTGGTGTGCCACGATCGTATCACACGATTATTGTTGCCCGCAGCATAGTTTTGCGCAATAAAGGCACTAAGAGCTGTTGAAAAGCCTTGCGAAGTATTCCAAGTAATAGCTTCAATTTGTCCTCCTGTGGTGAAAGTCATCAGTCCTATATGGCCTCCATGAATAGAGGCAGTGCGACAAAGGAACATATTGACAAAAGCGAATAAAGTATTGAGCATAGCCACCGGAAAACCCAATTTAAAGATGCGATAAGTGTATTGCTTTTTTAGTTTTACAAAAAAAGAAAAGCGGCCTAAAAGCATATCGCGAATACGCAATTGATAGATGAATATAAAGAAAACAACGGCCTGCGAAATCCATGTAGCATAAGCAGCTCCGTTGGTACCCATCTTAAATTCAAATATAAATAAAGGATCGAGCAATATATTCAACACCAACCCTGAACCGCTAATATAAAAAGGAATTTGACTTCTACCAGCTGCATTGTATATGCCTGTAAATGCTGCAGAAAGAAATATGAATGGAAGCGCCGTAGACACGATGCGAAGATAAGAAACAGCGTCATCGGTAATATGAGTGTCTAAATCGTAGATATTTAATATAGGGCGGGCTAGAATAAACAACAAACATCCCCAGCAAAGGGAAATAATCAATGCAATAGTTACATTATGAGAAGCAAAGTTTTTGGCACTTTCTTGATTTTGTGCACCAATAGATTGCCCTACACTAACTTCGGCTCCCACTTTATTGAGAAGAGATATTGATCCAGACATCCAAGTAAGTATCCCAACCGAACCAATAACTGCTACAGCTTCGCTACCTAGTCGGCCTACCCATGCCATATCAGTAAGGCTATAAGCCATCTGTATAAAGGAAGTGGCCATAATAGGTAGAGCCAATTTGAATAACTGCCTATTAATAGGGCCATGGGTTAAGTCTTTTATTCCTTGCATTATGGATTTATTTGTATTATTGATAGAAAAAATGGGGTGCAAAGATATGAAAAACGATTCAAGTATGTATACCTTTGTCAAATATCTATAAACACGTCTTTATGAATACAACAAGTAAAGCTACTATTGGTTTTCATTTACTAGCTGCTATTACGGTCATTATATGGGGTACTACATTTGTCTCTACCAAAGTATTAATCAACCATGGGCTTTCGCCTACAGATATCTTATTTTATCGATTTTTAATTGCATATATTGGCATTTGGTTTATATCTCCACGCACTCTTTTTGCTAAAAGCTGGAAAGATGAAGGCGTGTTTGTATTATTAGGACTAACAGGAGGCTCTTTCTATTTTATTGCCGAAAATACAGCATTATCATTTACTTTAGCTTCTAATGTAGCTTTGATAATTTGTACAACACCTATTCTGTCGGCACTTGTTTCTTATTTCTTTTATAAGAAAGAACCTTTTAAACCTCGATTTATATTTGGTTCTATTGTGGCTTTGTTTGGTGTGGCTCTCATTGTGTTTAATGGTAGCTTCATTTTACAGCTCAATCCATTGGGCGATATACTAACATTGATAGCAGCTTTGATGTGGGCCTTTTATTGCTTGTTTTTAAAACAGATGAATGCTAAATATTCTACTTTGTTTTTAACAAGAAAAGTCTTCTTTTATGGCTTACTCACCTTACTTCCATTCTTCTTTATTTATCCTTTAAATACAGATTGCTCAATGCTTATACAACCAGTTGTTCTTGGCAATTTATTGTTTTTAGGAGTATTAGCATCTATGATTTGTTATATTGCATGGACAATAGTAGTAAATAAACTAGGAATAATTTGTGCAGCCAATTATATATACGTCATACCTTTGGTGACATTAATCACTTCTGCCATTGTGATTAATGAAAAAATTACTCTGATTGCCTCTATAGGTGCAATATTAGTATTAGGAGGTGTCTATTTTGCCGAAAAGAAGCAGTAGTTTATTATCCTATACTCTTTTTAGGCGGATATCTCTAACAAACTTCTTATGATAAACATAGATAGCTGTGCAGAAATAGAAAACAACTTGTACTAGTAAGGTAGAGTATTCCAGCTTAATATCAGCCATACTTGCATCCATAGAGTTGATTTTTACTAATGCTAATGTGGCAGGTGTGGCCGGAAATATGAAGTGTGACATCTTCCAATACCAAGGCATTAGTTCTAGCGGATATGATACACCTGATAAGAAAATTAAACCCACAGAGAAAAATGCTATCAACAGAATAGGGGCTTCAGAATCAGTAAACCACCACGAAAGTGTAAGCATAAAAAACGAAGTAGCCATCAAATAAGGTATAAACATAATAACGATATATAGCGGATCTCCTATAGATGGTATACTAAATATCTTGTGTAAAAATGCAAAGAAGAAGAATGCAAACACCCCGTATATTGTGCAATATACAAATGCTTTTCCCGATATAACCTTAACAGCTGTTTTCCATAAGCCTTGATTAAAATTTAAATACTCACCTAAATTTCGCTTCTGATATTCTCCTCCAGATATCATGGCAATTACCATGCTCAATGTTTGGAAAATAATAATCATCAATACAGCTGGTATTAAATACGAACCATAGCCTTGAGTATGATTATAAAGAGTAGTTCCTACTACTTCTATAGGTTGTACCATTTCTATTGCTAAAATGCCTTGTGGAGGAAGAAATACAACACCATCAGCCCTGTAAGCGTCATTCATGGCAAGCATTACATTGGCACAAGCTTTTTGAAGTGCTTCGTAGTAAAGAAAGGCATCGGTAGTGATGTAAAAAGGATATGTCACTGTTTCGCCTTCAAAGATTCTAGTTTCAAAATCGGCTGGTAGATATAATATCCCTTGTATTAATCCTTCTTTCATCCACTCTTTTGCTTCTACAAAGCTTGTAGCTTCTTTATAGGTATTAATTTGTGGAGTAGCATTAAGCCAACGAATAAATTGACGGCTCATTTTTGTTTGCGATCTATCTATTACTGCTACTGGGGCATTGGTAACTAGATTTGGCGCATACATGTAGTTATACAATAAACCATAAATGAATATACCTCCGATAAGAACCAAAAGTATAGCAAAGCTCCTACTGATTGTGAGAAACTCACGAACAATAGTAAATGGTATCAATGCTTTTTTATTCGATGTCATCATATTTATGGCTAATTATAGCTTTTTTTAAACGTGGCAATAATAGCAATGCTAGAAACGGGAATATCAAGAACACAACTATTGATGTCCAGTAATACTGATAACTGCCGTTGGTATATAGCATAGTTTGCACAATCTCGGTATAATGCCTTACGGGTAGCAGATAACTCACATCATGTACAATAGGATACATATTGTCTACTGGGAAAGTAATGCCAGATAGAGTAGCCCCTAATGAACCTACCATAGAGATGATGCTAATGATAAGTGCAATAGCGGGAAATATAGAAAATATAAATATTGATAATGACTGAGTTGCTAAAATAAACAGTATAGTAGATAAATTAAGCATCAGCCAACTGCCACTGAAGGGTAAATGTAGAATATGAAACATGATATAATTGGCAAATACTCCCTCAATACAAAATATAACAGTATAAGGCAATACTTTTGCAATCACAGCAGTAACAATATTGTTGTTGGCACATCCTAACCAATCATCGCCTGTTTTGAATTTTAATTCAGACCCTACTACATACAATGTAACTAGTAGTATAATAATTTGAAATAATACAAAGAAGAAAGATTGACTTAAATAAATACTATAATTGAGGGCTGGATTATATACTGGATGATCTGATGCTTGTATAGGTAATAAAAAGGTCTCTATCTCTTCTGTACTAACCCCTAATTCTTCGGCTTCCATAGCAATTGGAGTTACCTCCATAGGCTTTAATGTTGTTTCGAATGCCGCCATTACTTCGCCTCCTACAGCTAAAAGTGCATAGTGATAATAATAAGACAAGATAGGGCCTTTGCCTGTCACAGCATCTTGCTCAAAGTTGTGGGGTATGACTAAGTAGCCATAAATATCCTTTGTTTGTACAAGTCTTCTGGCTTCCATTTCATTGATAAAATGCTTGGTGACAAGTAGCGTAGGCACAGCCTCGATAGTGCGCGTTATAGAACGAGAAGTAGCTGTGTTGTCTAAGTCTACAATACCTACAGGAAGGTTTTCCATTTCGCCACTTCCAAATATAGTTGCCATAAAAAATAAGGTAAATAATGGCAAAACAATAGCAGTGCCAAAATAGATTCGACGCGACACCATTCTGTTGAACTCTCGTTTTAAGACTCTACGAAAAGGTGATTTAGTATTTGGATTATCTTCCATCCCTCTGCTTTTAAAAGGCTTACATGGTTATAAGAACCGACATTCCTGGACGTAAATCATCAACTTTTGAAGTGGGGTATGCATGTATTTCGAAAGTTCTCATATCATAGCTTCCTACCTGTTTAGTCGATTTCCAAGTAGCAAAGCTACCTAAAGGTGCTATATAATATATTTTAAACTCAACATCCTTTTTTGCAATGGCAGGAACATCTGCAACAAATGTGCCTCCCATTTTAAAATCAGGCATTAAATCTTCACGTATATTCAAAACAACGTGCACGTCTTCCATAACTATTAAGTTCATGATGGGAGTGCCAGTTGCTACCAATTCACCTCTTTTAGGAAATATAGTACATATTTGCCCATCTTCCGGTGCTGTCAATCGTGCGTCTACCAATATAGAGTTTATTTCGTCTACCGTACCAGTTGCTGCTTCTACCATGCTTTGCGAAGCAGCTCTGTCTTCTGATTGCGCTCCTGCAACAGCCATTTGATATTGTTCGTGTGCAGCTCTTTCGGCGGCTAAAGCACCTTTGTACATTGCTTCTACCTCGTCTTTTCGTTGAGAGGTAACTACGCTATCTTTATAAAGTGTCAAAATTCTATTGTATGTAATTGTAGCTAAATCTAAGTCACTTTTTGTTTTGTTCCATATCTGAAGCGCTGTAGCCACAATTTGCTTTCGTGTGCCGGCATCAATCTTTTTGTTTTCTTCAACTGCCACTTGCTTTAAAGCATCTACCTGCTTGTACTTAGCCTCTATTGTGGGGCTATTGATAATAACTAATGTATCACCTTTCTTCACCCAATCACCCTCTTTTACCAAGAATGTATCAATTCTGCCAGGCAGTTTACCACTAATTCTTATTTCTGTAGCTTCTGCTTGTCCTTGCAATACAAGTGGTTGTTTTTTCATAAATATCAATCCTATTGCTGTAAATATTACAACAACTATAAGCAATATGATAAATGCTACGGTTAAATATCTTCTATTAGAGTTCATATATAGTAGGTTTTTTAATTATTATAATTGCTAAACTGCTCGGGTGTGCCACAAAGAGCCAATAGGTTTATCAAGGCAATATCATATTCATAATAAGCAGCCAAGCGAGCAACTCTTACTTTTGAAAGTAGATTTTCGGCATCTATTACTTCTAATGAAGTAGCCATTCCTTCTAGAAATGCTTTCTTTCTTATTCTTACCAACTCTTCGCTGAGCTCTATGGTAGAGTTTAACGCCGATACATTATCTAATGATTTTTGTAGCTGACTATAAAAGTTATCTACACCAACAATCAAATCATCTTTGGCTTTTTCTTGTCCAAGAATCAATGTTTGTCTTGTTAGTTTAGATTGTCTGATTCTTTTTTCACGCTCAAGACCATCAAATAAGTTCCATGTGAATCCTACGCCTATTATCATGCGAGGCACAAGATTACTTTTAATGCCATGAGAATAGAGCGTTTGTTTGCCAAAGAAAGCGATGTTGGGCATATATCCCGCTTGGTCGATACGAGTTTGCTCCTTGGCTATTTGTTCTTGTAGGCTCAACTGATTTATCAAATAGTTGTTTGTACCAAGTATCTGAATTAGTTCATATTTTGAGGGTAGTGAATCATTGATAAAGAGAGGAGAGGTAGGAGTGATGCTTGCTACATCATCTTCTACATTTAATATTGTTTTCAATGTGTTCTGTACAACAGATTCATTTTTTTCGGCAGACTCTAATTCGCGTTTTGCTTCATCCATATTAACTTGAGCAAGGAGCCTTCCTGCTTTATCTATCATTCCCGTAGCTTCAAGCTTTAGAGCATTTTCATAATGTTTTTTGAAAGCCATGTAGGTTTCTTTGCGCACCTCTACTACTTGTTGTGCAAGTCTTAATCCATAGTAGGCTTCAACAAGAAGTGTGCGTTGGTTAGCATCAATTTGTCCTCTATTTTCTTGAGCTATGTTTACCATCGTTTTTCCTATTTTGGTGGCTCTTATTCTTTTTAAACCCGAAAAGATAACCCATTCGGCGTCTACATCAATGGTTGTCAAGTTTCTTGGTGCCAATGGAACAATGAAAGAGTTATTGCCTATTTGGTTTAAGAAATTTGATATAATTTGATCGTTGGGAAGGATGCTGTGAACAAAGTCGATAGCCGGGTTTGTGAAAGTAGATAATGGCTCTTTGACTTCAATTTTTTGAGAAAGAAAAGTATATGCGCCCGAGGCTTGCAAGCTAGGATACCAAAAGGCATTTAGTTGATCTCGCTCACTTTTGGCAATTTCAATTTCTTTATCCGCTATCTTTAAACTTTGATTTCCTGATTGAAGAAGATTTAATGCTTCCTCAAAACTAAGCGATTGGCTCTCTTGTGCTGGCAAGGAAGGCGAAAGTAGTATCGCTAAAATAATAACAATAAATCGTGAGTTAGAATTCATATTATTCATACATTTCTTTTGTTAAAATATAACATCTTGTAGAGGAGTTTGTTCAGACTATTAATTAAGATAAATAAATATTTGTTTGCACTGACTTTCATTTTTTATTAAGTTTGCTTTATTGTATAATCAAATATTAAGAAAAACATGAAAACCTGCATCAATAAACTCATTATGGCAATGATGTTGCTTGGATTATCTTCTTTAGGTAGTGCTCAATCTCCTAAGTCGCCGTTCGAAATTGACTTGTGGCCCAATGGTGCTCCTACTCAGAATGGTCAATCGTCTTTTGATGAATCAAAGGGAGATTTTAAACCCTCTATCAAAGTATTTCTTCCTACACAGGCTAAGCCAAATGGAAGATTTGTTTTAATTTGCCCTGGCGGTGGATACACTCATCTGGCTTATCACCATGAAGGATATGACTGGGCGCCTTATTTTAATAAATTAGGTATTGGTGTAGCTGTATTAAAATATCGCATGCCCAAGGGCGGACATGCGGAAGTTCCTATTTCTGATGCTGAAGAGGCAATGAGAATTATCAGAGAAAATGCAGATAGTTGGGGGATAAATCCTAATGATGTTGGTATTATGGGATTTTCGGCTGGGGGACACTTGGCATCGACCATTGCTACACACGCTCCACAAGCTCTAAGACCCAACTTCCAGATATTAATGTATCCTGTTATAACCATGGATAAACAGTATACTCATCTTGGCTCGCGTGCCAGTTTGTTGGGCGATAATCCATCTTCTGAATTAGAAATTTTGTATTCCAATGAAAAGCAAATAGACGAAATCACGCCTAGAGCATTTATTGCATATAGCAATGACGACAAGGTGGTGCCACCGGCTAATGGTGTGAATTATTATTTAGCACTGCACAACAAAAGTGTTCCGGCAGCATTATATATATATCCGACAGGTGGACATGGATGGGGAATCAGTGAAGGTTTTCTATACAAGAATCAAGTTCTTGAAGAACTAAGCGCTTGGCTTCGAAGTTTTGAGCCGGAGTAATTAAATAGAATATACAGATATGGGCAAAGATACTTATTTGAGATTCCAAATTGTTTCCATCATGTTCTGCTTCTTTGTGATGGGGTCGATTGAAATGGTAGGTATAGCCTCCAATTACATAAAAGTATCTTTGCATCTTTCAGATACCAAAGCCAATATATTGCCATCTTTAGTCTATGTGTGGTTTTTGATATGTACCATTCCAACGGGCATATTAATGAATAGGATAGGGCGCAAGAACATGGTATTGCTAAGTATGGCTATTTTGGCTTTGGCTACACTTATTCCACTGTTCAAAGTGTCTTACACATATATGGTGATTTGTTTTGTTGTATTGGGCATCAGTAATGTCTGTCTTCAATCTTCAGCATATCCTCTCTTCTCCAATATTATTCGAACCGAAAAACTTGCCATTCATCTCACATTTGGTGAGTTTGTTAAAACCTTCTCTTGCTTTGTGGCTCCATATGTAGCAATGATTGGAGCTGTGCATTTTAAACACTTCTTTGGTTTGGGTTGGCGTGTTTTGTTTCTAGCTTATTTTGTTATTACGATTTTCTCTTTATTGCTTCTAGCATTTACCAAGATTGAAAAAGAAAAACCAGGAGATGAGTCTCCTGTATATTTCTCTAGTTTGAAGTTGCTTAAAATGCCACTTATCCTATTATCATTTATTGCGGTGATGTGCCATGTAGGAATAGATATTGGAACAAATACCGTGGCCCCCAAATTATTGATGTATAAGCTAGGCATTACACTCGAGGCTGCCTCTTTTGCGTCGGGTTTATATTTTATAGCCAGATTGTCGGGTGGTTTGGTGTGGACTTTTATCATTAATAAAATATCTAAGCGAATTTTCTTCTATATAAGTGTAATATTACTGCTGATTGGTGTAGTAGGGCTTTATTTTGTATCAACCAAAATAGGCTTATGCATATTTATCGCAATAGTTGGTGTAGGAAATGCAAGTTTGTTTCCTGTTATCATATCGCAGGCTATTGTGAGATATCCTGATTTGAAAAATAAAATATCTATCTTGATGATTATGGGACAATTTGGGGGCGCCATATTTCCTATCTTCATGGGCATTGCACTCGATTATATTGGGTTGCACAGTTCAATTACTGTATTGCTGATAGGCATCATATACTTAGTTTACTTTGCTAGCAGATTAAAAAAAACAATCACTTCTTAGATTAATATTATACTAGCTTTATAACTATCTCATTTTATCTTGTTAATTTAATCATTCTACAAATTAAATGTTAAGGTTTAAGTTGTAAAATGATTAAGATTTGTTTTATGATTGAAATGAGCTAATCGCATACCATTAGCCTTTCTTTATATTATAATGTGTATTGAAATAAGCATGAAATATATTATTAAAAAAATGAATTATTTTTCTCTTTGAAACCTAGATAGTTATGTAATTATCCCCATAAATAAGGCAAAAAAGAGTTGCAAAGATTTGCATACTACAAAACAATCACATATATTTGCAACGCATTTGAGAAATGCATGTCACAAAAAGAAAGGAAGTTTGGGTGAGTGGCTGAAACCACCAGTTTGCTAAACTGACGTACGGGCAACCGTACCGGGGGTTCGAATCCCCCAGCTTCCGCTTTTTTTTCTTTCCTCTTCTCTCTCATCAACTCCACACATTATTTTTCAGTATCAAATTCTAAAAAAATATTATAATATTGTCATTGCTTAACATAGCTATGCAATAATCAATATCTTTGTAGCGAATTAATTATACAACACTTTATATTCACAAAATAGTAATTATTTATTATGAGAAAAAACAACATGATGTTTTTGGCGGCTTTGTCTTTAAGCTGCAGTATTTTATTTAGTTCATGCGTTGGTTCATTCGCAATGTTTAACCGTCTTTCTGCATGGAATCAAAATGTAAGTAGCAAGTTTGTAAACGAACTAATTTTCGTTGCAATGAATATCATTCCTGTTTATGGTGTTGCTTATTTGGCTGATGCTTTGGTTATCAACTCTATCGAGTTTTGGACTGGTTCAAACCCAATGGCTAGTGTAGGTGATGTGAAAAAAGTAAAAGGCAACAACGGCAACTACATGGTTGAAACTTTGGAAAATGGTTATACTATCTCTAAAGAGGGTGAAGAAGTGGCTTTGGATTTGATTTACAACAACGATACTAACACTTGGAATGTTGTAACAGAAGATCAAGTAAGCGAACTTCTTAAAATGAACAACGATGGTACAGCACAATTGTACTTGCCAAACGGTGCTTCAACTACTGTAACATTGGATGCTCAAGGTGTTCTTGCTGCTCATCAATTAGTAGAGTCTGGCTTGTATTTTGCAGCTCGCTAATCTCTAGATTATAACATATATAAATAGCCTCTTTTCAGCTTGGGTTGAAAAGAGGCTATTTTTGTATCTGATACTATTAGAAGGGATATCCTACCGCAAAGTGAAAAGCGAAATCTCGTTTGAAATTTGGATGAATAATGGGCCATCGTTCTTTTCCGCTTTCATAAGCAGGGTTTAATGCTTTCATGCCACCGTCAAATCGTAAAACAAAGAAGTTAAGGTCAAATCGAATTCCCAATCCGTAAGCCAGTGCTATTTGTTTGTAAAAGGTGTCAAACTTAAACACACCGCCTGGCTGGTTTTCGTATTCGCGAATGGTCCATATATTGCCGGCATCTATAAATACGGCTCCCTGAATAATCCAGAAAAGCTTACTTCTATACTCTACACTAGCACCCAAACGAATGTCTCCCGACTGATTTAATAGGTTTCCATCTCCGGGAAAAGAGCCGGGACCAAGTTCTCTTACAGCCCATCCTCTTACGCTATTAGCGCCACCCGCAAAATATTGTTTTTCAAAAGGAATGGTCTTTGCATTGCCATAGGGCACAGCTACACCAATACCTGCATGATAGGCTATAGAGTTACGATCGTCTAAACGGATGTTTTGAGCAAAGTCAAAATCGCCTTTTAGATATTGTGCATAAGGGATGCCAAGAATAGCATATTCTCCATCATTGTTTTTTCTGATTTTTGCAGCTTTGGATATAGCATAAAGTATGTTTCCGGCAGATTCTACATTGACGCGGATGGAGTAGGAGTTTGTAGCAATTGTATTATTGGTTAATGCACCACCAATGCTATTGTAGTAATAACTATATCCCATTCTTGCTATGAGTCTGTTTTTGTAGTTGTACTCAAAAATATGGTTTTGACCCTTGTCAATATAATCTTCGCGAAACTTAGGAGATATCCAGGGGAGATACAAATAACCAATATCTAATAAGTCAAATCGATGTTGATTTCTGACGCGTTGTGTCCATTTATAGCTCCACGAAGCAGATGCTACAGTTCTCGAAAACTCGGGTCTGAGTTGATAATTATATTGCAAACCAAACTCGGTAGTGGCACGTATCTTTCGCTTGAAATTGGAGCTTAAAAAAGGAAACAAGAAGTTGGGGAAATTGATACTTGTTTCAGCTCCAAACTCCATGTAGTTGTTGTTGCTGTAATCGCCCTGCAAACCGGTAATGGCTTCGTATGCACCACGCACCTTAAACATAAATGTTTCTGAGCCTTTGAATAAATTTTTGTGTTGAAATGAAACAGATGCAGCAGCCCCTAAATCGCCTGCAGAGTTTGTTCCTTCAACTTCGAAAGATATAGACTTATGTTTTGTTTTGGTAAGCATAATGTAGCAATTAAGCATAGTGCTATCATTAACATTGGTTTCAAAGAAACGGATATTAGTGTATTTTAATGCATTGAGTCTGCTAAAGTAATTGTACATTCGTTGCACTTTTCGCTCATCATATAGCTCTCCGGGGTGTATGCGTAGGTTGTCTACAAGAATACTGGGCTTTAAGTATAGATTATCTTTAAAATAGATAGGGATATCTTTGTAAATAACAGAGTCGTTAACTTCGATATTGTTTAACGACGATGATTGAAGTACATCATATTCAGTAATAAAACTTACATTATTGATTTTATACTGAGGATGTTTATTAATGTATTCGCCATTGTCTTGCTTATAAGGCTGAATATGCAGAGTCAAATCTACTGTTTTAGTGCCTTTAACAGTATCTGCGCTAAAGGTGATGTATTCTTTATTGAATTTATAATACCCATTGCGTTGCAATAAGTTTGCTATTCTTTGTCGCTCGGCATCCAATATATTTATATCGAATAGCATCTCTTCATTAAGCAATGTGTTTATTGCATCAGTGGTAAGATAATCGTTAATTAATGAGTCTTTTATATCGTATTTGATATTGTTTACGATATAAGGGTCGCCTGTAAAGACCTCATAGTTGAGCTTTATCTTTTTCTTTTTAGTTTCTGTGGTTTGAAGCACAGTTGCCCCCATGTAACCAAGGTTCTGCACTGCCTTAGTGATTTCTTGTAGCGAACGTTGTGTTTCAGAATCGCTATAAATAACAGGTGCATCTCCAATTTTCTTTAAAAATCTGTTCATCCATTTGGTAGAGTCTCTTCCCGATAAGTCATAAACATAGAGCTGAGTCTTAAACAGATTAAACCATTTAGAGTTTGGATTCTGTCGAACGTAAGGGCGAAGTGTGGATGGTTTTACATTCTTATTGTCGGTAGTGATTTTTACTTCATCAAGCAAGTAACTTCCATCCGGAACAAACTTTGTTGCGGAGCATGAATGTAATAGTAAAATAATAAATACTGAAAGAGATATGTAAAGAAGCTTTTTCTTCATGTTGATTTATTGAAAATGCCATAAAGCAAACAAATATACTTAACTTTCTTGAAAAGTAGGTCGCAAACGGTGCATTATCATATCGGCAATAAGGAATTTATAGCAACACCAACAAAATGTTTGAGATAAACAATTACTTTTATAGAATATCTTTATAGTTTTGTATTCAAAATAGTGAAAATGACATTGCTTAGTAAAAACAAAATAAAGTATATCCGCTCTTTAGAGACTAAGAAAGCTCGCAAGGAAGCAAACGCGTTTTTGGCTGAAGGTACCAAACTTGTGGAAGATCTCATTGGCCACTTTGATTGCGAAATGATAGTTGCTACACAAAGATGGATAGATAATCATAAAAATATTCAAACTTCTGAATTGATAGCTGTAGATCATGAACTTTTGGCTAAAGCAAGCCTGCTAAAAACGCCTCAAGAAGTACTGGCTGTGTTTAAGCAACCTGTATATGCAATTGATCCATCTATATTGAAAGTAAAGCTTTGTTTAGCTTTAGATAATATTCAAGATCCGGGAAACCTAGGCACAATTATTCGTGTGGCAGATTGGTTTGGTATTGAAGATTTATTTTGCTCGATTAATACGGTAGATGTGTTTAACCCTAAAGTGATACAAGCCACAATGGGTGCAATAGCTCGAGTAAAAGTGCATTATACCTCTTTGACAGAACTAATTGAAAGAAATGTTGATATATCTGTGTTTGGAACTTTTCTAGACGGCGATAATATCTACCAAGAAACTTTGCCTAATAATGGCTTAATTGTTATGGGAAATGAAGGCAATGGAATAGGGGAAGAGATGGAGGGAATGATTAATAAAAGGTTGTATATTCCTAATTATCCAATGAATAGAGATACTTCAGAGTCTTTAAATGTAGCAATTGCTACTTCAATAGTGTGTGCTGAGTTTCGGAGACAGGCATCATTGTAATAAAATTGAAAGGATACATGTGAACTGCAATAATTTGATTATTGCAGTTTTTTAGTTTTATAGCCCCAGGTAACCATTCTACAGATTCGGTTTCGTGAGTTAAAGCATACGTTTTAATGACACAGCCTTGTTCAATCTCTACTACATGCAAGCGTAACTTTTCGTTTTTAGTAGTGATAATATAGTTTGATGCAACGCGTCTCATATTTCAATAATTAGATTATTCTTCAATCATTTTTATGGGCTCACTATTAATAGCTCTGGTTGGTCTTTCTTTAGGAGCAGCAGCTGCCTTATCACTTGCTTTCTTTCGTTGATTTCTTATTTCAGAAGGTGCAGCGCGTTTAGATTCAGTTTCTTTTATTTCATCTATTGGATTGTCTTCAATCAATGTTGTATCAATAGATATTTCATCTTTCTTTATATTCAATGTATCAGTTGATAAAGAATCAATTGGAAGATCTAAAGTATCAGTTTTATGATATCTCATCAATGATATTCTATCTACTAGCAATATGTTTGCTTGCTCAGCATGTGGATAGAAAATGAATCCTTTAACCTCACGTATCTCGCCCATTGTGTCCGATTGCAAAGCAATAGTCTGAATACCATTATTTTCAACAGCAATTAATTCACTAATTATACTATCGTTATCATAAACAATTTGCATTGCCATAACAGGAAACAAGGAGTCTACTAATAATGTATCCTTATGTTTAGTGAAATAGAAATTAGCATTCCATACAATCTCATCTCTTCCTTTAAAGTTCGTATCTGAAGGCAGAACAAATGAGAAGTTATTGTTTAAAGGAAGTCTTGAAAGATGCAATAAACGTTTCCATGCCCATACATCAATGCTATCACCTGGTTGAGATGTCAATGGCTTTTTATCTCTTATTGCCACAAGCTGATTGATTTGTGTTTGCTTTGATTTTAGTTTAATAGCAACTCTATCATACATCTTGCTTAATGTCTCTGTATTGCGAGTATACCAAACCAATGACGAATCAAATTGCGCTTCTGTAACTCCATATTTATTAAATACAGCATCAATATACATGGCTTTTTTATAGTTGTCTGTAAAGCTTACATCATCTCCCATGGCCTTTGCAATATGATAGTCATATATTAGGCTTTCCATAGTTGATTCAGGTAGAACAGAATCGGGTCTTTTAACCTTGCAACTTGCTATTAAAAATAAGCATATTAGCAAAAAGCATGTTGTACTGATTGTATTCTTCATATCAATTACTTGCTTTCTTCTTCTTTAGGTTGATGATGGATATCGTTTAGATATTTGCTATAAAATAATAATAGAGCAATAATACCACAGCTAATCGCTGCATCAGCTACATTGAAAATAGGACTGAAAAAGATAAAATGATCACCACCTATAAATGGTAGCCACTCTGGCCAGTTTGTATCAATGATAGGGAAATAAAACATATCTACCACTCTGCCATGAAACCACGAAGAATAACCTTCGCCTATAGGAACAAAAGTGGCAATTTGTGAAGTAGTGCTTGCATTAAAAATTTCGCCATAAAATACACTGTCGATAATATTACCTATTGCACCCGCTAAGATTAGAGTAATGCAGACTATATAGCCGGTTTTAAGCTCTCTTTTAATAATGCGATGTAGATACCAACTACCAAATAAAACAGCCCCAATTCTAAAGAAAGTAAGAAATAACTTACCAAATATTTCCATACCAAACGCCATTCCATTGTTTTCGGTAAAGAAGATATAAAACCAATCTGTAATATGGATACTCTCATGCCAATACATGTGGGTCTTGACCATTATTTTGGTAAATTGATCTATAAATAATACAGAAAAGATTATTAGTAAGGTAATTCCTCTTTTTGATAGAATTTTCTTCATTATATTCAGTGTAAATGCAAAATACGAGCTACATGTTTGTTTAGTCCATCATTTATGTTGATAGATATCAAAACGTGTAGCTCGTAGTATAATAATTTATTTTCTTTCGTTGTTTTTTGCTTCTATGCTAAGTGTAGCATGAGGCACGGCACGTAAACGTTCAGCAGGAATCAATTTTCCTGTTTCGCGACAGATGCCGTAAGTCTTATTCTCAATGCGTACTAAAGCCGCTTGAAGACCTTGGATGAACTTTAATTGGCGTTGTGCCAAGCGTGTTGTTTCTTCCTTAGACAATGTACTAGCACCTTCTTCAAGAACTTTGTATGTGGGAGATGTGTCATCTGTGTGATTTCCATCAAGACCCATTAAGCTCATCTTCAACTGATCATAGTCGCGTTGAGCAAGTTCTAATTTCCCGTTGATGATTGAGCGGAATTCTTCAAGCTCTACATCTGTGTATCTAGTTTTTTCTGCCATAATTTTATTTTTAAAGGTTATTAGTATTAGTGTATATGTTGGATTATGCTTTTACAATATTTACATATAAAGTATAATCGTCAAAGTTCAATTCAGTGCCTTCTTTAACCTTATCAACTAGTTCAAGAGAAGTACCTAGGACTTGGGTGCAAATATAAGTATTATATTGACTTACGGCATCATCTGTCATAGGATTTTTGGATAATGTGATTCTAATTTTATCAGTAATTTCAAATCCATTTGATTTACGAATATTTTGGATTCTATTTACTAATTCACGCGCCACACCCTCTCTTCTTAACTCTTCAGTAATAGTTACTTCAAGAGCTACGGTCAATCTACCTTCATTCGCCACGAGCCATCCTGGAATATCTTCGCTGATAATTTCTACATCACTTGCTTCGATGATTGCTTCTGCTCCATCAAGAGTTAGTGTGTACTGGCCATTCTTTTCTAATTCGGCGATTGATTCTTGTGGTAGTTCAGCAACAGCTGCTGCAACTGCTTTCATTTGCTTGCCAAATTTAGGGCCAAGTTTTTTGAAGTCGCATTTCACCTTCTTTACAAGTACACCGGCTGCTCCATCTACAAACTTTATCTCTTTCACGTTTACTTCGTTCATGATAAGAGATTTCACCGCTTCGATGTGTGCTTTTTGCTCTTCGTCCATTACCGGTATCATGATGCATTGTAGTGGTTGGCGAACTTTAATGTTCACTTTGCGACGCAATGCTAATACCATAGATGTTACATCTTGAGCCATCTTCATCTGTGCTTCAAGGTTCTTGTCGATAAGCGCTTCGTTGCACTCAGGGAACTTAGCCAAATGCACAGAAGACGTGTCGTGGCCAGTTACCGATGTTAAATCGTTATACAATCTATCTGCATAGAATGGAGCGATAGGGGCCATCAACATTGATACTTTTTCAAGACAAGTGTACAATGTTTGATATGCTGAAAGTTTATCAGTTGTAAATTCACCACCCCAGAAACGTTTACGATTCAAACGAACAAACCAGTTTGATAAGTTATCGTTTACGAAATCTGAAATCAAGCGTCCTGCTTTTGTAGGCTCGTATTCATTATAACAAGTATCCACCTCTTTAATTAGAGAGTTTAGAACCGATAATATCCAACGGTCAATTTCAGGACGCTCGTTGATAGGAACCTCTGGTTGGCTGTAATCGAATCCATCTACATTTGCATAAAGTGCAAAGAATGAATACGTATTATATAATGTACCAAAGAATTTACGACGAACTTCTTCGATACCTTCAATATCAAATTTCAAGTTATCCCATGGCGATGAGTTGGTAATCATGTACCAACGCAATGGGTCTGATCCGTATTTCTCGATAGTAGAGAATGGATCTACTGCATTGCCAAGACGTTTAGACATCTTGTTTCCATTTTTGTCGAGCACCAATCCGTTAGAGATAACAGCCTTATATGACACGCTATCAAAAATCATGGTAGCAATGGCATGTAGCGTAAAGAACCAACCACGTGTTTGGTCAACTCCTTCAGCAATGAAGTCAGCTGGGAACACTTGATGCGTATCCAATAGTTCTTTATTTTCGAAAGGGTAGTGGATTTGAGCATATGGCATAGCTCCCGAGTCAAACCATACATCAATCAAGTCAAGCTCTCTTTTCATTGGTTGTCCATCTTTCGATACCAAGATGATATCATCTACATATGGGCGGTGAAGATCAATCTTATTGTAATTGTCCTCTGAATATTGTCCCGGCACAAAGCCTTTATCTTTGTAAGGATTAGATTGCATAAGACCAGCAGCTACCGATTTTTCAATCTCATTGTAAAGCTCCTCTGCCGATTCAATACATATTTCTTCTGAGTTATCTTCAGTTCTCCAGATAGGAAGTGGAGTACCCCAATAGCGTGAGCGGCTCAAGTTCCAATCGTTCAAGTTTTCCAACCACTTGCCAAAACGGCCTGTACCAGTCGATTCCGGTTTCCAGTTGATTGTTTTGTTTAACTCAATCATGCGCTCTTTGCAAGCGGTAGAACGAATAAACCAGCTATCAAGAGGGTAGTAAAGCACTGGTTTGTCAGTACGCCAGCAGTGTGGATAATTGTGCACATGCTTCTCAATTTTGAAAGCCAAGTTATTAGCTTTCATCATCATACAGATGCTTACATCCAATGATTCGTCTTTATCTGTAAGGTTTGCATCGTATGCGTTCTTCACGAAGCGACCTGCAAACTCCTTATATAAATCTACATTTACACGCTCTTTTACAAATGTGTCATCAAGCTCATCAATAGCATAAAACTTACCCGTAAGGTCAACCATTGGTCTCAACTCGCCCTTTTTGTTGATAAGTTGCAATGGAGGCACACCGGCTGCTTTGGCTACAAGAGCATCGTCCGCACCAAATGTTGGAGCAATATGTACAATACCTGTACCATCTTCTGTAGTCACATAGTCGCCAGGAATCACACGGAAAGCACCTTCACCTGGGTTAACCCAAGGAATAAGTTGCTCATAGTCCATACCCAATAAGTCAGAACCCTTATATTCGGCTACGATTTTGAAAGGTACTAACTTATCACCTTGTTTGTAATCTTCAAGTTGAAGATCGGCAGCTTTTGCGTTAAAATGTGCATTAACCAAAGCCTTAGCCAAAACTACTGTGATAGGTTGGCCTGTATATGCATTAAATGATTGAACGGCTACATAATCTATTTTTGGGCCAACACAAAGAGCTGTGTT